>CAXTCL010000110.1:0-12317 GCA_964242035.1 uncultured Acetobacteraceae bacterium | reverse complement strand
GTCTCTGCCACCGCGCAGAGCCTGACGGCCGCGCCGTTCGGAGAGACGCTGGGGCTGGGCGCCGGCGCCCGCGTGCACGCCGCCGCCCTGCCGCAGGCCGGGTGTGGCCAGGGTGCCAGCCTGGCGCCGTGCGACGCCTGGCTCGGCCGGGTGATAGACCCGCTGGGCCAGCCGGCCGATGGCGGCGCGCCCCTGCCGCGCGGCCCGGTGGCGCGCCCGGTGCGTAGCAGCCCGCCGCCAGCCATCAGCCGCGCCCGCCTCGGCCCGCCGATCGACCTGGGCGTGCGCGTGCTGAACTGCTTCACCACCTGCCGCACCGGCCAGCGCCTCGGCCTGTTCGCCGGCTCCGGCGTGGGCAAGTCCACGCTGATGTCCATGCTGGCGCGCCATACCGAAGCGGACGTGATCGTGCTGGCGCTGGTGGGCGAGCGCGGCCGCGAGGTGCGCGAGTTCATCGAGGACGATCTGGGCCCGGACGGCCTGGCGCGCTCCGTGGTCGTAGTCGCCACGTCGGACGCGCCGCCGCTGCTGCGACGCGAGGCCGCCTACACCGCGCTGACGGTAGCCGAGCATTTCCGCGACGAGGGCAAATCCGTCCTGCTGCTGATGGACAGCGTCACCCGCTTCTGCCTGGCGCTGCGCGAGATCGGCCTGGCCGCCGGCGAGCCGCCCGCCACGCGCGGCTACCCGCCCAGCGTGTTCGCCGAGTTGCCGCGCCTGCTGGAACGCGCCGGCCCCGGCCCCGTGCTGGCGGACGGCACCGCCGGCCAGATCACCGCCCTGTTCACCGTCCTGGTGGAAGGCGACGACCACGACGAGCCGGTGGCCGACGCTGTGCGTGGCATACTGGACGGCCACGTGGTCCTGGACCGCCGCATCGGCGAGGGCGGCCGCTACCCCGCCGTCAACGTGGCGCGCTCGCTGTCGCGCGCCGCCGCCGGGTGCCTCTCGCCGCCGCAGACCGCTTTGGTGCGCCAGGCCCGCGCCATGCTGGCGCTGCACGCGGAGATGGCGGACATGGTGCGGCTCGGCGCCGTCAAGCCAGGGGCGGACCCGGCGCTGGATGCCGCCCTGCTGGCGGTGCCGCGCATCGAGGCCGTGCTGAGCCAGGGCCGCCACGAACCCACCAGCATCGAGGCGAGCTTCGCCGCCCTGCGGGCCGCCATCGGCGCGCCGGCCAGGCTGGGCTAGCGCGCCTACATGGCCGACACGCTCGCCACCCTGGCCCGCTTGCGCCGCCTGCAAGCCACCGCGGCAAAGCGGGGCCTGGCGGACGCTCTGCGCGCCGAGCGCGAGGCGGAGGCGGCGCTGCAACAGGCGAGGCAGGCGCCGGCAGAGGAGGCAAGGCAGGCGACGGCGGCGCAGGACCAGCAGCTTCTGGCCACCGCATTCGCAAGCTGGCTGCCGCGCTCGGCCGCGATGGTCCGAAGCCACACGGCGAAGATGGAAGCCGCCGCACGGGAGCGGGACGCAGCTTCGGCCAGGCTGCAGGCGGCGGAGGGCGCGCTGGAGGCGGTGTGCACGCTGCAGGAGGAGCGGGAGGCGCTCGTGCATCGGGCTTCGCTCAGGCGGGCGCAGGTAAGGCTTGATGAGGCGGGGGCGCAGAAGAAGGCAAGGCAAGCAGTCCTTTTTTGAAAAAAAGGACCAAAAACTTTTGGTCCCTGTCGGCGGCTGTGTCAGCGCCCGCCGACAGGGATCAAAAGTTTTTTGCTTCTTTTTTTCAAAAAAGAAGGCCTTCCTTCCTTGCCTTCCTGCCGCCATAGAAAGCGCCCCAAACCCCGGAGCGCCGCCCCCATGCCGAACATCACCCTGCCCGACGGCTCGATCCGCCGCTTCGAGGCCGCGGTGACCGGCACCGACATTGCCGCCGCCATCGGCCCGGGCCTGGCCAAGGCCGCGTTGGCGATGAAGGTGGACGGCCGCACGACCGACCTCTCGCGCAGCATCGAGGCCGACGCCAGCGTGGTGTTCATCACCAGGCGCGACCCCGAAGCGCTCGAGATGATACGACACGACACCGCGCATGTGCTGGCCGAGGCGGTGCAGTCGCTCTACCCCGGCACGCAGGTGACGATCGGACCGTCCATCGAGAACGGCTTCTATTACGATTTCGCCCGCAACGAGCCGTTCCGCCCGGAGGATTTCCCGGCCATCGAGGCACGCATGCGCGAGATCGTGGCGCGGCGCGCGAAGTTCGTGCGCGAGGTGTGGGACCGTGACGAGGCGATCGCGTTCTTCGAGGCGCGCGGCGAGCGCTACAAGGCCGAGCTGATACGCGACCTGCCCGGGACCGAGACGATCACCATCTATCGCCAGGGCGAGTGGCTGGATCTGTGCCGCGGCCCGCACATGCGCGACACCGGCGATATTGGTGGTGCATTCAAGCTGATGAAGGTGGCCGGCGCGTATTGGCGCGGCGACCACCGCAACGCGATGCTGACGCGCATCTATGGCACTGCGTGGCGGGACCAGAAGGAGCTGGATGCGCATCTACACCAGCTCGAAGAAGCGGAGCGGCGCGACCACCGGCGCATCGGCCGCGAGATGGATCTGTTCCACATACAGGAAGAGGCGGTGGGCAGCATCTTCTGGCACCCGAAAGGCTGGAAGCTGTATCGCACGGTGGAGGACTACATGCGCCGCCGGCTGGACGCAGCCGGCTACGATGAAGTGCGCACGCCGCAGCTTGTCGATCGCTCGCTTTGGGAGCGCAGCGGGCACTGGGAGAAATACCGCGAGCACATGTTCATCGCCACCGTGGAGGACGAGGAGAAAACGCTTGCGCTGAAGCCGATGAACTGCCCGTGCCACGTGCAGATCTTCCGTCACGGCCTGCGCAGCTACCGCGAACTGCCAATGCGCATGGCGGAGTTCGGTGCGTGCCACCGCTACGAACCCTCGGGCGCGTTGCACGGCATCATGCGCGTGCGCGGATTTACCCAGGACGACGCGCACATCTTCTGCACCGAAGACCAGATCGCCGGCGAGACGGCGCGCTTCGTCGAGCTGCTGCGCTCGGTGTATGCCGATTTCGGCTACGATTCATTCCGGATAAAATTCGCCGACCGGCCGGACACGCGCGCCGGCGAGGATGCGGTGTGGGACCGCGCGGAAGCCGCCCTGCGCGAAGCCTGCGCCATGGCCGGCGTGGAATACGAGCTGAACCCCGGCGAAGGTGCGTTCTACGGCCCGAAACTGGAATTCGTGCTGCGCGACGCGATCGGCCGCGACTGGCAATGCGGCACGCTGCAGGTGGATTTCGTGCTGCCCGAACGGCTGGACGCGGAATACGTGGGCGAGGACAGCGCGCGCCACCGCCCGGTGATGCTGCACCGCGCGATACTGGGCAGCTTCGAGCGCTTCCTGGGCATACTGATCGAGCAATACGCCGGCCGCTTCCCGCTCTGGCTGGCGCCCGTGCAGGTGGTGGTCGCATCCATCGTGTCGGACGCCGGCGATTACGCCGAGGAAGTGGCGGCCGCCCTGCGCGCCGGCGGCATGGAGGCGCGCGCGGATACGCGCAACGAGAAGATCAACGCCAAGGTGCGCGAGCACAGCCTGGCGCACGTGCCTGTGCTGGCGGTGGTCGGGCGGCGGGAGGCGGAGCAGAGGAGCGTGGCGCTGCGGCGGCTGGGTAGCGACGGGCAGGAGGTTCTGGGGTTGGAGGCGGCGGTGGCGCTGTTGCAGCGGGAGGCGGAGGCGCCTGATGTTCGGCGCCTGGTTGGACGGTAGGCAAGGTTGGGGCTCTGCCCCAAGCCAAGCTGGGGCCTTGAGGCCCCAGACCCCCATCTTGTTTCAAGCTAAGACGGCGGGAACGCGCCCCATTGCGGGAGATCGTCGCAGATTACATCCCATGTTGCCTTGGATCCGACGAAAATGTGCGCGGTCGGGCTGATCGTCGGCGTATCGATCAAGGTGCCCAGACTGACGTGCACATATGCGCCGTTCCTCACCAGCGAGTAGAGGAGCGAGCCGCATCTGCCGCAACTGGCGTGATGTCCGTTGGCCCCCCCAAGCCGCAGAACCGCCTCGCGCCCGGCTGTGATGTTCAGGGCGCCCATCGGCGCCCCGGCGAATGGCTTGGAGGCGGCTCCGGTTCTCCGGCGGCACTCGCCGCAATGGCAGTAGAGTGCATACTCGAAAACGTCCCGCACTTCGTATGTGACGGCGCGACAGTAGCAGGCGCCGCGGAGGAGACTCTTCTCCTCGGTCATAACCCGTCCTGATCCTTCGGGCCGCACGCAGCGTTCACGCCAGACCGCCACTGATCCGCTGGCGGGTTCGCGTCGGCAGTAGAGTCCGCGACAGCCCGAACAAAAGTTTTTTGCTTCTTTTTGTTAAAGAAGAAGGCCTTGCCTTCGCCTACTCCGCCGCCGCCTTCCGCTCGATCGCCGCGGGTGCCGCCGCCGCATCCGCCTGGAACGCCTGCAACCCCGTCTGCCAGCGCCCGAGTATCAGCGCATGGATGTCGTGCGTGCCCTCGTAGGTGTTCACCGCTTCCAGGTTCATCACGTGGCGTATCACGTGATACTCGTCGGAGATGCCGTTGCCGCCATGCATGTCGCGGGACACGCGGGCGATCGCCAGCGCCTTGCCGCAATTGTTGCGCTTCATCAGGGAGACCATCTCGGGGACCGATTTGTGCTCGTCCATCAGCCGGCCCAGGCGCAGTGAGCCCTGCAGCCCAAGTGCAATCTCCGTCTGCATGTCCGCCAGCTTCAGCTGCACAAGCTGGTTGGCCGCCAGCGGCCGGCCGAACTGCTTGCGGTCCAGCGTGTACTGCCGCGCCGCCTCCCAGCAGAACTCGGCCGCACCCATCGCCCCCCAGGAAATCCCGTAGCGCGCCTTGTTCAGGCAGCTGAACGGGCCCTTCAGGCCGCGCACGCCCGGCAGCAAATTCGCTTCGGGGACGAACACATCGTCCATCATGATGCTGCCGGTGACCGACGCGCGCAGCGAGAACTTGCCCTCGATCTTCGGCGTCTCGAAGCCATCCATCCCGCGCTCCAGGATGAAGCCGCGTATCACCCCGTCATCGGTCTTGGCCCACACCACCGCCACGTCGGCGATGGGCGCGTTGGTGATCCACATCTTGGCGCCGGACACCTTATAGCCGCCGGGCGTGGCGCGCGCGCGGGTAATCATGCTGCCCGGGTCGCTGCCGTGGTCCGGCTCCGTCAGCCCGAAGCAGCCGACCAGCTCGCCGCTGGCCAGGCCGGGCAGAAACTTCTCGCGCTGTGCCTCGGTGCCGAAGGCGTGGATCGGGTGCATCACCAGGCTGGACTGCACGCTCATCGCCGAGCGGTAGGCGCTGTCGACGCGCTCCACCTCGCGCGCGATCAAGCCGTAGCTCACATGGTTCACGCCGGCGCAGCCATAGCCCTCGATGGTGGGGCCGAGCAGGCCAAGCGCGCCCATCTCGCGGAAGATGCCGCGGTCGAAGGTTTCGTGCCGGTTTGCCTGGACGATGCCTGGCATCAGCTTGCCCTGGCAGTAATCGTGCGCGGCATCGCGCACGGCGATCTCCTCGGCGCTGAGCTGGCCTTCCAGGTCTAGTGCGTCCAGCCAGGTCATCTCGTGCGCTCCTAAGGAGGGAAGAAAGGAAGGCCTTCTTTTTTGAGAAAAAGAAGCAAAAAACTTTTGTCACTGACGCTGCTCAGCCGCCTCGGTGCGTCAGGATAGACCCGACTGCCGCATATGCGGGGTAGTAAAAGTTTTTTGCTTCTTTTTTTCAAAAAAGAAGGCCTTGCTTACTCCTCCGCCTCAGCTCGCAACCGCCGGAAGCTCCGCACACTGAACGGCAGCATCAACACGTAGATAAGCCCGGCCGCAGCAAGCGCCAGCCACGGGTCCGCCACCAGCAAGGCGGCGAAGAACCCGGTGCCAAGCAGCAGCGCCAGTACATACTCCGCAGGCACCTTGAAGTTCTTGAAACTCCAGACCGGCAGGGTGGAGACCAGCAGCAGCGAGGTGCCGACCAGCATGGCCGCGACAAAGGCGGGGTACTGCGCCGCGTCCGCCATACGGACCCAGCCTTGCTCCACGGCCTCCAGCCACAGGAACAGCGGCAGGAGCACCACGCCGGCGCCGGCAGGAGCCGGCACGCCGGTGAAGAAGCTCTGCGCGTAGGCGGGTTTCGGGCTGGTTTCCAGCGCCGCGTTGAAGCGGGCCAGGCGCAGCGCCATGCAGACGGTGAACATCAGGCAGGGCATGAAGGCGAACCGGTTTGTGCCGTGCAGCGCCCAGATGTAGAGGATCATTGCAGGTGCGATGCCGAAGCTGCAGAAATCCGACAGGCTGTCGAACTCCGCGCCGAAGCGCGAGGTGGCCTTAAGCAGGCGCGCGAGGCGGCCGTCCAGACCGTCGATTATGGCGGCCACCACCACGGCCAGGGCGGCGGCCTGCCAGCGCGCGTCCAGCGCGTAGCGTATGCTGGTCAGCCCCGCGCACAGGCCGAGCAGGGTCAGCAGGTTGGGCATCATCCTGTTGAAGGACGGGCCCTTGTAGCGCGGCCGGCGGCGCAGGCGCCGTCGGCGCCCCAACGGCTGCGGGAATGCGGGGCGGGGCGCCTGGTCCATGGTCAGGCCAGGGTGGCGATCACCGTCTCGCCCCCCACCATCGTCTGGCCCACCACCACCAGCGGCGCCACGCCCACCGGCAGGTAGATGTCCGTGCGCGAGCCGAAGCGTATGATGCCGAAGCGGTCGCCGGCGCGTAGCGTGTCGCCCTGGCGCACGTCGCACAGGATGCGCCTGGCGATCAGCCCGGCGATCTGCACTACCGCCAGGTCCCGGCCGTCCGACAGTTTCAGGGCCAAAGCGTTGCGCTCGTTGTCCTCGCTGGCCTTGTCCACGCTGGCGTTCAGGAAGCGGCCGGCATGGTAGGCGATGCGGGTTATGGTGCCATCCGCGGGCGCGCGGTTCACGTGCACGTTCAGCACGGAGAGGAAGGTCGCCACCCGCCAGCGTGGTGCCAGGCCCAGGCCAAGCTCCGCGGGCGGCGTGGCCATCTGCACGGACACCACTTTCCCGTCTGCCGCGGAGACCACCAGCCCCGGCCGCGGCGGCGCCACGCGCTCCGGATCGCGAAAGAAATACAGGCAGAACAGGGTGGCGGCCAGGCCGATCCAGAACACGCCATAGCCGGTGAACAGGCCCACCACGGTCACGGCGGCGGCGCCGGCGATGAAGGGTTGCCCGGCCCGGTGCGGCGGCGCCAGCACCAGCCGCATCGATTGCAGGAGGGACATCGGTGGATGTGATGGGAGGTTGAGGGGGCCGGGTCAAGTCAAGGGGGGCAGGCCAGCTTGCGGCGCGCGTTTGGCGCTCACCAGAGCGAGGAAGGCAAGGCCTTCTTTTTTGAAAAAAAGAAGCAAAAAACTTTTACTCCTGTCGCTGTCTCAGCCGCTTCGGTGTTTCCGCAGGCGCCCGGACGTCGCAAATGCGGGGGAAGCAAAAGTTTTTTGGTCCTTTTTTTCAAAAAAGGACTGCTTGCTTTCTACCCTGCCTGCCTTCTCTTCCGCTTCCATCCTGAAAGCCGCACGGCCAGCGGCCAGGCCAGCAGCGGCGCCAGGCAAGCCGCGTCGACCGGCAACAGGCGTCCCCGGTCCGAAGCCACGATGGTGGCGGCGGCCACCATCACGATCAGGCCGGCCAAGGCGGCCGACGTCTCGGGCACGCCAAGCAGCACCAAGGCCGCCACAGCCGGCACCACCGCCGCGCGCGCCCAATGGACGGACGCACCGGCCAGCATGATGCCCACGGCCAGGAGCAGCGCCGCCGCCGCGCTGCCCCGGCCGTCATCGCCGCGCGCAAGCCGCCGCGCCAGGGGCAGGGCACCCGCCAGACCGAGGAACACGGGGATGCAGTCCAGGAGGGCGCCGGCGTCGGAAGGTGCGCCGCGCAGCCACCAGGCGGCCAAAGCCGCCGTAGCGGGCGTGAGCAGACGGCCCGCGTGCGGGCGCGCCGCCCGCAATATCCAGGCCTCGGCAAGAAGGATCAGCGCCAGGCCAGGCAGGCGCGCCACCGGCGGCGGCGGCCAGGCGGTCCAGGCCGGGTGGATGAGCATCCAACCTGCCAGGACCGCGAAGCCGGCGACGAGCGCCGCCCCACGCCGGCTGCGTGCCAGGACGCCGACGCGGCCAAGCGCCCCCACGGCCAGGGTCGCCAGGGGTGGACGCCAGAGTGGCAGCAGCAGCACGTGCAGGCCGTACTGGGCCAGGTGGTAGGCGTGGGCGAGTAGGGCGTGCATCCGGGGTGTCTATTACGGGCCGCGTTGTGGTTGCCTCAAAGAAAGCAAGCAGTCCTTTCTTGAGAAAAAGGACCAAAAAACTTTTGCTCCCCCGCATTTGCACCAGTCGGGTGCTTTCTGGACCGGCGCGACTGCCGCAGCGTCGTCGGCTTCTTTTCCAAAAAAGGCCCTGCTTCCTTACCCACGTTCCCAGGAAGCCGCCCGAGCCTCCAGCACCTCGAGCGGCATCGCCCCGGCTCCCGTCACCATCTTATGGAACGCCCGGATGTCGAACCTGGCACCCTGCGACGCCCGCGCCTCGTCGCGCAGCTTCAGGATGCGCGCCATCCCCACCTTGTAGGCACAAGCCTGGCCCGGCATCACCACGTATCGCTCGATTTCGGCGCGCACCTCGTTGGTGCCCATGCCGGTGTTGTCCGTCATGTAGGCGATCGCCTGGTCGCGCGTCCAATGCTTGGCGTGTATGCCGGTATCGACGACCAGGCGCACGGCGCGGAACAACTCCGCCTGCAGCCGGCCAAGGTTATCGAGCGGGTTGGTCTCGAACCCCATCTCCCAGCCCAGCCGTTCCGAATACAGCGCCCAGCCTTCCTGGTAGGCGGTGAAGCCGAGAACGCGGCGGAACGTCGGCTCGCCTTTCTGCTCGGCGGCGATGGTCAGTTGCAGATGATGGCCGGGGATGCCCTCGTGATAGGCAAGCGTCTTCATGCCCCAGCTCTGCGTCTCCGACGGGTGGGACAGGTTGACGTAGAAGACGCCAGGCCGCGTGCCGTCCAGCGCCGGGGACTCGTAATACGCGCCAGGCGAGGTCTCCGCCTTGAACGCGGGTATCGCGCGCACTTCCGGCTTCTGGTGCGGCAGCAGCGAGAACTGGTCCGGCAGATGCGTCCACATGTCCGCCAGCAGGGCGCGGTAGCCGTCGAGTATCTTGGCGCGTCCGGCATCGTCGTCGGTAAAATTGTAGCGCGCATCATGCGACAGTGCGGTGATGCGGGCGCCTATCGTACTGCCCGGCAGGTTCAGCGGCGCCAGGATGGGCGTGATCTCGCCTTCTATGCGCGCCACTTCGGACAGCCCGTAGGCGTGCACCTCGTCGGGCGTCATGTCGGACGTGGTCTGCGACCGAAGCTGGTACGCATAATACGCATCGCCGTTCGGCAGGTCCCACACGCCGTCGGTGGTGCGCGCGCGCGGCTCGTACGCCACCTCGTAGGCGAGCAGCTTGCGGTAAGCGGGATAGACGGCGTCGGCGATCGCACCATCCACGTCGGCGCTCAGCGTCTTGTGGTCGTCGGCGGAAAGGTCCTTTATTTTGCCAAGCTTTTCCTCGAACGAGGTGGCCAGGATGTTGGCCGCCGGCGCGGGCGCGATGATGCCCTTAATCTGGGCGATCACCTCGGTGACCACGAAGCGCGGCACCAGGATGTGGCGGTCCTCGCGCAGTTTCAGGCTTTCCAGCAACTGGTCGATATGCGCCGGAAATGCGCGCAGGCGCGCGACGTAGCGGTGCGCCGCGAACACGCTGGGCACCTGGTGCTGCTGCACCATGAAGTCGATCAGTTCGCTTTGCTCGCCGAAAAGCTGGTTGACCGGGTAGTCATGGAAGCGGAACTCCGCGCCGCGCACCTGGTCGTCCAGCCACCAGGCCAGGATGTCTGTGGACAGGCGCTGGTCGTCGGTCTGGCGCGCGCGCGGGTAGGCGCGCAGGACCGCAAGCTGCTGGCGGGCGCGCGCGATCTGCCTGTCTGTGGCGGCCGGCGAGGCGTCGCTAAGCTTGCCGCTGTGGAAGTCCAGCCAGGAATTGTCGATCAGGCCGATGGAGGTGAGCGCTTGCGGGTTGTCGAGCGCGGTCTCGATCATCGCGCGCTCGTAGAACATGGCAATGCTGAGCGGCCGCCCCCAGACGAGCCGGTAGCCCCACCAGCCGCCGATCACGAGGAGCACCAGGACGATCGGGAGGATGACGCGTCGGAACATGGCGGCCGCCCTGGAAGTGGATGGACCATGCTAGCGCGTGGGCAGCGAATGTCACCTGGGCGTGAGTACGCGGGTCAAGAAAGCAGTCCTTTTTTGAGAAAAAGGACCAAAAAACTTTTGCTCCCCCGCACTGGCGTCAGCCGGGTGCCGTCTGAACCGGCGCGGCTGCCGCAGCGTCGTCAGGAATAAAAGTTTTTTGCTTCTTTTTTTCAAAAAAGAAGGCCTCGCTTCCTTGGCGACGCATCCACACGGCCAGCCAGTAGGGGTCACCCTATCCGCGAAGCGTCCGCTTGGCCGCCGCCGCCCGCCCGGCCCGTTCGCCCGAGCAGCTTCATCACCAGGACGATGATCTGCTGCGTGCCGAACGGCTTGGGCACGAACATGTCTTCCTGTGAGAGCGCGTTCGTCAGGGTGTCCTGGCGCCCCGAGGCGTAGATGACCGGCAGGCCAGGATGGCGGGATTTGGCGTAGGAGCCCACCGCATTTCCGTCCGCGCACCCGGGCATCTGTATGTCGGTGAAGAGGAGGTCCACTTCGCTCGCCCTCAGCAGCCTGAGCGCCGTCTCGCCGTCCTGCGCCTCGATCACGTCGAACCCGGCATCGGTAAGCCCCTCCACCAGCATGAGGCGGATCAGGAACTGGTCTTCGACGACGAGGACGCATTTTCGGGTCAAGTCGATGGTCCGTTTGGAGTTGTGATGACGCGCATGGGTGCAGCGCCCGTAAGAGAACGCGGGACACCTTCGTTCCAGCTCATCGCCGTGTCGTGCTGTCGCGGAACGTCAACAGCTTGGGAAGGCATCGCATGCCAATGGAACTACGAACGTCGGAACGCGAGGAAAGGTCCATGTCTGGCGAGACCCGCAAGGCTCTTGCCGAAGTCGGGCGGGACGCGCCTGACATCCTGCGCGCGGTCGCCAGGATGAGCCCGCTGCCGATGGTGCTCACCGATCCGTATGCGCCCGACAGTCCGATGATCTTCTGCAACCGGGCGTTCACCCAGCTCACCGGCTACCAGGAGGAGGAGGTGCGCGGGCGAAACCTGCGCTTCCTGCAGGGCGAGCTGACCGACGCCGGTGCGCGGGCGACGCTGCGGGCCGCGATCGCGGCCGGCGCGGAATGTCAGGTCGAGCTGTGGAACTATCGCAAGGATGGCAGCGCGTTCTGGTGTTCCATGTTCGTGGGCCCCGTGCACGATCGGGACGGCAGGCTGGCCTACTGGTTCGGCAGCCAGTTGGACGCGACAGCCCGACGGGAAGTGGAGGAAGCGCGCGCCAGTGCCAAGCGGATGGACACCCTCGGCGCCATGGCCGCAGGGATCGCCCACGAGTTCAACAATCTGATGACCGTGGTCATCGGCAACGCCGAAGCCGTCCGGACGGACCCGCTGACGTCCAGGCAAGGCCAGCGTCTCGACCGCATCGACTGGGCGGCGCAGACAGCGGGCCGCCTGACGCAGCAGATGCTGTCTTTCGCCGGGCGGTCTAGCCTGCAGGCCGAGGCGGTCGACCTGAACCGTATCGTGGGTGATTTCGACCGCCTCCTCTCGCAGGTGGCCGGGTTCGACAGGCCGGTCGAGGTTCGCCTGGCGGAGGGCCGACTCCCGGCAAGGATCGATGTCGGTCAACTGGAGCTGTCCCTTATCAACCTGGTCCGCAACGCCGCGGACGCTTCGGTCGCGGGCGGCCGCATCATCGTGTCGACGAGCCGGACAGAGGCCGGCGGCCATCAGGAGGTCGCCGTCGCCGTCACCGACGAGGGGAGCGGGATGCCGCCCGACATCGCCGCGAGGGCGGCCGACCCGTTCTTCACCACGAAGGAGCACGGCAAGGGGACCGGCCTGGGTCTGTCCATGGTCACCGGCTTCGTGCAGCAATCCGGCGGCCGGATGCTCATCGAGACGGCGAAAGGCGCCGGCACTACGGTGCGCCTGTTGTTCCCCGAAGTTCTGCACGATGGGGGGTAAACGGTCTGGCTTTCCGCTCGGTTCGGCTGTCACCATCAGCAGGAAGGAAGGCCTTCTTTTTTGAAAAAAAAGCAAAAAACTTTTGGTCCGCTGTCGCGCGCCTATCCGCACCACCCGACAGGGA
>CAXTCL010000109.1:0-12503 GCA_964242035.1 uncultured Acetobacteraceae bacterium | reverse complement strand
GGGGAAGTAAAAGTTTTTTGGTCCTTTTTTTCAAAAAAGGACTGCTTGCTTTCTTTGTGTCCCGCGCAACCCCGGTTGGTAGGGACCGGCCCGGCCAGGGGCGCATTGCGGGAACTACGCTTGGTTGCGGCCGCAAAACGGTAGGGCTAACGGCTGCAATGCAGTCAGCACTGCTTTCAAGCGCTACGGATCCGGCGCCATGAGCGCGTAAAGCCGCAACGCCGCGTCCGCCACGTCTTCCACGCTCTCCGCGTATCCGGTGGCGATCCAGGCCCGCGCGACGTGCAAGCCGCCGCCGATCACGCCGCGCAACAGCAACCCGGACGACGGTGCGTCCGCGGCAAGCACGTCCATCAGCAACACCCCGAACTCATCGAGGCTTTGCGACACCAGCGCCTCTGTCGCCGCACTCACGCTGGCCATCTCGACGAGGAAGATACGCGCGTTGGCCGGATTGTCCTTGATGTCGCGGAAATACACCAGCAACGCCGCGCGTATCCGCTCCAGCGGCGCCCGTCCGTCCGGCTCGGACGCCGCACGCATGCGCACGATCAGCGCCCGGTTCACTTCCTGGAAGCAGTGCTTCAGCAGGTCCTCGCCGTTGGCGAACGACTCGTAGAAATACCGCTCGGTCAGTCCGGCCCTGATGCACACCGCTTTCACGCTGGCCGTCCTGAAGCCCGTCTCGCCATACATGCCGAGTGCCGCACGCATGATCTGCGCGCGCCGCCCGGCCCGGCGCTCTTCGGCCGTCTTGGCGCCCCACCGCCTTGCTGGCTGGGGTATTTCTGAAACCAACTCCTGCACCTGTCCCTCCAAGGACGACCACTTGCAACTGACATGAACTCATGTCAATTACCTCGCAACTGATAGACCGAGGCAGCGTCAAGATGTCCGAAACCACCTCCTCCGAGGCCCTGCGCGACCGCTACCGGGTAGAACGCGAACGCCGCGCGGAAAACCTGGACGACCGCAAATACCAGGACATGAAGGAGGGCTTCTCCCACCTCCTCGCGGACCCCTACACGGCCGTGGTTGACCGCGCGCCGGTCACCGACAGCGTGGACGTGCTCGTGCTGGGCGGCGGCTTCGGCGGGCTGCTCGCCGCGGCCCGCCTGCGCGAGGCCGGCGCCGGCCGCATACGCATCGTGGAGGCCGGCGGCGACGTGGGCGGCACCTGGTATTGGAACCGCTATCCGGGAGCGGCTTGTGACATCGAGAGCTACATCTACTTCCCGCTGCTGGAAGAGACCGGCTACATGCCGAAGGAGCGCTACAGCAAGGCACCCGAGATACGCGAGCACTGCCGCCGCATCGCCACCCATTTCGGCCTGTACGAGGACGCGCTGTTCTCCACCCAGGTCACCGCGTTCGACTGGGACGCGGAGGCGGCGATCTGGCACGTACGCACCGACCGCGGCGACCAGATGCGGGCCCGCTTCGTGGTGCTGGCCACCGGGCCGCTGAACAAGCCGAAGCTGGCCGCCATCCCTGGCCTGGGCAGCTTCCGCGGCCACAACTTCCACACCAGCCGGTGGGACTACGCCTACACCGGCGGGTCCGCCACCGAACCGATGGTGGGCCTCGCGGACAAGCGCGTCGGCATCATCGGCACCGGCGCCACCGCCATACAATGCGTGCCGCCGCTGGCCCGCGCCGCCAGGCACCTCACAGTGTTTCAGCGTACGCCGTCATCCGTGGACGCCCGCGACAACGCGCCCACCGACCCGCAATGGGCGGCCAGCCTGCAGCCGGGCTGGCAGGCGCGGCGCATGGCAAACTTCACCGAGCAGATGGCCGGCCACCTGCAGACTCCCGACGAGGTGGCAGACGGCTGGACGTCGCTGGCGCGCAAGGTGCGCGCAAAGCTGGCGCGCGACCCGGGCGCCCACTTCATGGCGTTGCTGGCCGAGGCGGATGCCGAAAAGATGGTGGAGATACGCGCCCGCATGGACAGCCTGGTGCATGATCCCGCCACGGCGGACGCGCTGAAGCCGTGGTTCAGCCTGTTCTGCAAGCGCCCCTGCTTCCATGACGAGTATCTGGACGTGTTCAACCGGCCGAACGTGACGCTAGCTGACACCGCCGGCCGCGGCGTCGAACGCATTTCGGAGAACGGCGTCGTCGTGGCCGGCCGGGAATACGAGCTGGACTGCCTGATCTTCGCCACCGGGTTCGAGGTCAGCTCGGATTATTCGAAACGCTCCGGCTTCGAGATGCACGGGGTGGACGGCGTATCGCTGACCCAGAAATGGTCTTCCGGCCTGTCCACGCTGCACGGCATGCACAGCCGGCGCTTCCCCAACTGCTTCGTCATCAGCCAGGCGCAATCAGGCATGTCGCCGAACTTCCCGCACATGCTCAGCGAGCAGGCCAAACACATCGCCCACATCGTCGGCCACAGCGTGCGGCACGGCATACGCACGGTGGAGACGAGCGAAGAAGCCGAGCACGCATGGGTGCAGACCATCGTGAAGATGGGCGAAGGCCGCCGCCAGTTCCTGGAGAGTTGCACGCCCGGCTACTACAACAACGAGGGCCGCGGCATGTCGGAAGCCGTGGCCAGGAGCTTTCCCTACGGACCCGGTCCTGTCGCCTTTATCGAACTGCTGACCAAGTGGCGCGAGCAAGGCGATTTCTCCGGCCTCGAACTCGACGGCAAGCCCGCCCGCCAGACACAGGATGCGTGAGATCATGAGCCAGTCGAACGGCCGCAAATCCATCTTCGTCACCGGCGCCGCCAGCGGTATGGGGCTGGCCACCGCCAGGCTGTTCGCCTCGCGCGGCTGGTTCGTCGGCGCCTACGACGTGAACGTTGCAGGCTTGGACAGTCTGAAAGCCGAGATCGGCGCGGCGCACGGCATCTTCGCCTCGCTGGACGTGACCGATCCTACCGCGTTCGACGCTGCCATTTCCGGCTTCGGGCAAGCCACCGGCGGCACGCTGGACCTGATGTTCAGCAACGCCGGCATCGCCATAGGCGGCCTGTTCGACGAGATGGCGTGGGCCGACATCATGAAGATCGTGGGCGTCAACTTCCTGGGCGTGATGATCGGCACGCGCGCGGCGGTGCCGTTGCTGCGCGTCACGCCTGGCGCGCTGTGCCTGATCAACTCTTCCTCATCGTCGATCTTCGGCACCGCTGGTATTGCGGTATATTCCGCAACCAAGCATGCGGTGCGCGGACTGACGGAAGCGCTGTCGATCGAGTTCAAGCGCTTCGGCGTGCGCGCGTCGGATCTGCTGCCTGGCCTGATCGACACGCCCATCCTGTCCGACACGATGCGCAGGATGGCGCCCGCGGAAGGGATGTGGCGCCTGGTGCAGCCGGCGGAGGTGGCGGAGACGGTGTGGCGCGCGTATCACGAGGACAGACTGCACTGGTACGTGCCGGAGGAGCTGCGCGCGTTCGATGTGCAGGCGACGCAGGAGCCGGAGGTGGTGCGTGAGGAACGGACGGCTTTGCTGGCGATGATGAAGTAAGGAAGCAAGGCCTTCTTTTTTGAAAAAAAGAAGCAAAAAACTTTTATCCGTGCTGTCGCGGTCCTATCCCGCAGCGCGCGCTAAGGGAACAAAAGTTTTTTGGTTCTTTTTTTCAAAAAAGAACTGCTTGCTTTCTTAAGGGAGTGAAAAAATGGCCAACGACGCCGCAGCAATCACGAAACTCCACGCCGCCTTCCAGGCGCAACGCGACGCCTTCGCCGCCGACCGCAACCCGTCGTTGGGGGAACGCCGCAACCGTCTGGCCGCGCTGATGGGCATGCTGGCCGCAAACCGCGAGCGCATCAGCGCCGCCCTGGCGCAGGATTTCGGCACGCATCCCGTGCCTGCTTCGGACCTCATCGAGGTGCTGGGTCCGCTCGGCCGCGCACACTACGTCTCCGAACATCTGGAGGCGTGGATGGCGCCGCAGCCGCGCGACACCGATTCTGCTTTGCTCGGCAGCGCGCGCGCCTACGTGCAGAACCAGCCGAAGGGTGTGGTCGGCAACATGGTGCCGTGGAACTTCCCGTTCGATCTTTCCGTGGGACCGATGGTGGAAATGCTGGCCGCCGGCAACCGCGTCATCGTCAAGCCGTCCGAATACACGCGGTCCTGCGCGGCGCTTCTGGCAGAGATGGTTGCCGCCACGTTCGATCCCACGCTGGTCACGGTGGCCGAGGGCGGGCTCGATCTCGCTCGCGCGTTCTCTGCGCTGCCGTGGGACCACCTGCTCTACACCGGCAATCCGGAGGTCGGCCGTCTGGTTATGGCGGCGGCCGCACAGAACCTCACACCCGTCACCCTGGAACTCGGCGGCAAGTGTCCCGCCGTGCTCACGCCGGGCGCGGTGACGCGCCGCAACGTGGAATCCGTGCTGGGCACCAAGATGATCAAGGGCGGGCAGATGTGCGTGTCCGTCGATTACGCGATGGTGCACCGGCCGGAGCTGCAAAGCTTCGTCGATCACGCACGCGCCTTCATGGCCGCAGCGGCACCCGACTACGCCCGCGGCGCCGAGTGCACAGGCATCATCTCGGACCGACACCTCGATCGCCTGGAGGGTCTGCTGGACGAGGCGCGTCAGCGCCAGAGCACCATCGTCACGCTGGAGCAGAACGACGCCATCGACCGCGACGGCCGCCGCATGCCGATCTCGCTTGTCGTCGATCCCGCGCCGGATTTGCGCATAATGCGCGAGGAGATATTCGGCCCGATCCTTCCTGTCGTCGCCTATGACGACCTGGACTCTGCCGTCGCGTCGATCAACGCGGGCGAGCGGCCGCTCGGGCTCTACGTCTTCGGCGACGACCAGGCCATGACAGACCACGTGCTGGACCAGACCAGCTCGGGCGGTGCCGCCGTGAACACTTGCGCCATGCAGAGCGCGTTGCCGTCCATGGGTTTTGGCGGTTCCGGCAACAGCGGCATGGGCCGCCACCACGGCATCGAGGGCTTCCGCGAGTTCTCCAACCCGCGCGGCGTGTTCGTGCGCGGCGAGGCGGACATGATCGAAGCGTTCTACCCGCCTTATGCCAAAGGTGCGGCGCTCGTACAGGCGGCGTTGGGGCAGTAGGGCGATCTCTTGCCTGAACGACAGCAGGCTGGAATCAAATTTTGTGCAAGATCGTTGGCGCGCAACAAACGCAACGTTTACGATCTCGGCAAAGACTATTGCGATCTTGAGGCCTGAGTTCTCCTACTTATAAACGTAACACTCATGCTCATTGACTCGTCTTCTGATTGCAATAGATGCTGCATTGCACAACGAAGATAGAAAAACATCTTGATCTAACGGTCTAATACGTCTAATTCTCCGCCGGTCGGTTGAGGAAACCGGGATCTCCGGTTGGTATAAGCCTTAGATCGGTAGCTGCGCTTTTACATGTCAGCGCCGTCGCGATTGTGCAGCACTACTCGCCCACGCGGCCCTCCTCATCTCGTGATTTATGATCGCTCATGACCGCAGGATCACCAGGAGCTCCCATGTTCGACTTCTACGCGACGGCCTCGAATCGTTTCGCGAGATCTGGCATTTTCTCCCTGACGCTGCTGGCCTGCAGCCCAAGCGCACATGCGCAGGTCAGCGTGTTGACCCAGCACAACGACAATTTCCGGGACGGCGTGAATGCCGGGGAGACTGTCCTGACGCCCGAAAACGTCAATACCGGGCAGTTCGGCATGCTGTTCAAAATTCCTGTCGATGACCAGGTCTTTGCCCAGCCTCTGGTGGCCGCACGTGTCGCCATCAACGGCGGGCTTCACAGCGTTGTCTATGTCGCAACCGCGAACAACAGCGTCTATGCGTTTGACGCGGAGACTGGCGCGCCTTACTGGCATGTCAATTTCGGTCCTCCTATCACCAAGGCTCTCGCAAAGTGGTATTGCGACGATATCCTGGGCTCTTCGGGAATCATGAGCACGCCGGTGATCGCGAACGGTCGGCTGTATGTCGTGGCTCAGACATACGTCAATTCCACGTCCACACACTCGCTGCATGCCCTGAACATCGCCACTGGGGCGGAGGAGGCGGGCAGCCCCGTGCAGATACAGGCGCCAGAGTTCAACTCCATCACGCAGATGCAACGCCCTGGGCTGCTGTCGGCGAACGGGAACATCTACTTCTCCGTCGCCTCGCATTGCGACATCAGCCCGTGGAAAGGACTCACCTTTGCCTACAACGCGTCTAGCCTTTCGCAGGTCGGCGTCTTCAATGCCTCACCCGATGACAACGGCAACGGCACCTGGCAGGCGGGAAACGGCGACGCGGCCGATCCTGTAGGCAACATCTACGTGGTGAGCGGCAACGGTAACTGGGATGGTGCCACCAATTTCGGCGAGACCATGCTCAAGACCAGTCCCACGCTGGCCCTGGAAGATTGGCATACCCCGTCCGACTGGTCGAACCTAGACTCCCTGGATTCCGACCTGACGTCATCGGGGCCTTTGTTGCTGATGAATACCGACTACATGATTGCCGGCGGCAAGGACGGTGTGTTGCGCCTGGTCAACACCACGGACATGGGACATCTCGGCGATGACACGGCACAAAACTGGACTGCAACGTCGTCCCACATACATTCGATGAACTATTACGGTTCCAACCTGTATATCTGGGGACAGAGCGATTACCTGAAGGTGTTTCCGTTCAATGGCTCCACCTTCGCAACCTCGCCGAGCTTCACTGGAAACATCCAGGCGTTTGGCCATCCTGGTGGAACTTTGTCCATATCGGCGAACGGCCGTGCCGACGGCATTCTCTGGGCCGCCACGAATTCGCGCGGCGATCCCAGCGATGCAAGCCTGGGGGCTTGGCATATGACCCAGCCGGGTATCCTCTATGCCTACAACCTGGCGAACATGGCGCAGATCTGGACCAACGAGCAAAATCCGAGCCGCGACGATTGCGGCAACTATGCGAAGTTCACGCCGCCCACCGTCGTCAACGGGAAACTTTACCTGGCGAGTTTCGGCGGTGCCACGACCCAGAGCGGACAGGTCTGTGTCTATGGTCAATTGCCGGTTGGAGCGCACTCGCTGCAAAACGGCACCTACACGCTGGCGAGCGCAAATAGCGGCCAGCTTCTTGCGGATCCGGGCTCCTCGCAAGCGCGCAGCGTCGTCATGCAGCAGGAGCAGGCGACCAATTCGGCCAACCAGCAATGGGTGCTGAACAATCTCGGCAAGAACATCATCACGCTCACAAACGGATCCAGTGCGCAGGCGCTGGATGTGACGGCCGGCTCCACAGGCCCGAGTGCGCTGATAGATCAGTACCCGTACAAGGCGGTTCCGTGGCAGCAATGGGCCGTGAAGTCTGTGGGCTCAGGCCTGTACGAAGTGACCAGCGTGAACAGCGGTGAGGCGCTGGACGTGGCCGGCGGTTCGGTGGCGGCGAACGCGAACATCGACCAGTATCCGTATTCGGCAAAGGCCTGGCAGCAATGGAAGTTTGCCAAAATCGGGCCTGCCGGATCGTTGATTCCGAACGGCGTCTACGTGGTGACGAGCCTCAACAGTGGACAGGCTCTTGAAGATCCCGGCTTTTCGCAGAGTGCAAACACGGTCATTCGGCAAAATCCGGTGACCAACGCGAACAGCCAGAGATGGGTCGTCAACAATTTGGGCAACAATGTCGTCACCCTCACGAACGTGTCCAGCAGGCAGGTCCTGGAGGTGACTGGCGGTTCGAGCAAAGCCAGTGCGCTGGTCGACCAGGATCCAAACCAGGGTGGCTTCTGGCAGCAATGGGCCGTCACATCGGCTGGTGCCGGAGCTTACACACTCACCAACGATGCCGATGGGCAGGCTCTCGACGTGGACGGCGCATCCATGACCGCAGGGGCGGAGATAGACCAGTATCCGCCGTCAGGAGCTGCCTGGCAGAAATGGAAGTTCACCCCTGTCAACTAAAGACAGGGTCGCGGACTCATCAGGAAAGTCGGCGACAGCGGAGCAAAAGTTTTTTGGTCCTTTTTTTCAAAAAAGGACTGCTTGCTTTCTTCCCTGAGCCAACGCCAACGCCGTCCACGAGTGTCACATGACTACCTCTCGACGAAACCTTCTCGTCACCGCCGCTGTGTCGTCAGCCTCTTTGGCACTCGGTGCTGCCGGGGAGGCGGGCGCGCAGGTGCCCGCGCCGATGCCCCATCATGCGATGCACGGCCATCCGAAGCCGGAGCGGCCGAAGACACCCAGGCTGCCGGCCATACTGTGCAGAAAAGCCAACACGCTCGGCATCGACACCGCCTTTGACATGCTGCAGCGTGGTGACGACACGCTCGATGCCGTTCTGAAAATCACCGAGACCCAGGAGAGCGACCCGCACGATTTCTCCTGCGGCACAGGCGGCCTGCCGAACGAAGACGGTGTGGTCCAGCTTGATGCCTGCTGCTTTCACGGTCCGACCGGCCGGAGCGCCGCGGTGGGCGGCGTGAGCGGAATACGCAACGTGTCCCGGTTGGCGCGCGCCGTCATGGAGAGGACCGGTTACCCGTTGCTGTGCGGCCAGGATGCCCTGCGCTTCGGCCTTTCGCACGGCTTCGTCGAAGAGAGGCTGGGGAACGAGCAGAGCGAAAAGATATGGGCCGTGTGGAAACGCATCCAGGCGCTTCCCAAGCCGCTTGGGCCTGGCAGTTACGATCCAAACTGGCCTGCGCCAGACAGTACCAGCCATTTCCTGCCTGCCTCGCAAAAGGAACTCGACATACTCGTCCGCGAGCACGAGCTGCTTGCAAGACAGGAAGGCCTCGAGCCGCAATGGACATGGGTTGCCGCCTACGACGCGCTGTTCCCTGCAGCCACACCGCTCACCGTCACAGCCATCAACGCCCGACGCGAGATGTCCTGCGCCGCAACCACGAGCGGGCTGCCGTGGCGGGCCGCAGGCGCGGTCAGCGACGTCGCCATTCTGGGTGCTGGTTGCTACCTGGATCCGGAGATCGGTTCGGCCGCTGCTAGCGGCAGTGCCGATGCGAACACGAAGATCGTTGGCGCGCACTTGATCGTCCAGAGCATGCGTCGGGGCATGTCACCTGAGGAGGCCGGCATGGACGCGTTGCGTGCCATCGTGAGCCGCTACAAGGGCGACATGGCCGCACTCCGCTTTGTCGAGATCGTGTATTACATCCTGCGTAACGATGGCGCCTATGGCTGTGTTTCGCTTTGGCGTGGCGACCGCACCGGTCATGTCCGGGCGTTCACCATACATGACGGCGTGCGGCGATCGGAGAATTGCCTTTTCCTGTTTGACGGAGGTCCGGTTACGGGCGTGTGATATGCGGCCGCCGCAAACACAAGCGGCTGCTACGCCAGCCCGGCGGGCGGTTGTCGGAGAACAGCTGGTCGATCCCCAGCGGGGCGCCATACTGGTATTCGCGTCGGTCGCCCCAGGGCTCGCTGTGCATCTGCCCGAGTGTGTCCACAACGTTGTAGGAAGACTCGAACGGTTTGCCGTGCGCCCGGTCCATCAGCCAGTCGGCGATCAGCGGGAAGAACGCGCTGCCCAGTTGCGACGAACGCGATCCGCCCATGCCGTGCTCCTCGCCGGCATAGACGACCAGCGTCTTGGGGGCGGCCACGTTGTTCAGATGCGCGATCGTGCAGGCGAAGTCGCTGAGCGAGTCGTCCTCGCCTGCCATCACGAAATACGGCATGGCCAGTTTCGCACTGAGCTGCATCACGTCCATCCTCGCCATCACGGCTTCGAACGCAGGCTCCTCCGACACGCCGGCCATGTACATGAAGCGCTGCTTGAACGAGGGTGCCGCCATCTCGAATAGCGGCCAGTTATGCGGCTGGAAGCACGTGTACATCACCGCGCAGGCGGCAAAGCGCGGCTCGGCGGCGGCCATCTGCGTGGCCCAGAACGAGCCGAAGGACAGGCCCCACATCATGATGCGTCCGGCATCGACCTCGTCGCGCGCCGCCATCGCCGCGTAGGCGGCGCGGCCCAGCTCCCCGTAGCGGTCCGGGTCATACCAGATGCCGCGCGTGAGGGACGTGCCCTGGCCTGGGCCGTCGATGATCAGGCAGGCGAACCCCCGGCGCAGGAAGCGGTCTGCAGAGGCAGACACCCCCAGTTCCTTGAACGCGTCCATGCCGGACACCATCACCAGGCAGGGCAACCTGCCGCCGGTGTAGCCCGGCGGCAGATGGAACCAGGCCGGGACGGTCCGGCCGTCATAGGCGATCTCGACCGCCTCGATCCTGTGGTCCGCGCCTTTGATGTATTCCAGGTAGCAGCCGGTCTTCTTGCGCTCCAGCGCCAGGTTGAGATCGGTGTTCTGGAAGATCGGCCATTGCGCCGCGCCGTACATCACGGCGGCCGAGAAGAACCCGTCGCTGGCCGTCACCGCGTGGCCTGCCCCGGCCGCCGCCTGCGCCTGCAGCTCGTAGTGGCGGGCGAGGCGGGCGAACTCGCGCGTCAGGTCCTCCCAGCGGTGGATGAGCGCCGTCAGGCCCATAACCGCGCCGCGATGGTCGGGGCTCATCGGCGCTGCGTAATATTGCAGGCGTGACTGGTCGAACTCCGGACCGAGCAGCTTTACCACGGCGTCGAGCAGCCAGCGCTGGTCGCGGAAACGCTCGGTCCGGCGCTGGGTGGTGTAGGGCACGGTCGGCATGGCATGATCCCCTTTTTTGGGCGGGACACCCGTCAGGGGTCGCCCGCCGGCCGGATAACGCACGGCAGGCCGGGATCGGGCAGCACGTTCTGCCGTCATCGCAGCAGCACGGCGGTTGGAAGGCTCCGGCGCGGTCCCAAGCCGGTGCTTCGGGGCTGCGCTGGCGAATGGCCGTTCTATGCCACCTGGTCGTGCACCTGCCAATCCGGGCGGATGCACGCAGCGCATCCGGGTGGGACGGCGTGTCACATGATTATAACTTTGGTCCTGACGATTGACGTTGTAGATGACAGCACACTTGGCGATCCGGCGTGTCCCTTGGCGGCGTTTATCATCGTTAAGTCCTGACAGATGTATGTCGCATCCGAATGAGGATTGATTCGCCATGGAGACGCTCCAAAATGCAGCGCCGTTTGATCGCCTGCAGGCCCTTGCTGCGATAGATCGCCAGCCCTACAGCCTGATTGTCGGTGGCAAAGGCGACATACTGCTTGGCCGATACCCCCATCTGCTCGGCCAGACCGCTTTAGGCGCGGCCAAAGTGCCGCCGAAGTCGCAGATCGTCAGACGTTACATAGACGGCGCGAACCTGCTCGGTGCGCTCGGGTTGCACAACGCCGGACCAGTCTCGACCGATGCGGAAAAGCCCTCTTTGGCGGTTCTGGAAAGCCAGACTGCTCGTTCGCTCACCATCGTATTCAGCGGCAACAACCCGGAATTCGCGCTGCCCACGCACCTGCTGGTGAACCAGGACACACATCTTGTGCTGATCCACGACCGACGGCGCTGCTTCGCCTTCGCCGGCCTCCCTGGCCTTGGCGCCGATTACGATGGTAGCCTGGCGAGCCTGCGCCGGATCATCGAGAGTTTGCGGCCGGAACGCGTGGTCGTGATCGGCATCTCCGCCGGCGGGGCTGGCGCTATCAAATTCGCCTGTGACCTCCAGGCGCAGGGACTTCTCTGCTTCAGCGTGCCCACGACGCTGAGGCTGGAAGACGACGCGGGAGCCACGCTGGCGTCTCACCCGCAACTCGCCCGGTTGTATCGTCACGACCGCAGCCTCGGCATCGATCTGGCTGCCTACTACGCCGCTCAGGCAAACCCGCCTCCTGCGACACTGATCTACAGTGCCGGCCACGCTCGCGATGCGTGGCTCGCGCTGCGTATGGCGGGCTTGCCCGGTGTCACACTCATATCCACGGAAGGCTACACCGGTCACACGACCTACCGCTGGTTGACGGTGCAGGGTACGATCGGCCGTTATCTCGATACATTGTACACGCCAGTGGCGAAGGCAGAGCCAGGATGGTCTGATAGGCCCGCTCCTCAGCCGAGGGATGCTGGTCTCCAACTTGCGGTAGCGTGTAGTAGCGCCTGATACCAGCTCGCCTTGAGGTTGACTCTTGTGCAAGCAAGAAAGGCCTTCTTTTTTGAAAAAAAGAAGCAAAAAACTTTTGGTCCCTGCGAGGTTCAGCCGCTTCGGTGTTTCCGGAAGTATACCGACGTTCCAAAGAGTTTTTGGTCCTCTTTTAAAAAAAGGACTGCTTGCTTTCACTGTGTCACCCTCAACGCGGGTTGGTATGACAGGCTGAGTCGGCGCGACACGGTCAGCGTCTTGTCAACGTTACCCGAAGGAGCCTGCCGCGCAGGCGGCTCTCGGCCTGTTGCCGCAGTTCGTTTCAAGTCCACGGGATCTGCGATCAGCCCGGACTTTCGACGCCAGGCCTAGCAGGATATCGTTGACACGCAGGGGCTCTGTATCAAGCGGGATCAGCCAGCCTTTGCCAGTCGCCCTTATACGCTCCGCCGGCGCACCGACGTCGAACGAAAGCACCTTCAGCCCTGCGTTCCAGGCGTGTGACAGCGTATAGGACCATGTTTCCGGCCAGATCGAGGGGA
>CAXTCL010000108.1:0-12517 GCA_964242035.1 uncultured Acetobacteraceae bacterium | reverse complement strand
AGCACCCACCGGCTCAAGCAAGCAAGGCCTTCTTTTTTGAAAAAAAGAAGCAAAACACTTTTGTCCCCCCGCTGCTCCGGCGCCTCGGTGCATCCAGGAGCATCCAGTTGCTGCAAATGCGGGGGAGGAAAGGGTTTTTGGTCCTTTTTTTCAAAAAAGGAGTGCTTGCCTTGCATCGGTCAACCGCAACGCGGCTGACAGACAGCGCGGCTGCGCGCCAGGACGACCGCCAGCAGCCCGGCCACGACTAGTGGGCTGGCCGGCACGCCCCCCAGGGTAAGCACACGCGCCGCAAGGGCATACGGATAAGCCACCGCAAACATCGCCTTCTCCCAGTGCCGCCAGCCGCCGGCGGAAGCGGCTGCCAGCCACGCCAGCGGGACCGCGAGGCAGATGAGGTCGTAATCCATGACATAGGGCGTGCAGAGCAGGCCAGCGCAGGCCAGCGCCGCCATCTCCGGCAACCCGCCCTGCCTGCGCCTGGCGACCCACCAGAGCGCCACCATCGCGCCCAGGGCGCACGCCGCCTGGCAGACCGCCGCCCAGTCGTAGGACGCCCCCAGCACAAGGACCGCCGCATACACGCTGCATCCGCTACGCAGCACGTGCGGCGTGTGCAGGATCATCCGGGCGACAGGTATGGCGGCGATGAACCCTGCCCAGGCCTGGACCCCGAGCACCGCCCAGGACAGCATCATCAGCAGGCAGGCACTTGCGGCGCAGGCGGCGAACGCCGTCCAGCGCCGGGCGCCCGCGAGGGCCACGGGGATGCACAGCCCGAGCTGAGGCTTGAAGGCGAATACGCCCAGCATGGCGCCTGCCAAGGCGGGGCGCCGCTCCAGCCAGACGGCAGCACCGGCAAGGCATGCAGCGCTCAGGCAGCCGTTCTGCATGGTCGCCGCGTTGATGATGGCACCGGGAAACCCGAGCAGCGGCAGCCAGGGCCAGTGGCGCGGCAGCATCGCGCGCAGGCTCGCCGCATACAGCCCGTACCCGCCCAGCACGAAGGCCGGCACGGCCAGCGCCAAGGGCAGGGCGGCAAACGGCAGGCAGAACAGGAGGAAGACCGGCGGATACAGAAAAGGTAGCATCTGCTGGCCGGCATCGGGCTGGGCGCCGATCTGCTCCTCGAGCCGCAGCGCAGGCAGGTCGTAGGCCAGCCGCGCATGACCATCCAGCGCCAGCCGCCCCGCCGACCAGAACGCGTTGAAGTCGTTGTTGACCGGGTGCCCGGACGGGTCGTGCATCGCGGTTGAAGCGTAGAGCGCGAGCCAGGCCGCCCCAAGCAGCAAGCAGCCTGCCCCGAAGATCGTCGCATAGGCGCGGGCGCGATCGGCGGAGAGGAACGCACCACTTCTGACGTGGCGCCAGCCTTGCCCGATCATGGCTCCTGTCGTCATGCTGGACGCGCGCGCGTTGCAGTCATCCAGAGCAGTCCCGCCACCAGCACAGGGGCCAGCGGCGCGCCGGCACCCACGTTGAGCACCCGCACGCAGCCGAGCAGGACGTAGATCGCCAGGGCGCCCGATTTTTCCCAGGCGCGCCACCCGAGCGTGGAAGCCTGGGCCGCCAGCCAGGCCAGCGGTATCGCCAGGCCGAGCAGGTCATAATCCCAGACATACGGCGTGCAGAACATGGCCGCACACGTGATGGTGGCCACCTCGGCCCCGGCCCCGGGCCGGCGCCGGCACACCAGGACCACGCAGGCCAGCGCCGCGCAGCCGGCCAGCGCCTGGACGCCCCAGGCAAGATTTTCGCCCCCGTGCAGCAGCCGGACCGCCGCGAACGCGCTTGCCATCTTCCGCCAGATGTCCGGGTTCATCAGCATGGCGTGACCGACCGGTGCGGTCGCGAGAAAGGCCCGCCACGTCCGCGTGCCCAGGACCGCCCAGGACAGCAGCGAGAGCGCGGCCGCCATGCCGGCGCAACTGAACAGCGCTCGCCAGCGCCGCGCGGCCAGAAGTCCCAATGGGACACACACGGCGAGGTGTGGCTTGGCGGCCAGCAGCCCGAGCGCCGCGCCGGCCATCGCAGGCCGGCGCTCCAGCCAAAGCATAGCGGCGCCGAAACAGGCGGCGGTCGCGCAGCCGTTCTGCCCCGTCACCACGTTCAGCATCACCGGCGGGAAAGCCGCCAAAGCCAGTAGCGGCCAGGCGCGCGGAAGGATAGCACGCACGCAGACCGCAAGGGCTGCCAGGCTCGCAGCCAGGAACAGGCCAAGCGCAACGACGTAGGGCACCAGCCCCAGTGGCAGCGCGAGCAGCTGGAACATCGGCGGGTACAGGTAGATGAACCAGCGGCCATCCTGGAGTTGGGCCCCCGCCATCTCAGCCGCCCTGATGGTACCGACGTCGTAGGCGGCGGCGGCCTGGCCATGCAAAGCGAGTATGGCGCCAGCCCAGAACGTGTCGAAATCGGACCCGAGCGGCCGGCCTTGCGGATCCGAGAGGACGGGCAGCAGGATATTCACGTAGGCACCAGCCGTCACGATCGCCAGGAAGCCGGCGAGCATCCGGGCGTAAGCACGTGCGCGGACGGTGTCCATCCAGACGGCGTCCCGTATGGCCTCTGCGGTTGCGGCGATGGTAGAGGCATCGCCGGCCGGGAGGCGGGCACGCAGGCTCTTCATAAGGAGGCCTCCTGCCACGGCAGGGTCGATCGCCTAATGCGGCGGGACGCGGATGGGCGCCGTATCGTGGTGTCTGCCGTAGCGGCGCGTCCCGGGTTCCTCATGCGGCAGCCGCCCGCTGGCCCACGAGCGCCAGCAGCCCGGCTATCACGACAGGCGCCACCGGCACGCCGCCGGTCATCGTCAGCGTGCGTGCGATAAGCGGGAGCACATACACGACGACCAGTCCGGCCTTCTCCCAGGGCAGCCACCCCGCCCTGCAGCCCTTCCCGGCCAGCCAGGCCAGGGGCACGCCCAGGCAGAGCAGGTCGTAGTCCATCAGATAGGGCGTGCAGAGAAAGGCCGCGGCAACCAGTGCTGCCACCTCCGGCCCGGCGCCTGGCCGGCGGGCGCAGATTGCGGCCAGGCAGGAGAGGGCCATCATAGACCCGGCAATCTGAACAATGGCGGCAGCGGACTGTCCCGCGTGCAGCAGGCGCATCGCGGCGAACAGGCTCAGGAGCTTGGGCAGGATCTGCGGGCTTAGCAGCACGGCCCGCAGCAAGGGCGCACAGGCCACGAAGCCAGCCCAGGCGCCGCCGCCGAAAGCCGCCCAGGACAGCAGGACCAGGCCGAGCGCCGTGCCGGAGAAGGCGAATAGCGCGCGCCAGCGGCGGGCGAAGACGAGCGCTACCGGTATGGCGAGCGAGAGTTGCGGCTTGAAGACCAGCGTGCCCAGGCAGGCGCCGCCCAGGAGCGGCGTGCGGTCCAGCAGCAACATGGCGCCGGAGAAGGCGATGGTGCTGATGAAGCCGTTCTGGCCGATGACGGCGTTCATCACCAAGCCGGGGAAGGTCAGGATTGCGAGTGTCGGGAAGGGGCGCGGCAGGATGGCGCGCAGGCAGCAGGCGCAGGCGGCTGCACCGCCGAGGGCGAAAAGGGTGAACGCCGGCAGGTAGCCCAGCCGCCCGAAAGGCAGGATATAGAGCGTGAAGACAGGCGGGTAGATGTAGGGCAGGTATTGCGCGCCGGACGGCTGGGCTGCCAGTAGCTCGGCCGCCCTGATCGCCGGTTCGGCGTAGGCGGCAGCGGGATGGCCACCCAGGCTCAGGCGGGCGGCGGCCCAGAACGCGCAGAAATCGCTGATCGTCGGCTTGCCGTGCGGATCGGCCAGCGTGGAACGCCAGACATACAGGACGGCGCCGCCGGCCAGGATCAGCATCGCCGCGGCGGTCAGCCGCAGATAGGCCTGCGCGCGCTGCGCATCGAGCCAGCCGGCTACGCGCAATGCGTCGATCAAGGCTGGCCGGCCGGTCATGCGCGCGCGCACGCGACACGGCGCGTGAGCAGCAGAAGCAATGCCCCGACTAGCGGCGGCCCTATCGTCACGCCTGCCAGCAGGCCGCAGGCGCGCGCGACGAGTGGCGCGAGGAACAGGACGGCCAGCACCAGCTTCTCCCAGGCCAGCCAGCCGGAAGCTTGCGCGAGGGCAGCCAGGCAGACCAGCGGCACGGCCAGGAGCGCTAGGTCGTAATCGTACAGGAACGGCGTGAACAGCAGCGCGGCCGCGGTCAGCGCCGCCATCTCCAGCCTGGCGCCTGGCCGCCGCCAGGCCACCCAGGCGAGCCCCACCAGCGCCAGGGCCGACACCACGGCCTGCGCGCTGTAGGCCAGGGCGTTGCCGCCGCCCGCCAGCCGGATGGCGCCGAACAGGCTCTGCATCTTCGGCCATTTGATCGCGATCGTCTCGATGTCCGCGCGGGCGTTGCCGGCGTTGCCGAGGAAGCCGCGCCACACGCCGGCGCCCAGCACGGCCCAGGACAGCGCCGCCAGCGCCAGCGCAGTGGCGCCGCAGGCCGCCAGCGCCCGCCAGCGCCGCGCCAGCAGCAGCGCCACCGGCACGCAGACCGCCAGTTGCGGCTTGCAGGCCAAACCGCCCAAAGCTGCACCCGCCAGCATCGGCCGCCGCTCCAGCCACACCGCCCCGGCCGCGAAACAGCTCGCCGACAACGCGGCGTTCTGCCCGGACAGGCCGTTCATCAGGAAGCCGGGAAAGCTCAGCAGCGGCAGCCAGGCCCAGCCTTGGGGCAGCAGGCGCCGCAGCAGCGCGATCACCAGGACCGTTTCGGCGGCGAGGAAGACCGCCAGCGCGGCGCTGTAGCCCAGCCAGCCGAGCGGGGAGACGAGTAGCAGGAAGGTGGGCGGATAATAGAAGGCGAGGTAGCCTGGCGGCATCACGGTGGCCGCGCGCTCGGCGGCCTCTATGGCCACGTTGTCGTAGGCCGAGGCGGCATGGCCGGCGGCGGCCAGCTTCGCCGCGGCCCAGAACGCGGCGAAATCCAGCGCTACCGGTTGGGCGCCGGCGTGGGCGAGCGTTAGCCAGCCGACCCATAGCAGGAACGTCAGCATCGCCATGCCAAGCAGGGCGCACCAGGCTCGTGCCCGGTCGGCGGTCAGCCAGGTTGCGCTGGGGGTCATTCGTTACGGTTTACGGCAGGTGAGGCGAGCAAGGAAGGCCTTCTTTTTTGAAAAAAGAAGCAAAAAACTTTTGTCTCCCGCTTGCACAGGCGCCCACCCAGGTTCTGCCAACGCGAACGCCGGCAGAACTAGGCCCGCCCGCGGTGCAGGCGGGGGAGAAAAGTTTTTTGGTCCTTTTTTTTAAAAAAGGACTGCTTGCTTTGCTGTTTTCCCGCCCCGTGTTTAGACCCGCCCGATCATGAGGCACTTCCTGGATTTCGAGAAACCGATCGCCGAGCTGGAAAGCAAGATTGAGGAGCTGCGGCGCATGTCCGAGCCGGAAGGCATGAACATCGCCGACGAGGTGGCCCGCCTGACAGACAAGGCGGACCGCCAGCTGCGCGCCACCTACGCCAAGTTGACGCCCTGGCAGAAGACCCAGGTCGCCCGCCACGAGGACCGCCCGCGCGCGCTCACCTACATCGCGCAGCTGATCACCGATTTCGCGCCGCTGGCCGGCGACCGGGCGTTCGCCGAGGACGCCGCCATCGTGGGCGGGCTCGGCCGCTTCCAGGGCCGGCCGGTGATGGTGCTCGGCACAGAGAAAGGCACCGAGACCGATTCGCGGGTGCGGCACAATTTCGGCTCGGCCAAGCCTGAGGGCTACCGCAAGGCACGCCGGCTGATCGAGATGGCCGGCCGCTTCTCCCTGCCGCTGCTCACTTTCGTGGACACCTCCGGCGCGTTCCCCGGCATAGACGCCGAGGCGCGCGGCCAGGCCGAGGCGATCGCGCGTTCCATCGAGGCATGCCTGGACGCGCCGGTGCCGATCGTCGCCACCATCATCGGCGAAGGCGGCTCGGGCGGGGCGATCGCCCTGGCCACTGGGGACCGCGTGCTCATGCTGGAACACGCGATCTACTCGGTGATCTCGCCCGAAGGCTGCGCCAGCATCCTGTGGCGGGACGCGGCCCAGGCGGCCACCGCGGCCGAGGCGCTGAAGATCACCGCGTCCGACCTGAAATCCCTGAAGCTGATCGACGAGGTGATCGCCGAACCGCTGGGCGGCGCTCACCGCGATCCGGCCGCCGCGGTGGGCGCGGTCGGCGTGGCGATCGGCCTGGCGCTGGCGGCGCTAACGGCGCTGGAACCGGCGGCCCTGCGCGCGCAGCGGCGGGAGAAGTTCCTGGCCATGGGGCGCGAGGGGCTGGTCTGACCGCGCCGCCGCGGCCGGCACGGCTGCCCGCGCTGGACGGCCTACGCGGCCTCCTGGCCGCGATGGTGGTCGCCGACCATACCCTGGCAAAGCTGGGCAGCGAGGCTTTGGGCCTCGCCGCCGACATCGCGGTGGCGGTGTTCTTCCTGCTCTCCGGCCTGGTGCTCACCCGCGCCTGGGACGGCCGCTTCGGGAGGTTCCTGGTGCGCCGGTTCGTGCGGCTGTGGCCGGTGTTCGCGGTCTGCCTGACAGCTGCGGGGCTGCTGGCGGGGCGCGTGCCGGCGTGGGCGGAGTTCGTCTGGATCCCCTATCCGCGCTACGACGCGGACACGCTCTGCCCGCCGATGTGGTCCCTGTTCATCGAGGCCTGGGCCGCGCTGGCGATGCCCCTGATCGCCTGGTCCGGGCGCGGCGGCGCGGCGCGCACGCTGGCCTGCATGGCGGGCTGTATTGCCGCGGCCGTGCTCTGGCACCCGGCAGACCTGGCTGTGCGGGCGTTCATGTCCTACGCGGTCTGCTTCGTGGCCGGCGCTGGCCTGTCACGCACGAATTTTCACAGTCCGCTGCTCGAGTCCCGGGTGCCGCAATGGCTGGGGCGCATCTCTTACAGCCTCTATCTGTCGCACTGGCTCGTGCTGCACGGCCTAACGCAGGCCTTTGGCACAGTGGGTGCGGCCGTGGGCGCTGCACTGTGCTTTCCGGTCGGGTGGTGTTTGTGGTTCTGCCTGGAGCAGCCGAGCATACGGGCGTCGCGGGCGGTCTAAGGGACGCTCCATAGAACGGGCATAGATCTGCTTGGGCCTCGGCTTTCGTCACCTGCCAACACCCATGCACTTGCGCGCCCGTGCCCGCAGCGCGGGGGAGGGTGACGCCAGCAGGCGGCGGGCGGTGTCCAAAGCGTGGTCACGCAGGTCTTCTCCCGCCTCGCTCAGCGCGAACATCGCCGTCAGGGCCTCCGACGCGACGATTCGGCTGCCGTCTTGCATCCAGCGGCATGCGACGTCGAACACGCGCCGCCGCGCGGCAGGATCCAGCTCCAGCCTTGGCAGCATCTGCAACAGATGCCAGCGCAAGCCCGCCTGCCCGAACTCCAGCAGCACACCGAGCAGGATCGTCTTGTGTGCCGCCAGCAGGGCAGGCTGCGCGCGCGAGGCTTTCTCTGCCGCGTCCGCTGCCGCGAAGCGGGCGTGTGGGTCGCCGTGCAGCATGGACGCCAGAAGGTTGTCGAAGGCCGCTTGCGAGATCGGTTTCGCGCGATGTGTAGGCATGGCCTGAATGCGCCTGCTCGTATCGGAACAGACTAACAGAAATTCGCGGTTCTGCTGTGGCCGCCGCGTGCTTCAATGTCCGCTACAGCAGGTCCTGCCCGTTGTGAGGCGATAAACCAGTCGGACGATGCTCTGTCCGACCGGTGACACCCTTGTGGTCAAGCGATGCTCTAAGTCTTCGGCTCGCCGGGCACCGGGTCGCTGCCCAGCTCCCTGAACAGCGCATCGACTTCCGCGATCGCCGCCTCGGCATCCGCCGCGTCCACGCCCTTGGCCACGATCGCCACGCCTGAGGCGTTGTCGCGGAAATACGGGTAGCTGCCGATGTCCAGTGCGGGATAGCGGGCCTGTATGGCGGTCAGGCCCTCGGCTATGTCGCCCTCGCGCACGCCCGTCGCGTGCAGGCTCCGGCTCAGCACCGGCGCGCCGCCGGCGAGGCTGGGCGCCAGGCACTCGAACATCAGCCGCATGATCGCCGGCACGCCGGCCATCACGTGCACGTTGCCTATGGAGTAGCCTGGCGCAATATGTCCGTTGTCGATGATGACGGCGCCGCGCGGCATCGTCGCCATGCGCTGACGCGCCGCGTTGAAGCCGCCTGTCGGGTAATGGGCTTCCATGCGCGCCCACACCGTGGGCTCGGGCTCCCACGGCACGCCGAAGGCCGCAGCGATGCACTCGCTGGTTATGTCGTCATGCGTGGGGCCGATGCCGCCGGTGGTGAACACGTGGTCGTAGCGCGCGCGCACCTCGTTGACGGTGGCGATGATGGTGTTGGCCACGTCGGGGATTATGCGCACCTCGCGCAACGGTATGCCGAGTTCGCCCAGGCGCTTGGCGAGGAAGTTGACATTGACGTCCTGGGTGCGGCCGGAGAGTACCTCGTTGCCTATGACGAGGATGCAGGCTGTAGGGTTTGGGGTCATGAAGGAAGAAAGGCCTTCTTTTTTGAAAAAAAGAAGCAAAAAACTTTTGCTCCTGACGCTGCTGAAACGCCTCGCTATCGCAAGAGGCGCCGGGTCATTTCAAATGCGGGGTAGTAAAAGTTTTTTGGTTCTTTTTTTCAAAAAAGAACTGCTTCCTTGCTTAGAGAAAATCCCGCAGCAAAGGGACAAGCGGCTTGTCCGCCGCCGGCATCTCGTACTCGGCAAGCTTGCCCGGCTTCACCCAGGCCAGCGTCTGCCCTTCGAGCGGCTGCACGAAGCCCTGCCAGCGACGACACAAATAGAGCGGCATCAGCAGGTGGAAGCGCTCGTAGGCGTGGCTGGCAAAGGCAAACGGCGCCAGGCAGGCGGCGGTGACGTCTATCCCCAGTTCCTCGCGCAACTCGCGTATCAGGGCGGCTTCCGGCGTCTCGCCAGGGTTCAGCTTGCCGCCGGGGAACTCCCACAGGCCGGCCATTTTCTTGCCCTCTGGCCGACGGGCCAGCAGCACGCGGCTGTCCGTGTCCACCAGCGCGCAGGCGGCGACCAGGAGCAGCTTGCGGCCGTCCGGCGCCTCGGTGGCTTCGGATTCGGCCGAGCCGAACACGTCGTCGCGGGTCGCTTCGAAGACGGCGACTTCTTCTTCGGCGTCGCGCGCCAGGAAGTGCTGCTTGGCGCGGCCGGTCTCTCGGAAGCCGAGGCGGGCCAGCACGGCGGCAGAGGCGGGGTTGTCCAGCGAAACCTGGGCCACCACGCGGTCTATCGGGAGGTTGGCCAGCGCCCAGCGGACGACGCGGCTGGCGGCTTCCTGGGCGACGCCGTGGCCCCAGAAGCGCTGGCCGACCCAGTAGCCGAGGCTGCCGGTGCGGGGGGCGATGTCTAGGCGCAGGCCGACGCAGCCGATCACCATCTCCGCGCCATCCTCATGGCCGGTGATGACCAGGTGGTAGGCGCGGCCGTCTAGCCGCTGGGCGACCGTGGAGGCGATCCACTCGTCGGTCAGGGCCCGCGGGTAGGGATAGGGCAGGCGGGACAGCATGCGCACCACCGGCCAGGTGTTGACCAGACGGTGTATGGCGGGCGCGTCCTGCGCCTGTGGCGGGCGCAGGGTCAGGCGCTCGGTAGTCAGGGGCTCGAAGGCGTCGGCGTCCGGCAGCGCCGGGCTAGCTTCTGTAACTGCCATTGATGTCGATGTAGCCGTGCGTGAGGTCGCAGGTCCAGGCGCGGCCGGCACCGCCGCCCAGGCCGAGATCGATCTGGATGTCTATCTCGTGGCCGCGCATGTGGGCCACCACGGGCGCTTCGTCGTAGCCTGGCACCACGGTGCCGTTGCGGGCCATCCACACGCCGCCTATGGCGATGCTGAGGCGGTCGCGGTCGGCGGGTTCGCCGGCGCGCCCCACGGCCATGACGATGCGGCCCCAATTGGCATCCTCGCCGGCGATGGCGGTCTTCACCAGCGGGGAGTTGGCGACTGCGAGCGCCACGCGGTGGGCGCTGGCGTGGTCGGTGGCGCCTGAGACGTCGATGCGTATCAGCTTGCGCGCCCCCTCGCCGTCGCGCACCACCATCAGCGCCAACTCCAGCAACACCTGCTCCAGAGCAAGCATGAAGCTTGGGGTGGATTTCGGTTCGTTGCCTGCACGGCCCGTCGCGAAAAGGAGAACGGTATCGCTGGTGGAGGTGTCCGCATCGACGGTAATGCAGTTGAACGTGAAGGGCACGTAGTGGCCCAGCAGCCATTGCAGCGTGCCGGCCGGCAGCGCCGCGTCGGTGAACACGAAGCACAGCATCGTCGCCATGTCCGGCGCGATCATGCCGCTGCCCTTGGCGATGCCGGTGATGCGCACGGGCACGCCGCCGATGTCTGCCATTCGGGTGGCGGCTTTGGGGAACGTGTCGGTCGTCATCATGCCCCGCGCGGCATCCGCCAGGCCGTCCTCGCGCAGCGACGCATGCAGGGCGGGCAGGGCGGCAGTAATCCGCTCGTGAGGTAAGGTCTGGCCGATTACGCCGGTGGACGCGAGGAACACCTCGGACGCCGCACAGCCCACGAGGGCGGCTGCAGCATCAGCCGTGGCCTGCGTGGCGTCCCGGCCTGCCTGGCCGGTGAAGACGTTCGCGTTTCCGGCGTTGACCACCAGCGCCCGTGCGGTGCCGCCCGCCAGCGCGGCACGGCACCAATCGATCGGCGCGCCGGGGCATTTGTTCTTGGTGAACACGCCGGCGACCGTGGTGCCTGGCGCGAACTCCGCCAGGAACAGGTCCGTGCGACCCTGGTAGCGTATGCCGGCGGCCGCAGCACCGAGACGCACGCCGGCGACCGGCGCCAGGTCGGGCAACGGCAGCGCCAGCGGCGAGACGGCGGACGCGGCCGCCATGCGGGCTACTTCTTGGCCGGCGCCGGGGCGGCCGTCGCTGGAGCAGGCGTGGTGCCCGGCTTCACCGGCTTGCCGTCCGGGCCGTAGGAGACGATCTTCACGCCGTCCCGCGCCTTGGCGGCAAGCGTCTGCGCGTCCTGGCGCAGCAGCGTCTGGCGTATCTCGTCATGCACGGTGTCGTAGGCGGGCGGGGTGGAGACGCTGGTGTCGATCACCTGAATAACGTGCCAGCCGTAGCGGGTGTGCACCGGGGTGGTGGTGTACTCGCCCTTCTTCAGCTTAAACGCGGCATCCGAGAACTCGGGCAGCATGTCCGCCTTCTTGAAGGTGCCGAGGTCACCGCCCTGGGCGCTCGCCGGGTCCTTCGGGTCGCTATACTTCTTGGCCAGGTCCTCGAACTTGGCGCCGCCCTGCAGCTGCTTGATGATGTCCTTCGCCTTGGCCTCGCTGTCGACCAGGATGTGGCGGGCGTGGACCTCCGGCTCGCCAGGCTTGCCGGCATACTGCTTGTCGTACTGCGCCTTGATGGCCTCCTCGGTCACCAGGGGCAGCACGGTCTTGACCAGTAGCGCGCGCTGCAACACTTCGTCGGCGGCGGTCTGCATCTGGTGGGCGACCGTCGGGTCACGGTCCAGGCCCTGCTTGCGGGCCATGATCTGCAGCGCCTTGCCGGTGGCCAGTTCATTGACGGCGGCGCTGAACAGCTTGTCCTGCCCGATCGACTGGCGCTGCTCCGGCGTCACGTGGGTGTCCACCCAGCCCAGCACGTCCGACACGCGCACCGGATCGCCGTTGACGGTTACGATGATGGCGTTCTGCGGCGGAGCGGCGGGGGCACCAGGTGCCGCTGCGGAAGCCGGCGCGGGAGCAGGGCGGGGCGCCTGGGCCATGGCAGGAGCGGTTGCGAGTACAGCCGCGGTCAGGGCCGTGGTCAGGGTCAGCAGGCGCATGGAAAACCTCGGATAGGGGGCGGCGGCCTTATGGGGCATCGGGCGGTGGGCGGCAACGGGGTGCCTTGGTGAAAAGAAGGCAAGGCCAGGGGCGTCGTGCGCAGCACGCTCTCGCGTAACGCCCCTGGACCCTGCTGGGGCCAGTCGGCCCCAGACCCCAGGCTTCGCCTTAGGCAGTGTGCGAAAGGGGCCATCGCGCTGTAGCCGCGACGTGTGGCCCCCCTTCAAACACTGCCTAAACAAAACAGGTTCTAAGGACGACTGTCCTTAGCGGGGTCCAGGGGCGTCACGCGAGAGCGTGCTGCGCACGACGCCCCTGGCCTTGCCTTCTGTTGACCCCACACCCCGCGCCGCCTATCTGCCCGATATGTTCTCCTCCCTCGCCCGCGCTGTTTTTGGCACGTCCAACGACCGTTCCTTGAAGTCCTACCAGCAGCGTGTGCCGCGTGTGAACGCGCAGGAAGCGGCGGTGTCTGGGCTGTCGGACGAGGCGTTGGCGGGAAAGACCGTTGAGTTTCGCGGGCGTGTGGCGGCGGGCGAGACGTTGGATGCTTTGTTGCCGGAGGCGTTTGCGGTGGTGCGCGAGGCCAGCCGGCGTGTGTTGGGGATGCGCCATTTCGACGTGCAGCTGGTGGGCGGCATGGTGCTGCATGACGGCAAGATCGCCGAGATGAAGACGGGCGAGGGCAAGACGCTGGTGGCGACGCTGCCGGT
>CAXTCL010000107.1:0-12609 GCA_964242035.1 uncultured Acetobacteraceae bacterium | reverse complement strand
GCCTTCTTTTTTGAAAAAAAGAAGCAAAAACTTTTGACTCCGCTGTCGCCGACACCGTCCATGAGTCCGCGTCAGCCAGGTAAAAGTTTTTTGCTCCTTTTTTTCAAAAAAGAAGGCCTTTCTTCGCTTCCTCCAACGCGTGCAACAAATCCGCAGCCACAGACCGCGTGACCGCAATCTCATAGTCGTCCAGGCCAACACGGCAAACGCGCACCTCCAAATGACCCGCACGCGTAAGTGCCAGATCACCGATCCTGAATACGTCGGGGGTGAGATCGATTGGCACGACACGGGCGAGGCAGTCGCGCACGCCCCCGCCGGACACATGCCAGGTTGCCCACATGTCGCTCTGGTCGGTGATCGCTGCCAGGCCTTCCAGCGTTTTCGCAAACCGCGCCGGGAGGTTTGCACCGTTGTCGGCACTGGCAAGAAAGCGCGTGGGGGCGATGCAGGCCAGGGTAACCGCGCCGGCCTGGACGAAGCTGGCTTTTGTCGGAGGCGCCGCACCGAACGCGCTGCGCAACGCGGCATGCAGCCGGTCCTGTTCGCGGAAACTGGCGATGCCGGCGATCGAGCGTGGCGGAACCCGGGTTATGTCAGGCATGCAGCGCGCGGTTTTCAGGATCGTGGAACACCGGCGCCACGATTTCCACCTCCGTCTCGATCCCCTGCAGCGGGCTGACGGCGCGGAACACTTCGCCGAGATGCTGCGCGCCGCCCTTGAGGAGGGCCAGGCCGATCGCATGGCCGAGCGTGGCGGAAAACGCGGCGGAGGTGACGTAACCGTGGTCATGGGCGGCGGTGGATGCACAGCCGGCGGGGATCAGGTGTGCGCCGGCCTGCAGGCTGTCGCCAGGCGCACGTGGGCGCAGGCCGACGAGGGCCGGGCGGTCCGGGTCCAGCAGCGCAGGGCGTCGCAGGAGGGCGCGGCCGACGAAGTCCTGGTTCTTCTTGAGCATGCGGGCCAGACCCAGGTCGGCGGCAGTGGTCTGGCCGTTCAGCTCCGCGCCCACCAGGTGGCCCTTCTCCAGGCGCAGCACGTTGAGCGCTTCCAGGCCGTAGGGCACGGCACCTGCGTCCAGCAACGCGCTTGCCAGGGCGGCAGCCTGCAAGGCGGGCACCGCAAGTTCATAGGCCAGCTCACCGGAGAACGAGATACGGAAGATACGTGCGGGGATGCTGCCGGCGATCACGGATTGCGTCGCGCCCATGAACGGCAGGGCGGCATCGCTGACGTCCGTTGCGGCATCGGCAAGTTTGCCGAGTATCCGGCGCGCCTGCGGGCCGGCAAGGGCGAACTGCGCCCACTGGTCGGTGACGGGCTCTATGCATAAATCGAGATCGGGCTTGAGGATTTGCCGGCAGAAATCCAGGTGGCGCAGCACGGGTGCCGCGTTTCCGGTGCTGGTGGTGAGCAGGAAATGCGTGGGAAGCAGGCGGGCGACGGTGCCGTCGTCGAACACGAAACCGTCCTCGCGCAGCATGATGCCGTAGCGGGCGCGGCCGGGCGCGAGGGTGGAGATCGTGTTGGCGTAGATGAAGTCTAGGAACGAAGCGGCGTCCGGGCCCTGGACGTCTATCTTGCCGAGCGTGCTGACGTCACAGAATCCGGCGGCCTGGCGCACCGTGCGGACTTCGCGGTTGATGACGTCCTGCAGGGTCTCGCCGGCGCGCGGGAAATGCGTGGCGCGCAGCCAGTCGCCGGCCTCGACGAACTGCGCGCCGTGCTGTGCGGCCCAATCATGCGCCGGCGTGCGGCGCGTGAGGCGGTAATGTGGGCCGCGATGCGCGCCGGCGAGCGCGCCGATGGCGACAGGTGTGTAAGGCGGGCGGAAGACCGTGGTTCCGGTTTGCGCGATGGTGCGGTTGGTGAGTGAAGCGAGTATGGCGAGGCCGGTGACGTTCGAGGTCTTGCCCTGGTCGGTTGCCATGCCGAGCGTGGTGTAGCGTTTCAGGTGCTCGACGGCGGTGAAGCCCTCGCGTGCGGCGAGCGCCACGTCGGCTTCCGTCACGTCATTCTGGAAATCGACGAACGATTTGCCGCGTGCACCGGGGACCTGCCAGAGCGGCGTTATGGCGTCGGTCTCCGCGCCGGTCTCCACCTGTGTGCCGAGCGCTTCGGCGAGCAGGAAGTGGCCGGCGGCAGCGCCCGTGGCGTACATGCCGGGCGGCATCGGGCCAGGAGCGAATGTGCCGAGCGCTTCGGCGAGCAGGAAGTGGCCGGCGGCAGCGCCCGTGGCGTACATGCCGGGCGGCATCGGGCCAGGAGCGAAAGCCGCGATCTTCTCGCACCACACCGGCCTTCCCCCGTGCTGCGAGCCGAGATGTACGGCCGGGTTCCAGCCGCCGGACATCGCGAGCAGGTCGCACTCCAGCGTGGTGCCAAGCGCCTGGCCGCCAAGCGAGACGCGTTTAAGGCTTCTGCCACCTGAAGCTTCGCCAACTGTGGCGTTTGCGAATACCGTGATGCCGTGCGACGCGGCGAGGTCCCGGACAGCTTCGGGGAGCACCGGCCGGCTATCGACCAGGCCCGCGATCTCCACGCCGGCGGCCGCAAGATCGGTGATCGTTGTCGCTGCATCGTCGTTGTTGCCGAACACGACGGCGCGTGTGCCGGGCTTTACGGCGAAGCGGTTGAGGTAGCTGCGCACGGCGCCAGCCAGCATGACGCCCGGCGTGTCGTTACCGCCGAACACCAGCGGGCGTTCGATGGCGCCGGTGGCAAGCACGGCGCGCGGCGCCACGATGCGCCACAGCCGTTGCCGCGGAATATCGGCGGTGGGCGCCAGGTGATCGGCGACCCGCTCAATCGCGGCGTAGGTTCCGCCGTCATACACACCGGTGACGGTTGTGCGCGTAAGTATGCGGACGTTACCTGCCGCGCGGAGCTCGGCTTCAGTTTCCGCAAGCCATACACTGGCAGGTTTACCGGCGATGGTGCGGCTGTCAGACAGCAGCCGCCCGCCCAGAGCGAAATCCTGCTCGGCGAGTATGACGCGGTCGCCGGCGCGCGCAGCGTGCAGCGCCGCGGACAGGCCCGCGGGGCCCGCACCGATGACGAGCAGGTCGGCAAAAGCCGATTGCTTGTCGTAGGAAGCCGGATCGGGCAGGCCGGACGCGCGGCCGAGGCCCGCGGCGCGTCGTATCAGCGGTTCGTATACGCGCTCCCAGAACGCGGCCGGCCACATGAACGTTTTGTAGTAGAAGCCGGCCGCAAAGATCGGCCCCAGTGCGCCGGTGACGGACATGAGATCGAAGGCGAGGCTCGGAAAGCGGTTCTGGCTGCGGCTCGCCAAGCCGTCGAAGATTTCGGCGACCGTGGCGCGCGTGTTCGGCTCACGCGCCGCACCCTCGCGCAACTCCACCAGCGCGTTCGGCTCCTCCGGCCCGGCGGACAATATGCCGCGCGGGCGATGGTACTTGAACGATCGGCCGACCAGGCGCACGCCGTTGGCGAGCAAGGCGGAGGCGAGCGTGTCGCCCGCATACCCGGTGAGCGGCGCGCCGTCGAAGCTGAAATGCACAGGACGCGTGCGGTCGATCAGGCCGCCTTCGGCAGTGCGGAACGGCTGCATCAGGCGGTCTGCACGGACAGGATGGCGTGGCTGCGCGTGTCGCGTTCCACGCGCAGGACCTGCCGGCAGGCAGCTTCGTGATACCAGAATTCGGCGTGTGGACCTGCGACGTTGTCACGCATGTACACGTAATCCACCCAGGCGGACTGCTCGGCGTTGCTGCCGGGGCGGCGCACGCTGGCGTCACCGTAGTAGGAGAACTCGGCTATGCTGCGGTTGCCGCAGAAAGGGCAAGTCAGGCGCAAGGCAAGCAAGGCCTTCTTTTTTGAAAAAAAGAAGCAAAAAACTTTTGTCCCCGCGCCTGCCCCGGAGCCTCGTCAGGTTCTGCAAGCGCGCGTAATGACAGGATGAGCGCACACCGCCATGCAGGCGCCGGGGACAAAAGTCTTTTGCTTCTTTTCTTCAGAAAAGAAGGCCTTCCTTCCTTCCTCAATGCAACACCATATTCGTCCCGCCGCCCGTCTCGTCCAGCACCCGCCCCGTCGCAAACCGATCCAGCCGATACGCCCGCGCCACTTCGTGCGGCTCGTCGCGCGCCATCAGATGCGCCAGGCACAGCCCGGCCGCCGGCGTTGCCTTGAAGCCGCCGATGCACCAGCCGCCGTTCAGGTAGAGCCCTTCCACGGGTGTGCGGTCGATGATCGGGCTGCCGTCCATCGTCATGTCCATTATGCCGCCCCAGCTACGCAGCATGCGCAGGCGGCCGAGCGCGGGCATCAGCGCCATGGCTTCCTCGCAGGTGTCTTCCACGGACGGCAGGTTGCCGCGTTGTGCGTAGGAATTGTAGCCGTCCACGCTGGCGCCGAACACTAAGCCGCCCTTGTCTGACTGGCTTATGTAGAAATGGCCGGCGCCGAAGGTGATCACGGAGTGCAGCAGCGGCTTGATGCCTTCGCTGACGTAGGCGGTGAGCACGTGGCTTTCGACGGGCAGGCGCATGCCGGCCATGGCGGCCACGCGTGAGGAATTGCCGGCGACGGAGAGGCCGATCTTGCGGGCGGCGATGTAGCCGCGCGATGTCTCCGCACCTAGCACGCGGCCGTTCTCAATGCGCAGGCCGGTGAGTTCGCAATTTTGCAGGATGTCCACGCCGAGCTTGTCGGCGGCGCGCGCGTAGCCCCAGGCGACCGCGTCATGGCGCACGGTGCCGCCGCGCTGCTGCAGCAGGCCGCCCATGATGGGAAAGCGCGCGTTGTCGAAATCCAGGAACGGGTGGCGGGCGCGTATCTCGTCGCGGGTCAGGAGTTCGGCGTGCACGCCGTGCAGGCGCATGGCGTTGCCGCGGCGGATTGCGGCGTCTCGCTGGGCGTCGGAGTGGAACAGGTTCAGCACGCCGCGCTGGCTGACCATCGCGTTGTAGTTGATTTCCTGTTCCAGGCCCTCCCACAATTTCAGCGAGGTTTCGTAGAACGGGATGTTGCCGGGAAGCAGGTAGTTGGAGCGCACAATGGTGGTGTTGCGGCCGACATTGCCGGAGCCAACAAGCGATTTCTCGATCACCGCGATGTTGTGCAGGCCGTACTGGCTGGCGAGGTAGTATGCGCAGGCGAGACCGTGGCCGCCGCCGCCGACGATCAGCGCATCGTATTCGGCGCGTGGTTCGGGGTTGCGCCATTGCGGGCGCCATCCGGTCTGGCCTTGCAGGGCCTGCGACAACACGGAGCGGATCGAGAACTTCATGCGTCGGCCAGCGCCGGCGCCATCCAGCCGCGTGCCGCGCGCCAGTCGGCGGGCAGGCCAGCGAAACGATCTAGGCCCAGCTTGGAGATATCGGCGAAGCTGCACGCGCCTGTCGTCACCAGGTTGGCGATCGCGCGGCCGCTGGCGGGCGACAGGCCGAAACCCACGCTGGACATGGTGGCCACCGTCACGTTTCCCGGCGCGCTCAGCCGTGCCAACACGGGGCGGCCGTCCGGCGTGTTTTCGATGATGCCGGCCCAACTGCGCAGCACGCGCGCGTGGGCCGCGCGCGGGAACAGGGTGGCGAGCCGGCCGGCCAGGTTGCGCAGCAGCGGGGTCGCGGGCCGTGCCGGCTGGTCGTAGGCGGCGTCTTCCAGCCATTCGTGCGGGCCGCCGCCATAGGCGAGGTTGCCGCGCAGCGTTTGCCGGCCGTAAAGGCCGTTGCCGTCCACGCCGCCGATGTTCATCACCGGCAGCGCTTCCGTCACGATCATTTCCGCACGCGCGGAGGCCAGCGGCAGATGGTGGCCCAGTTGCGCGCACAAGGCGGCGGTGTGCGGGCCGGCGGCGATCACCACCGCGTCGCAGCCGAAGCGGCGGCCGGCCACGTGCAGTTCGGTGACCTGGCCGCCGCGCGTGGTGAAGCCGTCCACGCTGGTGTGCTGTTGGATCTGGCCGCCATGGTCCTGCAGCGCCCAGGCATAGGCCTGAACGGTGCGCTGCGGGTTGGCGTGGCCGCCGAAGTGGAAGTATTGCGCGGACAGCGCGTTTTCGCCGGCCAGCGGGACCAGAGCGCGGAGTTGGCGGTGGTCGAGTTCCTCAGACGGGTAGCCCATCGCGGCGCAGACGGCCGCCATGTGGCGGTAGCGCGCTTCCTCGCCGGCGTTGAGGTTCACGATGATGCGTTCGCGGCGGTATTCCGTGGGGTAGCCGAGCAGCGCGTCCATCTGCGGCCACAGGCGCTGCTCCTCGTGGAACAGCGGGCTCTGGTAGTGCGTGGCCCCACCGCCGTTGCGGCCCGAGGCTTCCCAGCCGACGATGAAGCGCTCGAACACGCTGACCGAATGGCCCGCCCGCGCCAGCCACCAGGCGGCGGACAGGCCGGTGACGCCGCCGCCGATGACGGCAACCTGGGCGCCGGTGGCCATCATGCGTGCATGTTCCCGCCACGGCCCGCGGCCAGGAACGCGGCCTCGGCGTCGGTGCCGATGATGTCGTACGGCACCCATTGGGCGCGTATGCCAAACCACACGTCCCATTGCGTACGCATGTCCGGTGGCTCGTTGGCGTCTGCCAGCACGGACAGCGGCAGCGGGCGAACCGGCGCACGGTAGCTGGCGAGCGGGATGTCGGCGGGCGATTGGCCGGAGGCGAGCGCCAGCATCAGCGCGATCTGCTCGCGGCAGCGGCGGCCCTGGCAGTGGCCCATGCCGGCGCGGGTGAGGCGCTTTATCTGGTCCGGGTTGAACGGGCCGTCCTGCAGCAGGCTCGCGGCGTTGCGGGCGGTCTGGCAGTCCGAGACCCAGCCGAGATAGCGCGGCGGCTGGATGCCCAGCAGTTCGGCACGGGTGACTTCCTCGCACAGGCAGGCCGGGGTTGCGGCGTCGCCGGTGGCCAGAAGCGCGCGCATCCAGGCGAGGCGGTAGGCGGTTGTGGCATCCTGGCCTTGCGAAAGAGGTGGAGATTCCGCGCGAGACGCCGTCTCCGTGAAGGGCGAGACCTCCGGATGCGACGGGGTCCGCCGCAACCAGGCCGCCGCTTCCTGCGCGATGCCGGGCGTCCCGGCTTCCGCCCCCGTGCCCAGGCCAGCGCAATCGCCGGCGCAGAAGATGCCGGGCAGTGACGTGGCGCCGTGTGCGCCGGTGAGCGGCACGTGGCCGCCCAGCTCGCCGCGATAGGCCAGCCGGCAGCCGAGGACGCCGGCGAGTTCGATGGCGGGCACGGCACCGATGGCGAGGCAGATGGTGTCGCAATCCAGGCGCTCCGGTGCCGCAGCGCCCGCGCGCTGCACGATGGCGGCGGCCACGCCCATGGCACCCGGCTCGGCGCGCAGGATGGTGGCGCCGGTCAGCACGGGCACGCCGCGCGCGGCGAGCGGCGCCGTGGCGGCCTGTGCGTCGGGCAGCACCTCCAACAGCGCCGCCACCTCCAGCCCGCGGTCCAGCGCCGCGTGCGCGGTGGCCACAGCCAGATCGCCCGAGCCGAGTATGACGAGGCGGCGGCCGAGAAAGGCATCGTAGCGCGTGAGCAGGCTGTGCAGGCCTTGCGCGCCCATCACGCCCGGCAGGTCGATGCCGGGAAAGCCGAGCACCAGGTCCCGCGCGCCGGTCGCCAGGATCAGCGCGCCGAAGCCGCACATCCAGGAGCGCCTGCCGTCGGTCAGCCCCACCACGCGGTGGGGCAGCGCCTGCAACGCAGGGCCGTTGGCGAACGCGCCCCAGGCGGTGATGCCCAGGCGCACATCCACGCCGGCGTCGTACGCCGCTTCCAGCGCCGGCGTGGCGGCCACCAGCCGCTCCACCATGCGCGCCTCTTCCTGCACCGCGGCACCCATGTGCTGGCCGTAGAACAGCGGCACGTCTATGCCCATAAGCGAGAGCGGCACGGGGTTCTCGTCGACCAGCACAACCCGCAGGCCCAGCCGCGCGGCTTCGGTGGCGGCTGCAAGACCTGCCGGGCCGGCGCCGATCACCAGCAGCTCGGCGTGCTCCTCAGGGCCGGCGAACTTGCCGTCGATCGCCCAGGGGTCAACAGGCAGATCGGGCGGGATCATCGTGTCCATCAGGCGGCCTCCAGCGCCTGGCGGAGATCTTCGACCAGGTCGTCCACATGCTCCACGCCCACGGATATCCGCAGCGAATCCTCGTCGATACCCACTTCCAGGCGGCGCGCCGCGGGCACGTTGAAATGCGTGGTGGTGGCGGAGTGGCAGATTAGCGTCTCCGTGCCGCCGAGGCTTACGGCCATATGTATCACCCGCAGCCGGTCCAGCATGCGAAACGCCGCCGCCTCGCCACCGCGTATCTTGAAGGTGAAGGTGGAGCCCGCACCCTGGCATTGCCGGGCGAACACCGTGTGCGCGCGGCTCCCCGGCTGCTGGAAACCGATGTAGTTCACCGCGGAGACGGCAGGATGGTTCAACAGGAATTCAGCAATCGCACGCGCGTTCCGGCCGGCGCGCTCGGTGCGCAGATGCATGGTCTCCAGCGAGCGCAGCACCATCCAGCTCGTATGCGCATCGAGCTGGCTGCCCAGCAGGGTGCGCAACTGCTTCAGCGTGTGTATCGGGCCGGCCGCACCGCTGACGCCACCCGCCAGAAGGTCGCTGTGTCCACCTGCGTATTTCGTCAGCGATGTCATGCAGAGGTCGGCACCGTGCGCCAGCGGATTCTGCTGGAACGGGCCCAGGAACGTGTTGTCCACGACCACCAGCGGCCGGTGCCCCTGCCGCGCGCCGATCTCGTCGGCCACCGACGCGATGAGCGCGATATCGGCGATGCCGCTGGTGGGATTGGCGGGCGTCTCCACCATCACCAGGCCCACGCGCCTATGCGCCATGGCCGCGTGCGCGGCCTCGCGTACGGCGGCGTCATCCAGCGCGTCCGCGATGCCGAACGGCGCGATGCCGAACTTGGCCAGATGGGTGTAGAGCAGCCCGTCCGTGCCGCCATACACCGGCCTGGTGTGCAGCACCGCATCGCCCGGCAGCAGAAACGCCTGCGTGATCGCGTTGATCGCCGCCATGCCGCAATTGAACACGGCCGCGTCCTCGGCGCCGTCCAGCACCGCCAGGCGGGCCTGCAGCATGGACGCGTTCGGATGGTCCAGGCGCGAATAGATGTAGGTGGGTTCGGCAGGCTTGCCATCCGCCGGCGCGCTGACGAAATAGGCCGCGTGCACATCTTTCGCATGCTGCGCGCTGCGATAGCTGAACGTGGACGTCGCATATAGCGGCGGCTTCACCGAACCATGATGCGCGGCCGCGTCGTAGCCCGCGGCCACCGTCAGCGTGTCGCGGTGCAGGCCCACCTGGTCCGCCATCTCAGCCCAGCACCTCGAGCGCGCCGGCCGCCTGGCGCTCGTACCAGTCGACGAAGCGCATCACCAGCGATTCCGCTTCCTCGCAGTAGGGTCCTGGCACGTAGCCGGCCGAGTTCACGCCGCGCTGGTTGTTCTCCACCAGCTCGATGTCCTGCAGATTCGTCGTCAGCCACAGCGAGACGAGGCTGTCGACGGTGTAGTCCACGCCCTCGACCGCGTCGCGGTGGACATACCATTTGGCCGTGACGATCGTCTCCTGCGGGCCGCTCGGCTCGGCGGTGAACATGAACACGTGGTCGGCCACCGCGTGGCAGAACGCGTTCGGCTCGCTGGCCCAGCGCACGGAACCCACGTCGCCGGCCTCGTGCTCCACCATCAGGCGGCGCACCGCGTGCTTGCCGTCCATCGTCATCGAGACCACGCCCTCGTTGAGCGGAAAGCGTATCGCCTGCCACCAATCGCCCATCGTCGGGCCGATCGGCAAGCCGGCATTCGCCATGCGCGCGTTGAAGCGGTCCGTGTAGCCCTCCTCGTCGGAATCAAAATGCGCGCGCACCTCGGCGGGGAACGTCAGGGCCAGGTCGGGGTGTCGCGCCGCGCAATGGTAGCACTCGCGCGCGTTCTCCATCACCAGCTTCCAGTTGCCGCGCTCCACGAACACATGCTCATGCGCCAGCTTGGCGTGTGCCAGGTCATGCGGCGCCAGCAGCGGCGCCAGGCCCTCGGCAAACACGTCGAAATCCGGCGGGTCCTCGGCGAGGCAGACGTAGATCACGCCGGCCACGCTGCGCACATGTATCGGCCGCAGCGGATGCGCGTCGGGATCGAAATCCGTCTGCATGCGCCGCGCCTTGAGCAATTTGCCGGTGAGATCATACGTCCACTGGTGATACGGGCAGACCAGCATCTGGCGCTGGCTGCGGCCGGGCGGGCACACCATGGCGCCGCGGTGGCGGCAGGAATTGTGGAAGCCGCGTATCTCGCCCGACTTGTCGCGCAGCACCACGATGGGCGACGTGCCGACGCTTAGCGCCATCGCCGCCCCCGGCTGCTGCAGCTCGGCTTCCAGGCCCACCAGTATCCACTGGCGCCAGAATATGGCGCGCATGTCGAAGGCGAACGCCTCGGCGTCCGAATACAGCGCCTGCGGCAGGGCGTGACCGGGGCGGCGCGACTGCAACAATTGACGGACGCGGCTGTAATCTTGCATCAGCGTAGGCTGCCACGGACGACGCTCAGCGGGATAATGCTTTATCTGCATTGGGGCATCAGGAAGGAAGCAAGGCCTTCTTTTTTGAAAAAAAGAAGCAAAAAACTTTTGACTCGGCTGTCGCGGACCTAGCCGGAAGAGCGCGCGACAGCGGAGTCAAAAGTTTTTTGGTCCTTTTTTTCAAAAAAGGACTGCTTTCTTCTTTCCTTCCTACCGTATGCTCCCAGCCGATGGTCACCTTCGACAGGCGCTGGCTGCCGCTAAACGCCCTGCGCGCCTTCGACGCCGTCGGCCGCCACCTCAGCTTCACCGCCGCCGCCAGCACCCTCGGCGTGTCGCAAAGTGCCGTCAGCCGCCACGTGATCGGCCTGGAAGCGCTGCTCGGCCTGCCGCTGTTCGAACGCCGCCCGCAATCGCTTGCGCTGACCAAGGCCGGGACCGCGCTGCTGCCCATCGTGCGCGGCTCCTTCGACCGTATCGAGCAGGCGCTGAATGACGTGGTGCGTGACGGCGGCGGCGTGCGCACGCTGCGCCTGCAACTGCCGCCCTCCTTCGCGCAGAAACTCGCCTTGCCCATCCTGCAGGGCTTCCGCCGCGAATTCCCGGACATCTTCGTCGATTTCTCCAGCCTGGGCTGGACCGGCGCGCCGCGTACCGAGACGGACGCCGCGGTGATCTATGACAAGCGACGCACCGGGGTCGCCGTCTCGGACCTGCTGTGGATGTCGCGCGTGACGCTTGGGTGCAGCCCCAGCCTGGCGGCGTCCCAGGCCGGCAAATCCCTCGCGCAGTTCGTGGCGGATAACGAGCTGCTTCACGTGAAGCTGGAAGGCGAGCCGCCCGGACTGATCTGGGACGCGTTCTCGCGCCATTTCGGCCTGGGCGCCCGCACCAGCCGCGGCCTGGCGTTCGATACCGCGGCACTGGCCGCGCAATACGCGGCAGGCGGCGAGGGCGTGATGCTGCTGGATTTGGAGCTGTTCGCACGCGACATCGCCGATGGCGTGTTGGTGACACCGTTCGCCGAAACGTTTGATGACGGGTATGGGTATTTTCTAAATCTGGCGGCGGAAGACTTGGCCGATCCGGTGATTTCGGTGTTCCGGGCCTGGATGATACGGAATTTTGCGCGGGGGGAGCGGTGAGCAGGAAGGAAGGCCTTCTTTTTTGGAAAAAGTAAGCAAAAAACTTTTACTCCCCCGGGTGCATCCGGGCCCGTTCTGGTGTTGCAGACGCGCGCTCTTGCGGATGCTGCCTTGAGCCTCGCCGCGTTTCCCATGTACGACTTGCCGGAGTTGCGCCCTGCCACCGACGCGCTCTGGGCCGCCATTGCGGCGCGCCTCCGGGACAGGGGCGTGGCGGCGCCGGAAGCCTTGTCGCGCAGCACCGACCTGCCGGCTCTCTGGACCGACCGCCGGCTGCTGCTCGGGCAGACATGCGGCTATCCGCTGGTGACCAGCCTCGCCGGCAAGGTCGCCCTGATAGCAACACCCGCCTATCTGGCGGAAGGCTGCGACGGCGCGTTCTACCGCAGCGCCGTAGTCGTCCGCGCATCCGACAATGCTGGCAGCCTGGCGGACCTGCGCGGACGCCGCTGCGCGGTGAACGATGCGGCCTCCAACAGCGGCATGAACGTGCTGCGCGCCGCCATCGCACCTTTGGCAAACGGCGCAGCGCGCTTCTTCGCGGAAACCATCATGACCGGCGCGCACGCGGCCAGCGTGACGGCCGTAGCGGACGGGCGCGCGGACGTCGCCGCCATAGACTGCGTGACGTGGGCGCATTTGCAGCACTGGCGGCCCGAGGCGGCCGGCAAATTGCGCGTGCTGACCTGGACAGAGGCCACACCCGGACTGCCGTTGATCGCCGCGGCCGCGACATCCGACGAGACACGAAGCGCCCTCGCCGGCGCGCTGGAAGATGTGGCCGCTGACCCGGCGCTGGCGGAAATGCGCGCGGCGTTGCTGCTTGAGGGCTTCGTGCGGGTTGCGGCTGCGGCGTATGGGCGGATAGTCGCGCTTGAGCGCGCCGCGGTGCTCGCGGGGTACCCGATTTTGCAGTAAGGCAAGCAAGGCCTTCTTTTTTGAAAAAAAGAAGCAAAAA
>CAXTCL010000106.1:0-12628 GCA_964242035.1 uncultured Acetobacteraceae bacterium | reverse complement strand
CGCGTTATTCCCCTTGTCCTTCTTAGGATAAGCCGATTTCACAAACCGCTTCGGCGCCGAAGGATCGCGACGTGGCGCAGCCGCCGGCGCCTCCGCCCGCGTCACCTTCACGTTGTCCTCCGCATCGTCGGGGATGTTCGCGGCAAACTCCTCCGCGCGCGCCACGCTGATTTCGAAGCGCGTCTCGTCCGGCTGAATGCGTATCGCGCCCACGTCGCGTTTCTCCACGCCACCCATGCGGCAGATCAGCGGCAGCAGCCATTTCGGATCGGCCTTCTGGCCCCGGCCGACATTGATGCTGAACCACACCATTGGCCCCGACGCGATGCCTGCCTTTTCCGGCCGTAGCCCCGGCTCACGTCCCATCTCGCGTCCCGCCTCGCGGACCGGTTCGCGTCGCGTGCCTGGCAGCGGCGACAGTTCGGTGATCTCCTCGGGTGCGGGCAGGCGGGCGCGATACATGCGCACCAGGGCTGCTGCCAGGTCTTCGGCCGAGCGGCCTTCCAGCAGCGTGCGCGCCAGGTCCAGGTCGTCTTCTGTCATCTCCTCGGTCAGCACTGGGTCTTTTAGGAGGCGTGCGCCGTCGCGTGCGCGTATCTCCTCCGGCAGCGGCGCGCCGGACCATTGCGCGGACACGCCCGCCGAGGCGATCAGCGTCTCCGCCGCGCGCGCCCGGTTGGCGGGCACGATCACCACGCAGGTGCCCTTGCGGCCGGCGCGGCCGGTGCGTCCGCTGCGGTGCAGCAGAGTCTGCTTGTTGTTGGGCATGTCGGCGTGGATCACCAGGCCGAGATCGGGAAGATCCAGCCCGCGGGCGGCCACGTCCGTCGCCACGCAGACGCGCGCCTGGCCGTCGCGCATCGCCTGCAACGCGCGGGTGCGCTCGTTCTGCGTCAGCTCGCCGGACAGCGCCACGCTGGTGAAGCCGCGCTCCTGCAGGCTCGCGTGCAGGTGACGCACGCCCTCGCGCGTGGCGCAGAACACCAGGGCGGTCGGCGCCTCGAAATAGCGCAGTATGTTGACCACCGCGTGCTCGATCTCGCGCGGCGGGGTGCGCACGGCGCGATACTCGATGTCGGCATGCGGCTGGTTGCGCACCAACGTGTCGATGCGCAGCGCGTCCTTCTGGTATTTGCGCGCGAGTGCGGTGATCTCCTTGGCGATCGTGGCCGAGAACAGCAGCGTACGGCGCCATTCGGGGGTGGCGCCCAGGAGGGTTTCCAGCTCGTCGCGGAAGCCGAGGTCCAGCATCTCGTCGGCCTCGTCCAGCACGACGACGGCCAGGTCGCCCAGGTGCAGGCGGCCGCGCGCCAGGTGATCGCACAGGCGGCCCGGCGTGCCCACCACGATGTGGCAGCCGGCTTCCAGCGCGCGGCCCTCGCGCTGGCCGTCCATCCCGCCGATGCAGGAGAGGATGCGCGCGCCGGTGCCGGCATAGAGCCAGGTCAACTCGCGGTGCACCTGCATCGCCAGTTCGCGCGTGGGTGCGATCACCAAAGCGCGCGGGTTGCCCGGCCGATCGAAGTGTTCCTCGCCGCCCAGCAGCGTTGGCGCGAACGCCAGCCCATAGGCCACCGTCTTGCCGGAGCCCGTCTGGGCGGAGACGAGCAGGTCCCGCCCCTTGGCGCCTGGCTCCAGCACAGCCTCCTGCACGGGCGTCAGCTCCGTGTAGCCGCGGTCGGTCAGCGCGCGGGCGAGGGCAGGATTGGTGGCGAAATTCATGCGTACGGTATCCGGGATGGGGAGGCAGCCTGCAGGCGCCCGAAGCCGCGCGTAAGGCAGGCTGGACAAGGCAGGCTGGCAGATGTGAGCCTGGATATAGGCGCTCCATGGCAGTAGGGGAAGAAAAGCTGCTGACCACCAGCTTTGCGTTATTGAGCGTTGGCGTGGCCTTGGGTGCGTTGCTTCTGGCGGGCCTGGCCAGGCGGGCGGCCCCGGTGCACGGGCGGTGCGGCGCGGCCGGCGCGGTGTCGGCGTGCCTGGCTGGCTTTCACGGCGGCCTGCACGGCGCGTTCGGCGGAGCGATTCTTGGGCTGCTGCTCGCGGCGTTGTGCGGCGGGCTGTTCGTCTGGCGCGGCTGGCGTTCCGGCCTGGTGGTGTTCCTGCACGTGGTGGCGGGCAGCGTGGCGTATCTGCTGCTGATCGGGGCTGTGTTCAGGTGAAGGGAAGGAAGCAAGCAGTCCTTTTTTGAAAAAAAAGACCAAAAAATTTTTGCTTCCCCCGCATTTGCGGCGTCCGCGTGCCTCTGCATAAAGCGAGACAGCTGATAGGGCGGCAGGAGCAAAAGAAGGCTTTGCTTTCTTCGCGCCCGCCTTGTCGACGCAGAACGGCGATCCCGCTACACGCCCACCGATGAACGGACTGTCATCCTTCACGCTTGAGACCGCCGCACACCTCGTCCAGGTGGCGCTCACGCCGGTCTTCCTCCTCTCCGGCATCGCCGCCCTGCTGAACGTCTTCGCCGGGCGACTCGCCCGGGTCGCCGACCGGCTGGACGAAGTGTCCGATGCAGTCAGCCGCGGCACCGAAACACCCTTGTTCCAGAACGAGGAGATCGTGCGGCTACACCGGCGCTCCCTCATGCTGGACGCGGCCGTGATGCTCGGCACGGCGGGTGCGGCCGCCACCTGCCTGTCTATCCTGACCCTCTTCCTGTTTGCCGTCAGCAGGAAGGCCATCGCCGCCGTCCTGCTCGCCTCGTTCGGCGTGGCGATCCTGTGCACGCTCGGGTCGGTGGCGTTCTTCGGGGTGGAGATGCTGATGAGCAGCAGCGCCCTGCGGCACCGCATGCGCTTTCACATGCCGCATCTGGTGTTTGGCGGGTTTCGGCGGCGGAGCTAGGAAGGCAAGGCCTTCTTTTTTGAAGAAAGAACCAAAAACTTCTAGTCCCTGTCGGTGAGTGTTTCAGCACCCGCCGACAGGGAGCAAAAGTTTTTTGGTCCTTTTTTTCAAAAAAGGACTGCTTGCTTTCTAATCTTTACGTCAGCAACCCGCCCGTACTTCGCAGATGCTCCTCCAGCAACCGAATGTTCCGCAGGTTCGCCTTCAGCGCCATGTCGAACAGATCGCCCAGGATCGGCACGGACCCGCCCACCACTTCCAGCGCCACGTTGCCCACCATCTGCGCCAGGCGATGCCGCGGCACGCCGAGCTGCGCCGCCTCGTAGATGATGTAGAGCGACAGCCCGCCGAGCACCGCGTCGCCGGCGCCTGGTACCAGGCCGATCAGGCTGTTCAGGCCGAAGCGGAAGCGCGTGCCGGGCAGGCGGAACGCGCCGTCCACCAGCCAGGCGAGCCGCTTGATGCGCGCCAGCCTGGCAGCGGCCTGCGCCGGGCCCTCGATCATCCGGCGGTCTCGCCGTCGTCCTGCGGACCGGCCTCCACCAGCCAGCGGCGCAGCACCACGTGGCGTTGCTCGTCGATCAGGCACACCATGCAGTGGACCTCGTCATCGGTCGCCAGGTGTCCGAGCTCGGCGTCCGTCATGCCGCAATCGGGGCAGCTGAAGCGGTAGCAGCGTACCTCCACGCGGGTGAGGTTGGTCAATGCGGTGTCTCCTGCGAATCGCGCGCGGCGAAGGAAGACAAGCAAGGCCTTCTTTTTTGAAAAAAAGAAGCAAAAAACTTTTGCTCCCACGCTGCGTCCGCGCCCGTGCTGCTATTGGCGGCACCCGGGCGCTGCAAATGCGAGGTAGTAAAAGTTTTTTGGTCCTTTTTTTCAAAAAAGGACTGCTTCCTTCCTTGCCTACTCCGCGCTACGCAAATTCACCCTGGCCGTGTCGAAATCCACCCGCGCCCGCTCCACCACCCGATCTCGTCCGGCCTCCTTGGCCTCGTATAAAGCCTGGTCCGCGCGGCCGATCAGCGACTCCCAGTCGTCGCCGCGCATCGCCCAGGCCATGCCCACCGAGCAGGTCACGCGGAGCTCCTTGCCCGCCGCGCTGAACGATTCGCCGCGCACGGCGTGATGCAGGTCCAGCACGCGCTCGGCGCCGCGCCCGTCGGAATCGTCGAGAACCAGCAGGATTTCCTCCCCGCCGTAACGGCCGGCGTATTCGCCCACCCGCACCGCCTTGCGCACCAGCCGTCCCATGGCGCGCAGCACGTCGTCGCCGCCGAGGTGGCCGTAGCGGTCGTTCACCGCCTTGAAGTTGTCGATGTCGAGCAGCGCCACGATCATCTCGCCGCTCACCGGCCCGTGGGTCAGCTTGGTGGCCAGGCGCCGCTCGATCTCCGAGCGGTTAAGCAGCCCGGTCAGCGCGTCATGCGCGGCCTGGTAGCGCAGCTGCTCGGTGCCTTCGGCCACGTAGCGCTTCAGCTCCGCCTGACGCGCCAGCATGGCGCGGAAGCGCAGCCGCATGCCGATGTAGATCAGCCAGACGGCCAGCGTCGCCCATATCGCCTCGGCCCAGGTCTGCCGCCACCAGGGATATTCCATCTCGATGGTGAGGGTGGCCGGCGGGGAGGACCGGTGGGTGAGCTCGTCGAACCCCACCACCGTCAGCGTATGACTGCCCGGCGGCACGAAGGGATAGCGCACCAGGCCGGTAGGCGATTCGGCCCAGGTCGCGTCCACGCCGGAGAGCTGGTAGCGGAACTTGAAGGAGCGCTCGGAGCCGTGACTGGGCGAGCCGAACTGCAGGCTGAGCGCCTCGTCGCTATAGGGCATCACCCCGGACTCGACCGCGTGAGTGCCCAGGGTGGCCGCCGTCACCACGGTCTGTATCGGCCTGTCGGTGAACAGCCATTCGGGATCGACCAGGTGGGAGACGCCCTGCGTGGTCGCAATCCACAAGGAGCCGTCCGGGTCCTCCCGCAGGCCGCCTTCGTCCACGTCGTCCGACAGCAATCCGCCGTCCGAATCGACGGACACCCAGCGCTTGCCGTCGTTCACCGATACGCCAAGCGCGGTGCCGACCCAGAGCCATCCGCGATGGTCCACCAGAAGGGCCACGATGCTGTTGGTGCGCGTCTCGGCAACCGATATGTTGCTGTAGCTCCCGATCCTGTCGCCGGTGATCGCAAGCCCGAAGAGCCCGCCCTCTCCGCCGACCCACACCGTGCCGTCATGGGCCAGGGCCAGGGCCAGCGGCTCGAACCCGTCACCGGGCCAGGGTCCGGTGACGGCCACATCGCTGCCGTCCGGCCGCACATGCCGCAGGCGCCCGCCCGACAGGTAGAACACCCCGCCATGGTCGTCGCTGATCACATCGACCACCTGCGCGTTCCGCCCGCTGACCGGCACTGCCGCGAGCGCATTGCCAGGGTGGGAGACAACCTTGAACAGGCCGCCCTCGGTGCCAAGCCAGACGACGCCGTCCGCATCCACGATGACCGCGTCCAGGGACGGCGAAGCGACCCGTACCATGGCGCCGGTTGCCGGATCGACCATGCGCGCACCGTCATTTCCGAAGCCGCGCCACAGCTGTCCGTTCAGGCCGGCCGCGATGGCGAAGGAGGCGCCTGGCAGCACCTTGCTGACGTGCAACACCGCCCCGCGCCGCACCACCTGGTCCACGCCGGTATCGGTTGCGATCCAAAGCGAGCCGTCGGCGGTCCGCGCGGTGCGCCAGGCAAGGCCGTCCGACAGACCGTCCGCCCTCTGCAGGACCTCCCAATGCCCGTAGCCGACCCAGCGGACGAGGCCGCGGCCCAGCACCTGGAACCAGATCTGTCCGGACGAATCCGTCATGGCGCTGGTGATGATGCCGGACGGCGCGCCGTCTTCCACCTTCAGGCCATGCCATTGCCCGTTCTTAAGCACCGCCAGGCCGTGTTCGGCCTGGGTCACCAGGCTGCCGTCCGGTGTCGCGAACAGGCCGAGGTTGCCGTTGTGGGTCACGTAGCGGCCGCCCTGGTCCGGCAGCTCGGTCACCGACCAGCGTCCAGAGGCAGGATCCAGCCGCGCCACCACATTGGCACCGCGGGCGAGCACGGTGCCGTCCGGGCCCGCCTTCACGTCTGACCACGGGCCGCCGGTCAGGCCATCCGAGGGACCGTAGCAGCGCACGGCGCCTGGGTCCGCCTTGCAAAGCCTGCCGTTGTCGAAGCTGTCCCAAAGATGACCTTGGGCCGGGAACACCGCGGTGGCACCGTCGAGCATGCGCCGCTCGCCTGGCTGGTAGCCGATGGCCTCGACCAGCGGCGGGGCGTCGTCCGACAGCACGATGCGCGAGGTGATGCCGCCGGCCACCAGGACGAGGTCGTTCTGCCACGCCGCCAGCCGATGCGGCCGTTCCTCGAAATAGGTTATTCCACGATGGACCGCCTTGTGGAACGTAAGCGAGCCCGGCGCGTGGGATGCGTCCGAAGGCTTGTCGGAGACGAACACCTCGTCGGCGAAGCTGATTGCGACCCGGCCCGAGCGCGTCAGCGCAATGTCATAGGCGATCCCACCCGCCCGCAATCCCTGGTCCACGCCGAGATTGAAGAAGCGCCTGCCGTCATAGGAGAACACGCCGTGCTCGGTGCAGACGAGCAGGTAGCCCGCGCGGTCCTGCACCATGCAGGTGCCACCGAGGCTGGCCAGACCCTGGTCCGCATCGTAGGTTTTGAAAGGAGAACGGTCAGCGAGCGCCGGCCGGGTGAGTATGCCAGATGCAGCGAGCGGGATCGCCGCCGCAAGACAGATGCGCAAGACAGTTGCCGCGATGCGCCTGAAAGCCATTGCTACCTGTTATCTCGACTTCGCCCAACACGTTTCGGTGCCGTGAACGGCTGAGGATACTCCGATTCCGGCCTGACACAACCTAAAGATGTAGGTTTCCGGAACGTTCTGAAGGTGGAGACGACACCTTCCGTAAGCAGCACAGCCGCCCAGTGGCGCCAGATCGGCGCCGGAGGGCGGCTGTTGATGGCGAGCTGGATCAGGGGAAGTGGTGGACCACATCCGATGCAAAGTGATGGACGACTTCCGAACGGGTCGCGCCAGTGATTTTGGCGGAGACGGCTGGCTGTGCCTTGACCTGCCCGGATTGGGCGGCAACCGGCTGCGCGTTCAGCGTTTGGGCCGCTGATGCGGACTGGACAACCATCGCTGCGGCAGCGAGGGCGAGAGCGGACGCGAATACACCAGAACGGCGAGTGACGGTGATCATAATCAATCCCTGCGTTGGTTGGCCGGACCACTTTCCCGGCATATATTGATATAGACCATGACTTGCGCATCTTTCAAGCGCAAAAGACATACGAACACTGAATATAATTATCATGGTGAAACCTAAATATTACCGCATCTAAGTAACAATTTTTGGAATATTTGTATGCGGCGAGATATTGGTCAGCTTATAGTTGTGGTGGTGAATTTTCTTCCCTTCACTGTCTCGCAAGATCAACCGTTCCGTGCACATTCGGGCGTTTTGCAGCCAGGGTTCAAGCGGCTTCGCGCGCCGGGGACAGCACGAACGCCCAAACGATGTTGACCAAACCCGCCGGCTCGCCGCACCTGCGGCAGGTGCGCGGGCCACCTGCCAGCTTATTTCCGAAGACCAGGACGCCCAAATGGTTAGCATTCACCCGCCGGAGCCCTCCCGTCTCACGCAGGACGACTGCGATCGCTGGTGCACCATACCGGCGGCGATCGCCGTGGATCTCGCCGGCGCAATCGGCCAGATCGACCCCGCCATACGCGCGCTGAACCCGCCCGGCCGGCAGCCGCATCTGTTCGGCCGCGCGGTGACGGCGCTGTGCGAGCCACCGGATTTCGGCGCGGTCCTGCACGCGCTCGACCTGATCGTGCCTGGTGACATCCTGGTCATTGCCGCCGGCGGGCACGCGGCCCACGCGATGATAGGCGAGATACTCGGCGGCCATCTGCGCCGGCGCGGCGCCCGCGGCCTCGTCTGCGACGGCGCGGTGCGCGATGTGGCGGCACTCGCCGCCTGGCCGGACCTGGCGGTATTCACCCGCCACGTGACGCCTCGTGGCCCTGTCGGCTCCGAGCGTGGCGCGGTAAACGTGGTGGTCACCGTAGGCGGCCAGCGCATCGCACCCGGCGACCTCATCATCGGGGACGATGACGGGCTGGCTGTCGTCCCCGAGGCTGCGGTCACCGGCCGCATCGCGGAGGCCGAGGCGAAACTGGTGCGTGAGGCGGGGTGGATAGAGAGCCTGGCTGGTGGACGATCGGTTCGCGAGACGTTTGGCGTGTAGAAAGCCAGCAGTCCTTTTTGAAAAAAAGGACCAAAAAACTTTTGCTCCCTGTCGGCAGCTGTTTCACCGCGCACCCACAGGGACCAAAAGTTTTTTGCTTCTTTTTTCAAAAAAGAAGGCCTTGCCTGCTTCCGCTTTCATTGCCCAACACGCGGTATCTCCGCTAGAACGTTCCGGTCAACCGGGGCCACCCCGCCATGCGGCAGACCACGCTTTGCGTTCCCCTTGAGGTCAAGCCGGAAAGCTGCATACGGCTATCCTCGCTGGTTGACGCGATCAAGCGCGACGCCGACAGCGACGGCCATTTCGCCAGGATCGCGGAATTGGTCCCGACCCTGCATTTCATGTCGATGAGCGTGTTTCCCGCGTCGGACTACGATCCGCTGTTCATCCTGGAAGCCAATTTCGATGGCGATCCTGGTCCGTTCTGGGCGCAGCTCGAAGCGGTGCCGGGCATGGACCTGCGTGCGCTGCTGCGCTGCTGCAAGCGCCCGCTGGACGGCGACGGCGTATTGTATGACGCGGTGACGCAGGCCGGCTCGCGCGTGCCAGTCGCACCATATCTGGAAGCGCGTACCCAGCGTCCCAGCGTGTACCACCACGGCAACCGCGGTCTGCCCTGCGCGCGGATACTGGCCGAGCACCGGCTGTTCCTGGCCGTGCGGGACCTGCTGGATGGTCCGCTCCCCCCGGTGCACTTCCACACGCTGGCGCCGGGCGAGCTGCACGACGCCATAAGGGGCGCGCTGCTGCCGCAGAACGCCTGGCTTGCCCGGCCGGCGCCACCGCGCATCACCGCGGTCGAAAACATCACCGACTATGTTCGCATGATCTTCTTCGTGCTCGTCCTGATGCTCGCGCTGTCCAGCCCCGGCCTGATCCTCGCCGCGATCATGCCCTGGCGCAGCTACCTGCTGCTGATCCTGCTGACCAGCCTCGTGTTCGGCGGGCTGGCCTATCGGAACCGCGCCGCCCTGCCGGGCACCAAGGTCGTCACCCGGTTCCGCCTGTCCGCCTTTCTGCTGGCGCAAATCGCCTTCATCGCGGCCGCTTGCGCCGGCTACGTGATCGTTGCGACTTTGCTGGCCGACCCCGCCGTGTGGCTGGCCAGCCACATCCTGAACCAGGTGGGCGCCGGCCATGCGCTCAGCCTTGGGCAGGCGTTCTGGCCGACCGCCCATGTGGTGGGGCTGAGTCTGGCCGGGCTGGTGCTTCTCACGATACCGCTCCTGCTCATGCTGCTGCGACGCGACGAAAAGCGCGACCCGTCACAGGACGCGCCGCCGACACGCGAACGCATGCTGCGCGACATGCTGGCGCGCGAGGACTGGACCGCGCAGAACCACATGGGCTCCCTCGTGCTGATCAAGCCGGGCATCCTGCGCAGCATCATCATCCATGCCGGCCATCTCGGCCTGGGCCTGGCGCTGCGCATCGTGGCGCGCGACGGCTACCTCGGCAGCATGCGCACGGTGCATTTCGCGCACTGGGCGTTCCTGAACAACGGGAGCCGCCTGCTGTTCTTCAGCAATTTCGACCATAGCTGGGGCAGCTACCTCGATGACTTCATCGAAAAGGCGCATAGCGGCCTGACGCTGGCCTGGGGCTCGGGCGTCGGTTTCCCGCCCACGCGCTTCCTTGTCTATGACGGCGCCAGCCACGGCAGGCAGTTCAAGGCCTGGGCGCTCGCCTCGCGCGCCGTCAGCCGGTTCTGGTACAGCGCCTACCCCGCGCTGACTGTGGACCAGATCGAGCGCAACACGCGCATCGCCGCCGGCCTGCGGCGGGAGAGGCTCGGGGACGGGGAGGCCAAGGCATGGATGCAGGACCTGTAACGGCCCCGGCGCCAAGCTGGCGGCTGGACGGCGCCACCGCGCAACAGGCGCAGGCGCTGGTGGCCACCGGCTTCGGCGCTTTGCCCTATGGGCGCGCGCTGTTCCTCCAGTTCGCCTGGCCAGGCCCGGACGCGCCATCCGGCTGGCTGGGCGCCCTGTTGCAGGCGGCCCCGGTCACCAATGCCGTGGCGCCCGACAACACGGCCACGCAGGACCGCGCCGCGGCGCTGGCCTTCTCCGCCACCGGGCTGAGCCTGGCCGGCCTGTCCGAACAGACGCTCGCCTCCTTCGCGCGCGCCTTTCGCGAGGGGATGTTCCAGGAGGACCGCGCGCGGCGTCTGGGCGACAGGCGCGGCGGCGATTGGATGGAGACGGTGGTGCCTGGCGGGCCGGTCTGGAGCGCCAACGTGCCCCTGCGCGACCCGCCGGCGAGCCAGACCAGCGCCTTCGACGTGGCCTCCGAAGATCCGCCTGAAGGGTTCGTGGAGACCGCGACCACCGTGCACGCCCTGCTCCTGCTCTACACGCGGACAGAGGCGGACGCACAGGCCTGGGCGGATCAGGTGGCGGGCGCCGTCGCCCCGTTCCACATCGACGTGGTGCGCCGGCTCGAACTTCTGCTGGACGTGGAAAAGGCGGGGGGGTTCAGCCGCGAGCATTTCGGCTTCGCCGACGCCCTCTCGCAACCCTTGCCCTACGATGCGGACGGCGCCGTCCGCGTGGCCGGCGAGCCGGCCACCGCACCCGATCCGGTCCAGGGCGTGCCACTGGGCGAGTTCCTGATCGGCTACGTCGACGGCCACCACGAGCCGGCGCCCGGCCCGCTGGTCGACGACGCCAAGCGCGCGCCGGCCGCAGGCCTGCCCGCCTCGGCCGAAGCGGAGGGCTTCTTCGATCTCGGCCTGAACGGCAGCTACCTGGTGGCGCGCGAGCTGCGCCAGGACGTGGCGGCGTTCTGGGCGTCGATGGAGGCGAACGCCGCCGCCCTGCGCGCGCGCGACCCGGAGCACGGCGCACACATCACCGCGGGATGGCTGGCCGAGCGGGTGATCGGCCGGGACCGGGATGGCCACCTGCTCTGCCCGGGCGGCGCCAAGCTGGCCGCCTGCGCCGACGGCTCGCCCGACAGCTCTTATTTATTCCACGCGGACGATCCGGTGGGCGCCGGCTGCCCGCCAGGCAGCCACGTGCGCCGCGCGTTTCCGCGTGACGCGCTGACGCCCTCGGACGGCGACCGCCTCACCTTGCTGCACGCGGCAAACAACCATCGCATCCTGCGACGCGGCCGCAAGTTCGGCCCCAAGTTGGCCGATCCCGCGCAGGACGACGGCGCCGAGCGCGGGCTGCTGTTCCTCTGCCTGAACACCGACATCGACAGGCAGTTCGAGTTCGTCCAGCAGACCTGGCTGCTGAACAGCAGCTTCGCCACCCTGTTCGAGGAGGTGGACCCGCTGCTGGGGCCCGCCGGCCGGATGACCCTGCGCGACGAGGCGCTGCGCCGCACCGCCATGGTGGACACCTTCGTCCGCCTGGCCGGCGGCGACTACTTCTTCCTGCCGAGCCTTCCCGCGCTCGCCTACCTGGCCTCGCTATGAGCACGCCCGCCGCCCCGGACGAAGCGGGCATCCTTGCATCTCCCGACGTGCTGCGCCCGCGGCCGCCGGGCGTGGCGGGCCTGAAGGCCTGGGGCGTCCAGCAGGCGCTGGCGCTGGCGCCGCTCGCCACCAGGGTCCTGCGTCGCGTGCGGCCGATCGTGGGCGGGGGCGGCTTCTGCTTCGTCACGCTGTATGACGACGTGCAGGAGGTCTTCCGCACTGACAGCGCGTTCGGCGTCGTCTATGCCGAAAACCTCGAGCTGATCACCGGCCGCGAATACCCCTTCTTCCTCGGCATGTCCGACACCGAGCAATACCGCGACCAAGTCACGGCCATGCGGCGCGTCGTGGTGGCGGGTGACTTGGCCGTGCTCGGAGACCGCGCGGAGGCGCTGGCCGAAGCGGTCGTCGCGCGCTCGTGCGGGCGCGTAGAGGTCGTCTCGCTGATACGCGAGGTGACGTTCGGCACCATCGCACCGTATTTCGGCGTGCCGTCGCCGGCGCAGGGGCGGCTGGACGTATGGGCCACGCGGCTGTTCGAGTTCCAGTTCACCGGCGCGGTCGGCGACAATCCGCTGTGCCGCGAAGTAGAGGTGATCGCACCGGCGTTCCGCGCTCTGTTGGACGGCGAGATCGCGCGCCGCCGCGCGGCGGCGGACGGTGTGGACGACGTGCTTGGCCGCTGCCTGAAGCTGCAGGCACAGGGCGTGCCGGGCTACGGCGACGGCCAGATACGCACCGCGCTGATGTGCATGGTGATAGGCGGGCCGCCGCAGCCGCCGATGGTGGTGCCGCAGGGCATGGAACAGTTGCTGCGACGTCCGCTGGCGCTGACCGCCGCACAGGAGGCGGCAAGCGCCGGCGACGACGACGCCCTGCGCGCCATCCTGCTGGAGGCGATGCGTTTCGACCCGCTGGCGCCGGCTTTGCCGCGCGTGGCGCTTGCCGACGCCACGATCGCGCGCGGCACCAGCCGGGCCACGACCGTGCACAAGGGTGCCACCGTGCTCGTGGGCTTCGCGTCCGCCATGATGGACGAGCGCCGCAT
>CAXTCL010000105.1:0-12768 GCA_964242035.1 uncultured Acetobacteraceae bacterium | reverse complement strand
TGCAGGCGTCAGGAGCAAAAGTTTTTTGCTTCTTTTTTTCAAAAAAGAAGGCCTTACTTCCTGACCCATGATCACCCGCAGCGACATCCTCTGGCTAGGCATCTCCTCAGGCGTCACAGGCGGCCTAGTCGGTGGCATGCTCCTGGGCATCGGCCTGGCCATGGTCATCGAGCACTTCAACATCGGCTTGCTGCTGATTATCCCGGCAGCCCCCGCCTCCAGCCTGATAGGCTGGCTGCTGTCCCGTCGCCTGGCGCGGCAACTGGAGCACTGAGCGCTGCGTTGGGTCTTCGTTGTCGGGCGGCCCTGGCTGCCTGACGGAGACCCGTTCGCGGCAGGGCTGGGCGGCACCGAGCAGGCGGTGATCCACCTGACATCCGCGCTGGCGGAGCGCGGGCACGCCGTCTGTGTGGTGGGCGGCGTGCAGGCGGCGCGCGACCTCGGCCGGGTGCGATGGTTGCCGGCCGGCGAGGCGGCGGCGGCGGATGTCCGGGTGGCGGTCAACGACGCCCGCCTGCTGGCAGGGCAGGGCGGGCTGCCCGTGGTGTGGTTCCACAACGAGGTCGGCGCCTGGCGGGAGGTTCGCAAACGGCGGCTGGCGGCCCTGTGCCGATACCGGCCGGTGGCGGTCTTCATCGGCACGGAGCAGGCCAGGCGGGCGAGCCGGATGCTGCCGTTCCGCCGCCGGGTGGTGATCCCGTACGGCCTGCCGCCGGCGGTCCTGGCCGCGGCGCCTGGTGCCGCAATGCCCGGGCCCTGCGCCGTATTCACCAGCCAGGCGTATCGCGGGCTGCGCGAGGTGATCGCGATGTGGCGTGCGCACGTCTCTCCACTCGTGCCCGGCGCGCGGCTGGTGGCCTATGTGGGCGATGCCGAATTGGCGCCGTATGCGGCGCTGGCGGCCGGCGACGCGTCCATCGCGATACGCCAGCGTGTCGGCAATGCCGCCATGCTGGACGTGCTGCGCGACGCCCGCTTGCTGCTGGCGCCCGGCCACGTGTCGGAGACGTTCTGCCTTGCCGCGGCCGAGGCGGTTGCGATGGGGGTTCCCGTCGTGACCCTGGGTGTGGGCTCGTTGAAAGAGCGCGTGGTCGATGGGGTGACCGGGTTCCTCTGTAGCGACTGGAGGCAGATGGCGGCACGGGTCCGGGAGGCGCTTACCGATGACGACATTTGGAAGCGCATGCGGGCAAATGGATTGGCAAGCCGTTCAGGTTCGGACTGGGCGGTTGCGGCCGAAGCCTGGGAGGCATGCGCAGATGATATCATTGCGCAACGAACAGGTGCGCGTTAGCCTTTCCGCGGACAAAAGTTTTTGGTCCCTTTTTCAAAAAAGGACTGCTTGCTGCACGTAACCACAAGCAGAACCTGCAGCCACGCGCCTACTCGTCAATCATGTCCTTCTCCAGCCGCCCCCTCTGCCGACGGCCAATCGCCAGCTCCGTCACCACCCCGTGCAGCGTGCGAAGCTCCTGCTCCGTGACTTCACCGCGCTGGAACAGGTGGCGTATATTCCGCACCATGCCAGGACGTTTCGGCGCGTTGCGCAGAAAACCGCATGCGTCAAGCTGGTCGACAAGATGGCCCAGGAACCCTTCCAACTTGCCCTTGCTGGCAACACGCGTCTCGTTCGTCATCAGCTCCCGCGGCACCGTCTCATCCGTCGTCTGCCACCACTCGTACGCCATCACCATGACCGCCTGCGCCAGGTTCAGCGAGTTGAACGCCGGATTTATTGGGTAACGTACCAGCGCGTCAGACTGCGCCATGTCGTCGTTGTCCAGCCCGGCCCGCTCCGGCCCGAACAGCAGCCCGCAACGCAGCCCGCGGTTGCAGATTTCGCGCAACTCGGCCGCCGCCCCACGCGCCGTCAACACAGGCTTGACGATGTGGCGCGGCCGCGGGCAGGTGGCAAACACATGGTGCAGGTCGGCCACCGCATCGGCCACCGTGTCATGCAGCGTCAGGTGTTCCAGCAGCCGTTGCGCGCCGGACGCATTGCGCCAGGCGGCCTCCTGCGGCCAGCCGTCACGCGGGGCAACCAGGCGCAAATGAAACAACCCGCCATTGCCCATCGCGCGGGCCACGGCGCCGATGTTGTCTGCGAGTTGCGGGCGCACCAGGATGACCACAGGCGAGTTGCCGATCGGGTGCAGGTCCGCCCCTTGATCTTTGCCGGTCATGAGGAAGTAAGAAAGCAAGGCCTTCTTTTTTGAAAAAAAGAAGCAAAAAACTTTTGTCCCCGCGCCTGCACCACGGCTCCATCCGGTCCTGCAAATGCGCATGCCTGCAGAACAGGCCCGGCCTTGATGCAGCCGTCAGGAGCAAAAGTTTTTTGCTTCTTTCTTTCAAAAAAGAAGGCCTTGCTTCCTTCCTTCACGCCCGCCGCCATGTCGTCCCACCTGGCCCGTCTTCCATGATCACCTTACGTGCCAGCCACTCATTCCGAATGGCATCCGCGCGCGCATAGTCCTTTGCACGCCGAGCCGCCAGGCGTTCGGCAATCGCCGCATTGATCTGCTCCGGCGTGCCGAACTCAACGGTGGCGTCGGTCACGACGTTCGCCAGTACGCGGCCGAAATGTTCGTCAGGATCGCGTTGCAGCAGCCCGAGAAGCGCACCAGCCGCGCGCAGATCCGCCGCCGCCGCCGCGTCACCGGTCAGCGCGGCGTCGGCAAGCGTACGCAGCACGGCGATGGCACCCGGCGTGTTCAGATCGTCGCACAGCGCCTCCATGAACGCGCGCGGCGGCGTGCCTGGCCCAGCAGGCGGCGTGCGCTCCAGCGCGCGATAGAAACGATCCAGTTCCTGGCGCGCCTCTGCCAGCGCCGCGTCGGTGAAATCCAGCAGCGCGCGATACTGCGTGCGCAGGATGAGCAGCCGTATCGCCCCCGCTTGCGCGATCAACTCGGCCGGCGCGCGCGCCAGCACGTCACGCAGCGTGAAGAAATTGCCCAGGCTCTTGGACATCTTCTCGCCGTTCACCTGCAGCATGCCGTTATGCAGCCAGACACGGGCGAAATGCGCGCCGGGAAAAGCGCAAAGGCTCTGCGCGCGCTCGTTCTCGTGGTGCGGAAACAGCAGGTCCGAGCCGCCGCCATGTATGTCGAAATCCTGGCCCAGGTACCGCCAGGACATCGCACTGCACTCGATGTGCCAGCCCGGCCGTCCGAAGCCCCAAGGACTGGCCCAACCCGGCTGCTCCGGCGCCGACGGTTTCCACAGCACGAAATCGCCTTGGTTCTTCTTGTAGGGTGCGGTCTCCACGCGGGCGCCGGCGAGGAGGTCCTCCGGCGACCGGCCGGACAAGGTGCCGTAGGCGGGGAAGCTGGGAACGTCGAAAAGCACGTGGCCGGACGCCTCGTAGGCGTGCCCGGCGCCAACCAGGTTGCCGATCAGCGTGATCATCTCGGCGATGTGGCCGGTGGCGCGCGGTTCGATGTCCGGCGGCAGGTTGCCGATCGCGGCCATGTCAGCCTGGTATTCGGCCGCCGTGCGCGCGGTCAGCGCATCGATGCTCTCGTTATTCTCCGCCGCGCGCGCGGTGATCTTGTCTTCCACGTCGGTGATGTTGCGCACGTAGGTGACGCGGGGATACAGCGCGCGCAACAGCCGCGCGAGCACGTCGAACACCACCGTGGAGCGCACGTTTCCCAGATGCGGCAAGTCGTACACGGTCGGGCCGCAGACATACATGCGGACGTGGGCGGGGTCGGCGGGCTGGAAGGGCACGCGCGTGCGGCGGGCGCTGTCGTGGAGACTTAACATTTGTGGGGGGGTTTTGGCGGCTGCACGAAAGCAAGGCAAGGAAGGCCTTCTTTTTTGAAAAAAAGAAGCAAAAAACTTTCGCTCCGCTGTCGCGCGCCTGTCCGCATCACCCGACAGGGGCCTGCTTCCTTCCCTTGCCTTGACTTCCCGTCCGCGCACGACTAACCCCAGATGAGAACCGTTCGCATCTCCTCACGATGCGCAGGAGCCTCGCCCCGTGTCGCATCAGATCGCCCCGCCCCGCTCCCTCTCGCAGCGGCTCGCGCGCTCGGCGGCGGTGTTCGGCCCAGGCCTCGTCGTCATGCTCGCCGACACCGACGTGGGCAGCGTCATCACCGCCGGCCAGAGCGGCGTGCAGTTCGGCTACCGCCTGCTCGGCCAGCAGCTCATCCTCATCCCCATCCTCTACATGGTGCAGGAGCTGACCGTCCGCCTCGGCATCTTCACCGGCCGCGGCCACGGCGAGCTGATCGCGGAGACTTTCGGCCGCTTCTGGGCCTGGGTCTCCGCCATCGGCCTGGCGGTCGCCACCGCCGGCGCGCTGCTGACGGAGTTCTCCGGCGTCGCCGGCGTGGGCGAGCTATACGGCGTGCCGCGCGCGATCACGCTGGCGCTGGCCGCCGCCGCCCTGCTGGTGGTGGTGCTGACCGGCTCCTACCGCCGGGTGGAGCGGGTGGCGATCGCGGTCGGCCTGTTCGAGTTCGCGTTCTTCTTCGTCGCCTGGGCGGCCCACCCCGCGCTGGCCGACATGGCGCGCGGCGCGGTCAGCATCCCCTGGCACAACCCGGACTACCTTTACCTGTCGGCGGCCAACATAGGCGCGGTGATCATGCCCTGGATGGTGTTCTACCAGCAATCCGCGGTCGCCGATAAAAGATTGCAGCCTGAGCACTACACCGCCGCGCGTATCGACACCGCGGTGGGCGCCGTGCTGACCCAGCTGGTGATGGCGGCCGTGCTGATCGCGTGTGCGGCCACGATCGGCGCGCACAACCCGAACGCCAGCCTGACCACGGTGGGCGAGATGAGCCAGGCGCTGACGCCGTTCCTGGGGCAGGGCGCGGGCCGCCTGGTGTTCTCGCTGGGCGTGCTGGGCGCGGGGCTGGTGGCTGCCATCGTGGCGTCGCTGGCGCTGGCCTGGGGCGTGGGCGAGGTCGCCGGCTACCGGCGCTCGCTGGAGCTGCGCCCGCTGCAGGCGCGCTGGTTCTACGGCATCTACAGCCTGTGCGTGGTGGCCGGCGCGGCACTGGTGGCGGTCTGGCCGAACCTGGTCAGCCTGAACGTGGGCGTGCAGGTGATGAACGCGCTGCTGCTGCCGCTCGTGCTGGGCTTCCTGATCGCGCTGGCGGTGTTCGGCCTGCCCGGCGAGCGCCGGCTGCGCGGCTGGTATATGTGGGTGGTGATCGTGGTGGCAGGGCTGACCACGGCGCTTGGCGTGTTCGGCGGGTTTTCCGGGGCGGGGCTGGTCTAAGGCAAGCAAGGCCTTCTTTTTTGAGAAAAAGAAGCAAAAACTTTTGTCTCCCCGCCGGCAGAACCAGCGCGCGCCGGTCCTGCCAGCGTAGATGCCTGCAAACCAGGACGGACGCGTCCGCAAGCGCAGGGCCAAAAGTTTTTTGCTTCTTTTTTTCAAAAAAGAAGGCCTCGCTTGCTTCCTGCCTGTCCACCCTCCGAGCCTCATCCAAGTCATTCGGATCGAACATAAAATAACAGCATTGCCACGTTCCTGGTATTCCCTAGTCCAGGCGAGATGATCTGTATTCCTGTGCGTAACTGAATATTCAACTTCAGGTTGGATTATTGTTAGTTTTACAATTAAGGTTTGTTTTGAAATTGTGTTGGTCTAGGGTCGCGCTGTCTGATTAGCCCAACCGACAAAAGGAACACGCGTCATGACGCGATATCTCTCTTTGCGTGAGCTCGCACTTCTTGGATGTACCGCAATTGCGATCTACGCCACGCCCGGCTTCGCTGAACCGCCGGCACTAAGCCCGGCCAGCTCGGCGGAAATCCAGAAACTGCTCGCCGTGCCCAACACGAAAACCCCGACGCCGTATGCGAACCGCCAGCTGCCGCGCGCTGCGACCAGCGTGTTCGACAGGTTGTTTGTATGGAACGAGATAGCGCTAGACACGACGGCGATCGACCATACGCCGCCGCCTGCCGGTGCTACCTACGTGTTTGGCCAGCAGTTCGGCCCCACGCGCACCAGCCGCGCCATGGCGATTGCGCATATCGCGATGTTCGAGGCCGTGAACGCACTGACCAACCAGTACCAGAGTTACGTCGGACTGGCGCCGCAGACCGGCAACGTGTCGATCGACTACGCGATCTCGCAATCGGCGCACGATGCGCTTGTATATCTCTATCCGTCCCAGCAGCCGCGGCTGGACGCGCTGCTGGCGCTCGATGTGGCGCTGATCCAGGGCACGCCGGCGCAGCTGGCCGCCGGCCGCGCGCTAGGCCAGCAGGCCGCCGCCGCAATCGTGGCGCTGCGCACGAATGACGGCTCGCAGATACCCGAACCCACGGTCGGCGGCCCCTTCACGCCAATCGGCGGCGTCGGCCACTGGTCGATCGACCCGATCGTGCCGAACAACATCTATCTCGGCGCCTACTGGAGCCTGGTGAAGCCGTTCGTGATGACGAGCGCCAGCCAGTTCCGCGCCCCGCCACCGCCGGCGCTGACCAGCCAGACCTACACCACCGCGTTCAACGCGGTAAAAACGCTGGGCGGCGACCCGACGATGGGCACGCCCACCACGCGCACAAAGGCGCAGACCGTGTATGGCATCTACTGGACCTATGACGGCGTGCCGGAGCTCTGCGCGCCGCCGCGGCTGTACAACCAGGTGATACGGGCCGTGGCCTTCCAGCACGGACTGAACCAGCTGCCGCAAGCCGCGCGCTATCTCGCGGTCATCAACACGGCAATGGCGGACGCCGCGATCTCCGCCTGGGACACCAAGTGGCACTACCAGTTCTGGCGGCCGGTGACGGGCATACGTTCGCCTGACCAGGGCGGCAACACGCAGGTGGTGCCGAACCCGAATTGGTATCCGCTCGGCGGCCAGGCGACGGACACCAAGGGGCCGAACTTCACCCCGCCGTTTCCCGCCTACGTCTCCGGCCACGCGACGTTCGGCGGTGCCATCTTCCAGATCATGCGGCACTATTTCGGCGAGAACGCCGGCTTCACCTTCGTCTCCGACGAGTATAACGGGCTGAACCGAAACGACCGCGGCCAGCTGCAGCCGTTCCTGCCGCAGTATTTCCCGAACATGACTTCGGCCGAGGCGCAGAATGGCGAGAGCCGCATCTGGATAGGCGTGCACTGGCAGTTCGACGACGACATGGGCGTGATCGAAGGCCACAGCGTAGGGGACTGGGTGGACGCCAACGCGTTCCAGCCCAGGCAGGTGAGTAACTGACGACGTAAGCAAGGCCTTCTTTTTTGAAAAAAGAGGCAAAAAACTTTCATTACCTGCTGGTCCGCCGCCCCGTCTTATCCGGATGCACGCGACTGATGCAGATGCGGGGTAGTAAAAGTTTTTTGCTTCTTTTTTTCAAAAAAGAAGGCCTTGCTTCCTTCTTGCGATATGTCAGCCCCGAACCCACCCGGATAGGTCCAAACCAGTCAACCTCTCCGTCTCCACAATATCCGCGCGAAACAGCTCAAGCGGCACGGCCGGAAGATCGGCCGTCCCAGCCGCGTAATAACGTTTGGCAAGACGCCGCCTCACCGAACCGGGCATGGCATGAAGTATCACGTCCCTGAGTCCGCTCGTGAACAGCACCCGGTTCAGCATCGGGAAACGCACGGCGCGGCTCTGGTTCTGTTGCGAGAGGCTTACGTCGGCGCCCGGATCGGGGTCCACGCCGAGATGGCGGAACACTGCACGAAGAGTTTCCGCAGGCGCGCCGGCGAGATCCTCGAAACGCAGGAACAGCATCTGCTCCCTGCCAAACACATCGAGGTATCTCGCGATTTGCGGCGCATACAGGCTCGCCGCGATGATCGAGGACAGGCTTATCGCATCCTGGTCGTCGAAGCCTCCCACAAGGGCGCCATCCGGATCTGTGCTGCCCATCTTGCGGCCCAGTTGCGCATGCATCTGATATTCCGAGAGCGCGCGCTCCGCCGGCTGGCGCAGAACCACGATGATACGCGCGTCCGGCCGCCGCCTGGCGATCTCGCCGGCGGCCGTTCTGGACAGCAGGTAGGATGTCGAGGCTTCACCGACGGCGTGCTGGCCAGCCCAGCCGTCGAAGAGATGCAGATACGTATCGAAATCGGGAGTAGTCGCGACCCGCGGCAGGACGGCCATCCCCGGCGCGCCAGCCGTCAGCAGGGCACCCCGGCGCATGGCGCTGGCGATCACGGCAGGCTTGGCATTCCGGTCGGTGGCGAAGTGGTTCGGCTCCTTCACCGGACAGCAGAATATGTCCGGATGATGACCCATTGCGGAAAAGAGCGACGTCGTTCCGCAACGCGGCGCACCGACGATGAAGAAGTTCGGAACGGTCGCAGCGGCGGCGGATCGCGCCGGCCGGGAGGGTCCAGCGGTCGTGGGTCGCTGCGGCTTCTGTTCAGCGGGAAGCAACTTGTGGGCAGCGAGAAAGCCGCAGACGAGAAAAGCAAGCTCGTCCAGGTGTCCGATCACCGGGGTCCGATCAGGTATCAAGTCGATCGGAACGAACAGATAGGAGAAGCCGATTACGAGAGCTATCTGAGACGGCAGGAAACGTTTGCCCCCTGTCGCGATCGTGCCCAGTAACGTGCACTCCGAACCGCACCAATAGAGGCCTCGAAGCAGCCAGTCCCTCATGGCGTTGCGTCGTAGCCCATAAAAATCTTGTAAAAACCGTATAATCGGCTACCGTGGATCACAAAGCCGTGTTGGCAATCGGGACGCGCGTATAGGCACAGCGACCCGCGCGTGCCGTATATTTAGACAACCGGCCTGGTCTCGAACATTCCGAGCTATCGCGGACCTATCCACAGCCGCGCGCTAGAGGAGTCAAAAGTTTTTTAGTCCTTTTTTTCAAAAAAGGACTGCTTGCTTTCTGTAAGCCAGCATCCAGGCCAACGATGCAACCAAGAGAGGATGCCACGCCGTCGCGCACGCGCTAGTAGGCCGGGAAGCCTATCCCGCCTGGTGTCCCATACGGATATAGGCCAAGCCCGGAACTGTGCAGGCGGACGCTGCTGACGCCGATATAGGCGCTGATGTCGTCCGTCGGGTGCAAGGCCAGTCCCACGCTGTAGGTATCGTAGGTGGTGACCGGTGTCTTGCCGGCGAAATTGGCGATCTTGTAGCCGCCGTCCTGCCCGGTTGCGGCCGCCACTTCGAGCTCGGCCTTGCCGGGGACCAGCGGGATGCTCAGCCCGCCCTCGAAGGTGTGGCCGCTATGCGAGGACACGCCCGCGGAGACGTAGCCATGCGTGTTCGCGATCAGGTCCTCGAAGCTGTATTTCGCCGACGGCGCCACGGTCGTCAGCGCCACGGTGCCCGGCGGGCCGTTCTGCGTGCCTGCGACGTTTAGGTCGTACAGGCCGCCCTGCGGATTCAGGCTCGGATAGATGTTGACGTCCGTAGGCCGGGCCGCCGGCGTCTGTGCCCGGGCGGCGGCCGTCATAACCAGGAAGGCAAGGCAGGCTAGCAGACGCATCGGTGCGCTCCCGTGTCGCGCCATATGACCACAGGGGGCGGCCTGTTTCCAGCCGCTGTTCCTAACGCTGTGTAACCGCACAGAAAAACGTGCTCCGCCCGGACTGCACGATGCGCGAGATCCCCTGGCACCCCGGCGGGCCAGGGCAGCGCTCGCAGCGCTCCCCTTCGCGCGCATACACGCGCCACGCGTGCTGGAAGTAGCCCAGCTCCCCGCTCGGCTGCACGTAGTCGCGCAGCGAGGACCCGCCGGCGGCGATCGCATCCGTAAGCGTGGCCACGATGTGCGGCACCAGCCGCGCCGCCCGCGCGCCCGCCACGCTGCCCGCCAGCCGCCGCGGCGAGATGGAAGCGCGGAACAGCGCCTCGCACACATAGATGTTGCCCAAGCCCGCCACCACGCCCTGGTCCAGCAGCGCCGCCTTAATAGGCGTCCGCCGCCCGGCCAGTGCGGCGGACAGATACGCTGCCGTGAACCCCGGCTCCAGCGGCTCCTGTCCAAGCCCCGCCAGCAGCCGGTGCGTGTCCTCCAGCGCCGTCGGTATCAGGTCCAGGCTGCCGAACCGCCGCGGGTCCACAAAGGCGATGCGGCACCCCTCCTTGGTCTCCAGCACCAGGTGCTCGTGCAGCACAGTAAACGGCGGCGCGCTGGCCGGCCCAAGCGTGATGTTCATCCGCCCGGACATGCCGAGATGCAGCACCACGCTGTCCCCGCCCGAAAGCCGCATCAGGATGTACTTCCCGCGCCGCCGGAAGCCCGCCACAAGCGACCCCGTCAGGCGCGCCGCGAACCCGTCCGGCACCGCCCAGCGCAGATCCGGCCGCCGCAGCTCCGCGCGCACGATCACCCGGCCCTCCAGCCGGGCAGCCAGGCCACGCATCACGGTTTCGACTTCGGGGAGTTCCGGCATCCTGCGATCAGGCTATATACACTCCGTGACCAACAGCCAGCCTCCTCCCCCCGCGCCCCCCGGCCTCGCACCGGACACCGATTTCGGCTTCCGCCGCGTGCCGGAGGCGGCCAAGAAACCCATGGTGCGCGCCGTGTTCGACAGCGTGGCGCCGAAATACGACGTGATGAACGACATCATGTCTCTGGGCATTCACCGCGTCTGGAAGCGCATCTTCGCCACCCGCATGCGCCCGTCGCCCACCAAAACCCTGCTGGACCTCGCCTCGGGCACAGGCGACATCGCCACCGCCTGGACGCGCCTCGGCGGCGGCCCGGTGTTCCTCACCGACATAAATGCCGCCATGCTCGGCGAAGGCCGCAACCGCGCCATTGGGCGCGGCCTGGTCGCCCCCTTCACCTACACCGTGGCGGACGCCGAGACGCTCCCCTTCCCGAACGCCTGCGTGGACACCGTCAGCATCGCCTTCGGCCTGCGCAACTGCACCGACAAGCTGGCCGTCCTGCGCGAAGCGCGCCGCGTGCTCAAACCAGGCGGCCGCTTCTTCTGCCTGGAGTTCTCCCGCCTGCAGGTGGCCGTGCTGGAACGCGCCTACGACACCTGGTCTTTCGGCGTGCTCCCACGCGTCGGCCGCGTCGTCGCCGGCGACAGCGAAAGCTACAAATACCTCGCCGAAAGCATACGCATCTTCCCCGACCAGGAAACGCTCGCGTCTATGCTCAGCGATGCGGGTCTGGACCAGGTGCGCTTCGAGAACCTGTCCGGCGGGATCGCGGCGATCCATTCGGGGTGGCGGCTCTGAAAGTAAGGAAGCAAGGCCTTCTTTTTTGAAAAAAAGAAGCAAAAACTTTTGACTCCGCTGTCGCGCGACGCCGGAAAATACCGCGACAGCCGGACAAAAGCTTTTTGCTTCTTTTTCTCGAAAAAGAAGGCCTTTCTTGCCTTCGCTTTCTCGCATCAGGCATAGCCCCGACTTGGCGCGCGACACCTCTTTCTTCTTCGTGTCCTTAATGCCCTTGGTGTTAAAAGCCCGGCGTCCCCAAAGCGGATGCCAAAGGAAAATGCAGGCACAAACCAGCCACAGCATACGCAGGCTCAACAAAGACCGCGTGCTCTCTCCCAATCAGAAACAAGCCAGACCCGCATAAATGCGCATCCTGCTGATCGTCTCCGGCGGCATCGCCGCCTACAAGTCGCTGGAACTGGTGCGCCTGTGCCGCCGCGCCGGCATCGCCGTCACCGCAATCCTCACCGAAGCCGGCGCACGCTTCGTCACCCCCATGTCGCTCCAGGCCCTGACCGAGAACCGCGTCCACACAGACCTGTGGTCGCTGACGGACGAGAACGAGATGGGCCACATCCAGCTCTCCCGCGCCGCCGACCTGGTGGTGATCGCCCCCGCCTCGGCAGACATCCTCGCCCGCGTCGCCGCCGGCCTGGCAGGCGACCTCGCCGGCACCGTCCTGCTCGCCACTGACAAACCCGTCCTCGCAGCACCCGCGATGAACGTCCGCATGTGGCAGCACCCCGCCACCGTCGCCAGCGTGGCAAAGCTGACGGCCCGCGGCATGATGTTCGTGGGCCCAGACGAAGGCGAGATGGCCTGCCACGAGTTCGGCCCCGGCCGCCTGGCCGAGCCGCCCGCCATCCTGGCCGCCATCACCGCCTTTCTCGCCTGCGGCACCGAGCTCGCCGGCCGCCACGTGCTGGTCACCGCCGGCCCCACCCACGAGCCGATAGACGCCGTGCGCTACCTCGCCAACCGCAGCAGCGGCCGCCAGGGCTACGCCATCGCCGCCGCCTGCGCCGCCCTGGGCGCCCGCGTGACGCTGGTGAGCGGCCCCGTCGCCCTGCCAGACCCACCCGGCGTGGCGGTGCACCGGGTAGAAACCGCCGCCGACATGCTCGTCGCGTGCCAGGCCGCACTGCCCGCGGACGCCGCCGTGTTCGCCGCCGCCGTCGCCGACTGGCGCATGGCCCAGCCCACCGCCTCCAAGCTGAAAAAGGCGGACGGCCCGCCTGGCCTGGCGCTGGTCGCCAACCCGGACATCCTGGCCACGCTGGCCCGCCCCGGCCCCGCGCGTCCGGCGCTGGTGGTGGGTTTTGCGGCCGAGACGGACGATGTGGTGCGCCACGCCACTGCCAAGCGCACGTCCAAGGGCTGCGACTGGATCGTGGCAAACGACGTGCGCGCGGAGACCGGCATCATGGGCGGCGCGCACAACCGGGTGCACCTGGTGACGGCGGACGGCGTGGAGGACTGGCCGGAGATGCCGAAGGAGCGGGTGGCGGCTTTGCTTGCGGAGCGGATTGCGCGGGCGCTGAAGTGAAGTAAGCAAGGCCTTCTTTTTTGAAAAAAAAAGCAAAAAACTTTTGACTCCGCTGTCGCGCGTTTGCGGATAGGACCGCGACAGTCAGAC
>CAXTCL010000104.1:0-12814 GCA_964242035.1 uncultured Acetobacteraceae bacterium | reverse complement strand
GCCGGCACCTCAACCGCCGACCACCGCGCCGACCACCGCGACCGCGCCCGCGCCCGCGACCGCGCCTACGACCACGCCGGTGGTCCAGAGCCAGGCCCAGCCGGCGCCGCCAGCCGCGGCGCCCGCGCCTTCCGCACCTGGTGTTCCCGCGCAAGCCGCCGCGTCGCCCGCGCTCCCCGCCGCGCCGGCCGGAACCCGGATCGTGCTCAAGGCCAATGCCGACGCCTGGATCACCGTCAAACAGCCGGGCGGCGGCCCGCCCGCGCTGAACAAGCTGATGCATGCCGGCGAGACCTGGCCGGTGCCGGCCGACAAGCCCGGCCTGCTGCTGACCACCGGCAACGCCGGCGCCACGGAGCTGGACGTGGACGGCACGCCGATCCCGAACCTGGGCGGCAGCGGCGCGGTCCGGCGGGATCTGAAGCTGGACGCGGACGCGCTGAAAGCCGGACCGCTGCCGCCTATCAGCCACGCGCGAAAACTGACGGCGCCGTCAGGCTGACACCAGGAAAGCAAGCAGTCCTTTTTTGAAAAAAAGGACCAAAAACTTTGTCCCGACGCCGTTTCAGCGCCTCGCATTTCCAGGAAACCCGGCTGCCGCAAATGCGAGGAAGCAAAAGTTTTTTGGTCCTTTTTTTCAAAAAAGGACTGCTTGCTTTCTGCCCTACTCCCCACACCCTGCATCGCGCAGCACGGACGCCACCGCGCCCTCCGGCACATCCCGGCTCGTGAACGCCTCGCCGATACCCCGCACGAGCACAAACCCCAGCCGCCCATCGCGCATCTTCTTATCGCGCTGCATGTGCGCCACCAGCGACGCCGCCGAAAGCCGCCGCCCCAATCCGCGCAGCGCATGCGGCATCCCGCAAGCCGCCAGATGCGCACACACACGTTCCGCATCCGCACCCGAACAAAGCCCGAGCTTTTCCGACAGGCGGAACGCCAGCACCAGCCCCAGGCTCACCGCCTCGCCGTGCAGCAGCTCGCCGGTGTAGCCGTATTCCGCCTCCAGCGCGTGGCCGAACGTGTGGCCCAAATTCAGCAGCGCGCGCCCACCCTCCGCACGGTCCTCGCGCTCGTCCTCCTCCACCACGCGCGCCTTGAACGCGCAGGCGCGCTCCACCGCCATCGCCTGCGCCGCCGCATCGCCGGCCAGCAGCGCCGCACCGTTCGCCTCGCACCAGGCGAAGAAGCCGGCATCGCCGATCAGCCCCGCCTTGACGATCTCCGCATATCCGGCCCGCAACTCCCGCACCGGCAGCGTGGCCAGAACGCCGGTATCGGCCAGCACGATGCGCGGCTGGTAGAACGCGCCGAGCAGGTTCTTGCCATAGGCCGTATTTATCCCCGTCTTGCCGCCGACGCTGCTGTCCACCTGCGCCAGCAGCGTGGTCGGCACCTGCACGAACGGCAACCCGCGCAGCACCGTGGCGGCGGCGAACCCCACCAGGTCCCCCACCACGCCGCCGCCAAGTGCCACCACCGCCGTCCGCCGCTCCACGCCCGCCTCCAGCAGCGCGTCCGTCAGCCGCCCGTAGCCGGCCAGCGACTTGGATGCCTCGCCAGGCCGCACCGACAGCGTGCGCACCTCGAAACCGGCCTCGGCCAGCCCCGCGCTCAGCGCCGGCAGATGCAGCGGCGCCACGGTCTCGTCTGACACCACCACCGCGCGCCGCTGCGGCAGCACCGGCGCCAGCAGCCCGCCCGCGCGCGCCAGCAGGCCGCTGCCAACCACCACGTCATAGCCGCCGCCTGCCAGCGCCACACCCACGCGGCGCGGCGGCGCGTGTTCCAGCACCGCACTCACCACGCGGGCGGCCGTGGCATCCGGGCTGTCCTCGCCGCAATGCACCACGATGTCGGCCTCCGCATAGACCGGATGGCGCCGCGCCATCAGGTCGGCCAGCACGCGCTCCGGGTCGCCGCCGAGCAGCAGCGGCCGGTGCGTGCGCCCAGAGGTGCGGCGCACGAGGGTCGTCAGCCTGCAGCGCAGCCACAGGCTGACGGCGCCGTCGCGTATGGCCGCCCGCGTCTCCTCGTCCATGAACGCGCCGCCGCCGGTGGCCAGAACCATGGGCGGGCCCGCCAGCAGGCGGCGTATCACCCGGCGCTCGCCCTCGCGGAACGCCGGCTCGCCGTGGCGGGCGAACAGCTCGGCCACCGTGCACCCGGCCGCCTGCTCGATCTCGGCATCCGCATCGCGGAACGGCAGGCCGAGGCGCAGCGCCGCGCGCCGCCCGATCGAGGTCTTGCCGGAGCCAGGCAGGCCCACCAGCACCAGGCTGCGTTGGCCGAGCCAGGCCGGCCGGCCGGCCGGCGCCGGGACCGGCCAGCCCGGCGCCGCCTGGCCCGGTTTCGGCAGAGCAGGCTCGGGCATGCCCGGCTCCGAGAAGGTTGAGTTGCGTGTCATTCCCGGCAAGGCTAGCACACGCTGCGGCACCGCAAAGGCGGCACGCCGCCATGCGACCGACAGGGGGCACCACCGCGCCGGATGAGCCGTTTTTTCATCATCATCTTCGCCTTGTTCCTGATGGCCGTGCTGGCCGGCTTCGTGGTGATCGGCGCGTTCCCGCCGCCCGCGCACCGGGCGCCGGTGGAGCATGTGCTCTCCAACGACAAGTTTTCGGATCACCACTAAGGAAGAAAGCAGTCCTTTTTGAAAAAAAAGGACCAAAAAACCTTTGCTCCCTGTCGGCGGCTGAAGGCCACGCGCGCGACAGCGGACCAAAAGTTTTTTGCTTCTTTTTTTCAAAAAAGAAGGCCTTCCTTGCTCCCTTCATGCCGCCAGACCGCCACGTAGAAGCCTTCCTGGAAATGCTGGCCGCCGAACGCGGCGCCGCCCGCAACACGCTGCTGGCCTACGCACGAGACCTCGCCCATTTCGCCGCCTTCACCCGCACACGCGGCCAGCGCGTGGCCGAGGCGGACCGCGAAACGCTGGCCGCCTACATGCAGAGCCTGCCCGCGGACGGCCTCTCCGCGCGCAGCGCCGCGCGCCGCCTCTCCTGCCTGCGCCAGTTCCACCGCTTCCTCGCCCGCGATGGCGTCCGCCGCGACGACCCCACCGACCTGCTGGACGCGCCCCGACAGCCCCAGACCCTGCCCCGCCTCCTCTCGGAAGCCGAAGTCACCGCGCTGCTGGCCGCCGCCCCCACGCTGCCCGGCCTGCGCGGCGCCACGGCGGCCGCGGCGCTCGAGATCCTCTATTCCACCGGCCTGCGCATCTCGGAGATGCTGGCGCTCCCGCGCACCGGGCTGGCCACCACTGGTGACATCCTGTTCGTGCGCGGCAAGGGCGGCCGCGAACGCATCGTGCCGATCGCGGACGCCGCCCGCGCCGCCTGCGCCGCCCTCGTGGCGCTGTCGCCGGAAAGCCGCTGGCTGTTCCCCGGACGTCACCCGAACCGCCCGCTGACGCGCCAGGGCTTCGACCTGGTGTTGCGCGACGCGGCCCTGGCGGCCGGCCTGGACCCTGCGCGCGTCTCGCCGCACGTGCTGCGCCACGCGTTCGCGTCCCACATGCTGGCGCACGGCGCGGACCTGCGAAGCTTGCAGTTGCTGCTGGGCCACGCGGACATTGCGACCACGCAGATCTACACGCACGTTTTGGCGGAGCGGTTGCAGAAGCTGGTGGAGGCGCATCATCCTTTGGCAAGGAAGTAAGCAGGGCCTTCTTTTTTGAAAAAAGAAGCTAAAAACTTTTGTCCCTCCGCATTTGCAACGTCCGAGTGCTTCAGGAGAACCACGCACGCTGATAATGCGGGGAGACAAAAGTTTTTTGCTTCTTTTTTTCAAAAAAGAAGGCCTTTCTTACTGTCTTGTCCGCGCCAAAATCTCCTGCGCCACGCTCGCAACAAGCCGCCCATCGCGCGAAAACACAGAACCCAAAGACAACCCCCGCCCACCGCGCGCCACCGGCGAGTGCTGCACGTGCAGAAGCCAGTCATCGGCAGCCGCGTCGCCATGGAACCAGATGCTGTGGTCAAGGCTAGCGGCCTGCACCGCCGGGTTTTCGTTCCTGCCATGCTGCAGCAGGCCCACCTGCACCAGGCCCACGTCGGACGCGAACCCGATGACGGCGCGGTGCATGGCTGCGTCGCCGCGGAACGGCGCGCGCGGCCGGAACCACAGCGCACGCTCCGGATGCGCCGCGGTCTGTGGCAGCTCGACCGGGCGCACGTCCAGCATCACATCAAGCAGAAACGTCCGCGCCGGCCGCCCGGCCGCCACGGCGCGTCGCGCGCGCAGCACCCGCTGTTCCTCCAGCCCCTCCGGCGGCGGCAGGTCCGGCATCTCCGCCTGGTGCGCCGGCCCGGGATCGCCGTCATGGTGGGAGCTGTGCCCGGCGAGCAGCAACCGGCCGGCCTGGCTGATCTCGATGTGGCGGGTGGCAAAGCTGCGGCCGTCGCGCGTGCGCGCTACGGTGATGTCGAACGCCTGCGCCTTTTCGCCTACCCCGATGAAGAACGCGTGCAGCGCGTGGCAGGCGGGCGCTGCGGCGGAGGCGGCGAGTATGGCCTGCGCCACCAGCAAGCCGCCGAACAGCCGCGGCTCGTCAGTGCGCGGCACGCCTGGCGCGGTCCAGGTGGTGTCGCTGGTCTGGGTAAGGACGAGCAGGTCGTTGAAGTTCATGCGCGGGGGAATGCGCGAAACGGCTCCGCGAGGGAAGATGCGTGCGCGTGAGTCCAAGAAAGCAAGCAGTCCTTTTTTGGAAAAAGGACCAAAAAACTTTTGCTCCCCCCGCCTGCATCAAGGCGCGCGCCGGTCCTGCAAGTGCGCATACCGGCAGGACTAAAGGAGGCCGCGGTGCAGGCGGGGGGACAAAAGTTTTTTGCTTCTTTTTTCCAAAAAAGAAGGCCTTCCTTGCCTAACCTTCTCCAGCGCTCCGATTGCTGAACCGCGCGTTCCCCAGCCCCGTGCCGATCGTCATGACCCCCCAGCGCTCCACGTCGCGCATGAACGGCACCTCGCTCAGCCCCTGCACCACCGCGTCGTTGTGCATCAGCACGCTCACCTCGTGCCCGTCGATCACCGGGATCGCGCGGCGCAGGAGCTGCGGCAGGTTGAAGCTCTTGTGCTCCCAGTCGCCCGGCAGGTTCTGGCCGCCTTTCTCGATGCAGCCGTCCTCCCGTATCAGCCCCGGGCAGCCGATGCCGATGAAAGGGGCGAGCCGCAAACCGCGCTTGCCGGCACGCCTGACGGCCGCCTGCAGCATGCCGACCAGGCGCTCCACCGCATCGGCCCGGCTCGGCGCCTCGTCCGCGTGGCGCCACAGAGCGGACTTCACCACCTTGCACCGCGAGAGGTCCGCCGCGCGGTCCTGGTTCAGTTCGATGATGCCGGCACGTATGTTAGAGCCGCCGACATCGACGGCAAGTATGCTGTCATGCCCTGAGAAGATCCAGGACGGCGCCAGGTGTACGCAACCCAGCAAGCCAGCCTCGTCCGGATCATGCCGGATCGGCTGCACCTCCAAATCCAGGCCCGCGCCCCGAAGGAGCCCCGCGGTGCGCCCGATCGCCAGCTCGCCGATCCGGCTCGCGCGCAGCCCGCCGCCCACCACGATGCGTTGCGTCTCGCGCCATTCCTTCAGCCGCATCAGCCGCCGTATCACGGTGGCGAATTCCTGCGCATAGTCCTCGATCGTGCCGAGCACCACGCCGGCGGCCAGCGGGTCGCCGCAGGTGATCAGGCGATCGAGTTTCTTCTTGCTGATGTCGGTGCTGGGTATCTCGCCGATCGGGTCCTCGTCGGTCTGCGCCACGCGCTCGCGCCCGTCCGCGAGCATGGCGCGGAACGCGCGTCCGCTGGCGCGGTCGCCGATGAAGCCGTTGCTGTCACGCAACTCTGCATTGTAGGTGTCGATGTGAACGGCCGCCAGCCGGCCGGCGCCATGGCCGGCCAGGCCGAGACTGTTGGATTGTACTGTGGTCAGCATGGTCGAGGCCCCCGGCAACGAAAGAAAGCAAGCAGTCCTTTTTTGAAAAAAAGGACCAAAAAGCTTTTGCTCCCTGTCGGCGGCTGTTTCAGCGCGCGCCGACAGGGACCAAAAGTTTTTTGCTTCTTTTTTTCAAAAAAGAAGGCCTTAATTGCTTCTCTAATCGCACTTTTCCCCAACCAGCAGAATATGCGCAGCCCGATCGATGAAATGCGGATCGGACGCATAGCGCCGCTCCAGCTCGCACAGATCGTCCTCGAACGCGTTCTCGCCGGCGATGCTGCGCGGATTCCAATGCGGGTGCATGGCGAACCGGCTGTGGAACAAATCCAGCCCAGCGAGCGCAATGGTGGCCAGATGCGGGCGGAACAGCGCACCTATGTCCGATGCTGTGAACAGATGCGACGGAAAGCCCAGATGCCGGCCGTCCGCGAGATCGACATCCATCCAGTCCGCATCATTGTCCTGGTGGAACGCGCGCGCACGGTTTAGGTCATCGACGTAGATCGTGGGCAGGCTGCCGACGGTGCGCACCGTCACGAACAGCGCGCCCAGCGTGACGCGCGCCAGCTCCGCCGCAGCCTGCTGGTGCGCGGCCACGCAAAGGTGGTTCAGCACGCCATACAGGCACAACGTGATGTCGAAGTGATCGTCCGGAAAGGCCAGGCCCCGGGTGATGTCGCCCGTCGCCAGCGTAATGCGCGTGCCGGGATGGCTCACCGCCTCGGCGCTGGCGGCGGCAAGCGCCACCATGCCGGGCGAAAGGTCGATGCCGTGGACGTCGATATCCGTGAAGCCGAGCTCGCGCGCGCTCAGCACCACGCGCCGGAACCACGTCCCAGGGCCGCAGCCGGCATCCAGGATGCGCAAGGTCCGCCTGCCGTCGGCCGCGAGCTGCTCCAGCTTGCGGTCCAGCCTGCGCCATATCTCGCGGTCAGCAAAACTGTAGGCACCGTCGAACAGGAACGGCTTCGCGGCGTCGCCGTCGGCATAGGCCAGGTAGTCGCAACCGGCCGCGTCATAGGCGCCGGCGGCGCCCGGAAAGAAAGCCGATGGCATGCCGTCGGACTCTGTGCGAGGACCCTGGTGTTTCACGGCCAATCTCCAAACAGCCTGGACGGATTCGCCTCGGCTGGGGGAGCAGGTGGCCGCCTTGGCATAAAGCATCCATGCGGAAGTGTGGCGCTGGTGATAAAGGCGCGTTTATGCGGGCTTGCGCTAAAGCGTAAGGAGTGAAGGAAGGCCTTCTTTTTTGCAAAAAAAGAAGCAAAAAACTTTTGCTCCTGCGCATTTGCCGCACTTTGGTGTTGTCTGGCGGCAGCTCGGCTGCTGCAGGTGGAGCAATGGAGGACATAGTGGAGGCGGAGTTTTGCGAACCCGCATTCGCAGCAACTTGCGGCATCCGGATAACAAGAGGCCGCCGAACCTGAGCAGGGACCAAAAGTTTTTTTTGCAAAAAAGAAGGCCCTGCTTCCTTCGCTAAGCGTCAACCTCAGTGCACCAGAAAAGGCCTATCCTCCTGCCACCCATGAACATCCTCAGCATCCAGTCCCACGTCGCCTACGGCCATGTCGGCAACAGTAGCGCGGTCTTCCCGCTGCAGCGCCTGGGCGCCGAAGTCTGGCCCATAGACACCGTGCAGTTCTCCAACCACCCGGGCTACGGCAGCCACACCGGCACCGCCACACCGCCGGACATCATACGCGCGCTCGTGGACGGCATAGAGGCGCGCGGCGTGCTGCCATCCTGTGACGCCCTGCTCTCCGGCTACATAGGCGACCCAGGCACCGGCGGCGCCATACTGCACGCCGCCGCCCGCCTGCGCGCCCACAACCCGGCCGCCCTATGGTGCTGCGACCCCGTGATCGGCGATGACGGCCCGGGCGTCTATGTCCGCCCAGGCATCGAACCCTTCTTCGCCAACCAGGCCGTGCCGGAAGCCGACATCCTGACCCCGAACCAGTTCGAGCTCGCCTGCCTCACCGGCCAGGACTGCACCACGCACGAGGCCGCATTGCACGCGGCACAGACGCTGCGCGCCCGCATGCGCCCGGCGGGCCCGCGCATCGTGCTCGTCACCAGCCTGCGCACGCAGCAGATGCCGGACGGCGCGCTGGACCTGCTCTGCGCCGGCCCGGACGGCCCGCATCGCCTCCGCACGCCGCTGCTGCCGATCGCCGCCAACGGCGCCGGCGACGCCATCGCCGCACTGTTCCTGTTCCACGTCCTGCGCTCGGGCGCGCCCGCCGGCGCGATGGCCAGTGCCGCCAGCGCGATCCACGGCCTGCTGAGCCGCACGTTGCAGGCGGGCAGCCGGGAGCTGCTCATCGTCGCGGCGCAGGAGGAGTTCGTTCAGCCTTCGCGGGTGTTCACGCCTGCTGCCTGCTGAAAGCAAGCAAGGCCTTCTTTTTGAAAAGAAGCAAAAACTTTTGCTCCCTGTCGGCGGCTGTTTCAGCACCCGCCGACAGGGAGCAAAAGTTTTTTGGTCCTTTGTTCAAAAAAGGACTGCTTGCCTTCCCTTCACTCTTCCGTGCTGCCTCACTTCAGATACCCGTCTGCCCCTTTTTTGCCGCGTTGCAGCGCTATCCAGTTCATGCCGGACAAACGGTCCGTCAGTCTGCCGAAAGTCAGCCCCATGCCGCTCACGAAAGTCTATCAACGGGTCCTCGGGTTGCTGGCGGACAAGCGCCGCACCATCGCGCTGCTGGTGCTCGGCAATCTGTGCGTCGCCGCCTTGCAGTTCCTGGACCCGCTGCTGTTCGGCCACGTTATCGGCCTGCTGGCCAAGAGCGACAGCATCCCGCACGCCCAGCTTTTCGCCAAGGGCAGCCACCTGGTCGGCGCCTGGGTGCTGATCGGCGCCTGCGGCATCGGCGTGAACATCGCCGTCGCCATGGGGTCGGAGCGCATGGCGCACCGCACGCGCCTCGATGCGATCAGCCTCTGCTTCAACCACGTGCTGGCGCTGCCCTCCTCGTTCCACGCCGGCGTGCAGTCCGGCAGCGTGATGAAGACGATGGTGTCCGGCTCGGACTCGATCTTCGCGCTCACTTTGACCTTCTTTAAGGATAACCTGGCCACCTACGTGGCCGTGATCGTGCTGCTGCCGATGAGCGCGTTCCTCAACTGGCGCCTTTCGCTGATCCTCGTGGCGCTTGTCACCGTTTTCGTCAGCGTCACCGTCTTCGTCATACGCCGCACACAGGCCGGGCAGCGCCGCGCCGAGGCCGCTCATTCCGCGCTGGCCGGCCGTGCGCAGGATGCGCTCTCCAACGTGGTGGCCGTGCAGTCCTTCGGCCGCCTGCAGGCCGAGGCGCGCGGCTTCGGCGAGATACTCGAGAACGTCATGCGCCACCAGTTTCCCGTGCTGAACTGGTGGGCGCTGGTCACCGTGCTCACCCGCGCGTCCAGCACGCTGGCCGTCATCACCATCGTCGTCGCCGGCGCCATGCTGCACCTCGACGGCAAGGCGAGCGTGGCGGATATCGTCTCCTTCATGGGCTTCTCCACCCTGCTGATCGGGCGGCTGGAGGGAGCGGTGAGTTTTGCCAGCAACCTGTTCATGCGCGCGCCCGGCATCGCCGACTACTTCACCCTACTCGATACCCACAGCAGCGTGCCGGACCGCGCCGACGCCGCCGAGCTGGAAGTCACCCACGGCGAAGTGGCCTTTGAGAAGGTGAGCTTCGCCTATCCTGGCGGGCCGGCGATCCTGTCGGACGTGAGCTTCGTCGCTCGCCCAGGCACCGTCACCGCGCTCGTGGGTGCCACAGGTGCGGGCAAGTCCACCGCCATGCACATGCTGCAGCGCCTGTGGGACCCGCAGCACGGTGGCATCATCATCGACGGCCAGGATCTGCGCGACGTGACGCTTGGCAGCCTGCGCCAGAACATCGGCGTGGTGTTCCAGGAGAGCCTGCTGTTCAACCGCAGCATACGCGAAAACCTCCTGGTCGGCCGCCCTGATGCCACCGACGCCCAGATCGAACACGCCTGCCGCCTGGCCGAAGCGCACGACTTCATCATCCGCCAGCCGCAGGGCTACGAGACGCTGGTGGGTGAGCGCGGCGCCACTCTCTCCGGCGGCCAGCGCCAGCGCCTGGCCATCGCGCGCGCCCTGCTGAAGGACGCGCCGATCCTGATACTGGACGAGGCGACCAGCGCGCTCGATGCCGCCACCGAAGCACGCGTGTCCCGCGCGATGGCCAACCTGATGAAGGGCCGCACCACCTTCGTGATCGCCCACCGCCTGTCCACGGTGCGCGACGCCGACGAGATACTGGTGTTCGACGCCGGCCGCATAGAGGAGCGCGGCACGTTCGACGACCTGCTGGCTCATCGCGGGCGCTTTGCCGAACTGGTGCACAGCCAGTTGGCAGACGCGAAGTAGCAGTCCTTTCTGTCAAGAAACGACCGCCCTGTCGGCTGCCAGCCGACAGGGCGCAGATGTTTTCAGCTAATATCACCACGCGTTGATGTTCAAGGTCAGGAAGCAAGCAGTCCTTTTTTGAAAAAAGGACTAAAAAATTGCTCCCTGTCGGCGGCTGCTGAAACACGGCGCGACAGCGGGACAGAAAGTTTTCTGCTTCTGTTTTTCAAAAAAGACGGCCTTGCCTTCTCTTGTAAAAGTCAGCCTCCACACGGCTGTTGTAACACGAAACTATCCAAAGCCGGCTCAACCACCGCCACATACCGAAATGTCTTGCATTTTGTTGCGAAGTCTGATCTCGTTACGAGCGAAATCTTAACTTTTCGGCCCCGCGAGCCTCCCTACAGCGGACTGCTAAATCCATGGCGTGATGCAGGAGCAGCACCGGTTGACGTTTGATGGCGAGGATGTCCCAGAGGCGCTGCAGGCAAAGGCGTCCGGTCAGGACGGCCCGGGCGGGGACGCTGTCGTGATGATAGGTCCAGATGGCTGCGTGACCGGCTGGAACGCCGGCGCCGAAGCCCTGCTGGGCTGGACACAGGCCGAGGCGCTGGGCCGGGACGCCGCGTTCTTCCGAACCACCCAGGACCAGAACGAGGGCGCCTTCGCACAGGCCTGCGAAAGGGTCGCCAGCGAGGGGCGTATAGGCTACCGGCACTGGCACCACCACCGGAACGGCTCGCTGGTGTGGGGCGAAGGCCATTTCGGCCCGGAAGGTCTCGGCCTGCCGGGCTTCGTGCTGGTGATGCACGGAGAGGCCGGCCGACAAGCCGAGATCAGGATGCTCCAGGAGACCGTCGTGCATTTCCGCACGCTGGTGGAGGGCATTCCCCAGCTGGTCTGGCGCTCCTGCGACAGGGGGCGATGGACCTGGGCCTCGCCGCAATGGCTGGCCTACACCGGACAGACCCAGGAGGAGACGCACGGCCTGGGCTGGGTCGATGCCGTCCACGTGGAGGACCGGCCCGGCGTGTTGCGGGCCTGGGAAGACGCCAGGGCGCATGGCCAGGTGCTGGCGGAGTTCCGCCTGCGGCGTGCCAGCGACGGCGCCTGGCGGTGGCACCAGACCAGGTCCATGCCGGTCAGGGGTGCGCCGGAACCGGGATGGCCGGAGGGGCGCATCCTGGAGTGGCTCGGCACCACGACAGACATCGAGGACTTCAAGCAGTTGCAGAACCAGCAATCCCTGCTGGTCGCCGAGCTGCAGCACCGCACGCGCAACCTGCTTGCCGTGGTCAGCGCGATCGCCCGGCGCAATTTCGGCGGCACAGAGGGCAGCGCCGAGTTCCAGCTCCGCCTGGCCACGCTGGGCCGGGTGCAGGGATTCCTCTCGCGCGCGGAGAGCTGGTCGCTCGACCTCAAGGAGCTGGTGTTTGCCGAACTGCGCGCCGCCGGCGAGGGCCAGTCCCGCAAGGCGCATGTGGAGGGGCCCGTGATCGAGCTGCCGGGGGAAAAGGCGCAGCCGGTGGCGCTCGCCTTACACGAGCTGGCGACCAATGCCGCCAAGTATGGCGCGCTGGCGCAGAACGGGGCGGGTCTTTCCGTCACATGGCGGCTGGAAGGCGATTCCGGTGACGAGCGCCAGCTCGTGCTCTTCTGGTGCGAGAGCGGGGTCGTGATGCAGATGGACGCCCCGAGGCGCCGCGGCTACGGCACCGAGCTGATCGAGCGCGCCCTGCCCTACCAGTTGAAGGCGAAGACCGAGCTGGTGTTCACGCCGGACGGCGCGCGCTGCACGCTGCTGCTGCCGCTCGGCCCCGCAATCCCGCCCCGCGAGGGACGGCGATGACGCCGGAACACGGCCTGTCCGGCCTGTCCATCCTGGTCGTCGAGGACGATTACCATCTGGCCGAGGAGCTCTACCTCGGATTGCAGGAGGCTGGCGCGCGCGTGCTGGGCCCTGTGCCCAGCGTGGCGGACGCCATGAGCGTCCTGGCCCTGCATCCGCGGCCGGACGCGGCGGTGCTGGACGTGAACCTGGGCGGCGAGTTCTCCTGGCCGGTCGTCGATGCGCTGCTCGCCCGCCACGTGCCGGTGTTGCTGGCCAGCGGCTACGACGATTCGGTGTTTCCGCTGCAATACAGGAAGCTTCCGCTTTGCGAGAAGCCGTTCTCGATTGCCACGCTCAGCACGCGCTTAATTCGCCACCTTGCGGAATCGGTCGAGGCAGCGCCGGCGTAGAAAGCAAGCAAGCAGTCCTTTTTTGAAAAAAGGACCAAAAAGCTTTTGTCCCCGACGCTGTCTCGAACGCCGAGGTGCCGCCTGAAGCATTTGGCTGTTGCAAGTGCGAGGAAGCAACGGTTTTTGATCGGCGGATTCGAAGTTCGGAACGAACGCCTTGACCGCTCAAAGCACCATTCTAACACCAACGGCTAAAGTGATGACTTCTCTCGAAGGCCAAGGGCTCTGCCCCTGGACCCCGCTAAGGACAGTCGTCCTTAGAACCT
>CAXTCL010000103.1:0-13025 GCA_964242035.1 uncultured Acetobacteraceae bacterium | reverse complement strand
TCAGCTTGAATGGCAGGCTGAACTGGCTCAGCACGATGCTGCGCTTGGCGACGTTTGCCGCGTAATCACCGATGCGCTCGAAGTCGCTCGTCATCTTCAGCGCGGCGACGATCTGGCGCAAATCCTGCGCCACCGGCTGGCGCAGCGCCAGCAGGCGTATGACAAACGTTTCCACCTCGCGCTCGAGCGCGTCCACCGCAGGGTCCTGCTCCACGGCGCGGGCGGCGGCGTCCACGTCCTGCTCCACGATGGCGATCGTGGCGGTAGCCAACTGCGCCTCGACCAGGCCGCCCATTTCCACCAGGAGATCACGCAGGCGCTTCAGCTCCTGTGCGTAGCTCTTTACGATATGCGAGGCCATTTCGGTCATCGGCTTGCACTCCGGTCGGTTGTCATCAGCCGAACCGGCCGGTTACGTATTCCTGCGTACGCCGCTGTTTCGGTGCGGTGAAGATGTCGCCTGCATCGCCTACCTCGACCAGCTCGCCGAGGTAGAAGAACGCCACCTGGTCCGCGCAGCGCGCCGCCTGCTGCATATTGTGGGTCACGATGGCGATGGTGAAATCGCGCTTCAGCTCGTCGATCAGTTCCTCGATCTTCAGCGTGCTTATCGGGTCCAACGCACTCGTCGGCTCGTCCAGCAGGATGATCTCCGGCCGCGTGGCGATCGTGCGCGCGATGCACAGACGCTGCTGCTGGCCACCGGACAGTCCCGCCGCCGGGCTATGCAGGCGATCGCGCACCTCTGTCCACAGTGCGGCCCGGGTCAGCGACCATTCCACACGCGCGGACATCTCCTGGCGGGACAGCCGCTCGTGCAGTTTCACGCCGAACGCGATGTTGTCGAAGATGGTCATCGGGAACGGCGTGGGCTTCTGGAACACCATGCCGATGCGGCTGCGCAGCGCGTTCAGGTCAACGTCGGGTGAGAGGATGTTCTCGCCGTCCATCAACACTTCGCCTGTGGCGCGCTGGTTGGGATACAGGTCGTACATCCTGTTGAGCACGCGCAGCAGGGTGGACTTGCCGCAGCCGGACGGCCCGATCATGCCCGTCACCTGCTTGTCCGGCAGGTCGAGTGCTATGGATTTCAGCGCCTGGTTGGTGCCGTAGAAGAAATCCAGGTTGCGTATGGAGAGCCTTGCCGGCGCTGTGGTCGCGTCCACCGTGCGTGGGCGGGATTGGTCCAGGGTTTGTTCCATGTCAGGTGGACCGGCAAGCAAGGAAGCAAGCACTTCTTTTTTGAAAAAAAGAAGCAAAAAACTTTTGCTCCGCTGTCGCGGACTCACCGGTTAGCCGCCGACAGGGAGTAAAAGTTTTTTGGTCCTTTTTTTCAAGAAAGGACTGCTTGCTTTCTTCCACTTACTGTCTCCTGCGGACAAGCAGCCTTGCCGCGATGTTGATCGCCAGCACGCCCAATGTAATCAGCAACGCGCCTGTCCAGGCCAGTTGCACCCAGTCGTCGAAGGCGGACGCCGCATACTGGTAGATCGTCACGGGCAGGCTCGCCATCGCCGATCCCAGCCCGGAATAGCCCGAATTGCCCAGCGACGTGAACAGCAGAGGTGCGGTCTCGCCGGCCACGCGCGCCACCGCCAGCAACACGCCTGTCAGCAGCCCGTCCAGGGCGGCGCGGTAGCAGATGAACACGGTCGTCTTCCACCGTGGCGCCCCAAGCGCGATCGAAGCCTCGCGCATGCTGATAGGTATCAGCCGCAGCATGTCCTCCGTGGTGCGAACCACGATCGGGATCACCAGTATGGCCAGCGCCAGCGCGCCCGCCAGGCCGGAGAAGCCGCCCATCGGCGCCACCAGGATCTGGTAGATGAACAGGCCGATGAGGATGGATGGCGCCGACAGCAGGATGTCGGAGACGAAGCGGACCACGTGGCCGAGGGTCGAGCGTCCGGAATATTCGGCCAGGTACGTCCCGGCCAGAAGGCCGATCGGCGTGCCAATCAGCGTGCCGAGCCCAGTCTGCACCACACTGCCGACGATTGCGTTCGCCAGTCCGCCATGCGCGCCTGGCGACTTCGTCACGATTGTGAGGACATGCAGCCCAAACCCGGGCACGCCCAGGTAGAACAATGTGAGCAGGATCGACGCCAGGAATGCCAGCGCCACCAGGGTCGCCAACAGCGCGAGCGTGCGCGCCAGCCGGTCCGCGCGGCGCCGGCGCCGGCCGCGGGTCAGTGCCATCTGCGTATCCCGCGCGGGCATCTGCGTGGTTCCGTGCATCAGGCGCGCACGCGCTGTGCCAGCAACGCGCGCGAGATCGCCAGGACCACAAAGGAGATGACGAACAGGATGAAGCCCAGCGCCAGCAGGGAGGAGAGCTGCAGGCTGCCGCTCTCGGCTTCCGGAAACTCCAGCGCCACCAGGGAGGCGATCGTATTGCCGGGCGCGAATATGCTGGCGCTGATGCGGTTCGTGTTGCCTATCACGAAGGTCACCGCCATCGTCTCGCCGAGCGCGCGTCCCAGCCCGAGCATGATCCCGCCCACGACGCTTGCCTGCGTGTAGGGCAGCACGATGTGACGCATCACCTCCCAGGGCGTGCAGCCCAGCCCGTAGGCGGATTCCTTGAAGATCACAGGCACGGTCAGGAACACGTCACGCATGGTGGCCGCGATGAACGGCGTGATCATGATCGCCAGCACGAGTGCGGCGATGAAGACGCTGCTGTCGCCAGGTGCGGCGCGGAATGCGCCTGCGATCCCCGGCACGTGCCCGAGCGTGGCGACCAGCCAGGGCTTGACCGTCGCACTGACGGCAGGCCCCAGCACGAAGAAGCCCCACATGCCGTAGATGATGGAGGGTACGGCGGCCAGCAGCTCGATCGCCGTGCCGACCGGCCGGCGCAGCCAGGACGGCGCCAGCTCGGTGAGGAAGAACGCCACCCCAAACGCCAGGGGCACCGCCATCGCCAGCGCGAGGATGGAGCTGACCACGGTGCCGTAGACCGGGACCAGGGCGCCGAATTTCTCGACAGGCGGATTCCATACCGAGGAGAACAGGAAGCCCGGTCCGAACGCCCGAAACGCCGGCAGGCCGCCGAGGAAAAGAAGCACGATGATAGTGCCGAGCAGCACGAGCACGAACAGCCCGGCGGCGTGCACGGCGATTGCGAACGCCTTGTCGCCCTTCTGGGTCATGTTCTGAACCTGGGCAAGGAAGGCCTTCTTTTTTGAAAAGAAGCAAAAAACTTTTGGATCCGCTGTCGCGCGCTGCCCGATGAGCCGCCGACAGGGAGCAAGAGTTTTTTGCTTCTTTTTTTCAAAAAAGAAGGTCTTTCTTACTTAGCCAGACCCTTCCAAGCCGTCCGAACCTGCGCCTTCACGCTGGCCGGCAGCGCCACGTATTGCAGGCTCTTCGCCGTGGCGTCGCCATTGGTGAACGCCCAGTCGAAAAACTTGATCACCGCGGCACCTTTTGCGGCGTCAGCCGGATTGGTGGGCACCAGCACGAAGGTTGCCGACACGATCGGCCAGGCATTCGCCCCGGGTTGGTCGTTCAGGTCCACCGCGAAATCCTTGGCACCCGCCCAGTCGGCATGTGCGGCGGCGGCAGCGAAGCTCGCCAGGCTCGGACGCACGAAGGCGCCGTCATGGTCGCGCAGCTGCGTCGTGGCCAGGTGGTTTTCCGGGGTCGCGTAGGCGCTTTCCACGTAGCCGATGCCGCCTGGCGTGTTCTTCACCGCACCCGCCACGCCGGCGGTGCCCTTGGCGCCGGTGCCGGCGGGCCAGCTCACCGCCTTGTCGGCGCCCACCTTGCTCTTGAAGTCCGGGCTGACCTTGGAGAGGTAGCTGGTGAACACGTAGGTGGTGCCGGAGCCGTCCGCCCGGTACACCGGCGCTATGGCCAGGCCCGGCAGCTTCACGCCGGGGTTCAGCTTGACGATCGCCGGGTCGTTCCAGGTGGTGATAGTGCCCAGGTAGATGTTGGCGATCGTGGGGCCGTCCAGCCGGAGACGGCCGTCCGCCACGCCAGGCACGTTCACGGCGATGTCCACGGCGCCCATCACGGCGGGGAACTGCAGCAGCTTGGCCGAGGCCAGCTTGTCGTGCGCCATCGGCGCGTCCGAGCCGCCGAAATCGACCGTGCGCTGGGTCACCATCTTCTGGCCTGCGCCCGAGCCGTTGCCCTGGTAGTTCAGCGTGATGCCGGTGGCGGTGCGGGAGGCGTCTGCCCAGGCGCCATAGATCGGGGCCGCGAAGGTGGAACCAGCGCCGGTTATGGATTGCGCGTGCGCGGGTGCGGCTACGGCCGCCGCCAGCACGACACAGACGGCCGCGCCGCGCAGCAGGGTCGCGGGAGATGAGAGGCTGGGCGTCATGGCTGCTCCTGTCGGGCCGCGCGCATGCGGCGTCCCCCGGTCTATCCCGGAGGCTTGATGGCCGGAACCTAGTCGCGCGGCCAAGTCAGGACGATTGCAGTTTTGTGAAGCTTATATGACAGCGTGCACCTGCTGGCGCCCGCGTGATCAAGGCTTGCCATGGCCGAAGCTTTTCCGTAGGAACCGCCACCGGCCAGATGGGCGCGTAGCACAGCGGTAGTGCACTACCTTGACATGGTAGGGGTCACAGGTTCAATCCCTGTCGCGCCCACCATTCCGGATGAAAAGCAAGCAGTCCTTTTTTGAAAAGGACCAACGAACTTTCACTCTCCGCATCTGAAACAGTCGCGTGCCTCTCGGATAGATCGAGGCGCCGGAACAGCGTCAGGGACAAAGGTTTTTTGCTTCTTTTTTTCAAAAAAGAAGGCCTTCCTTCGCCCCACGCCGCGTCCGCCTGTGAGGATACCGCCGATCGACACCGCTCCGGACCGCCTGGCAGACATCCCCGGCTGCTGCACGATACATCCGCCGTCAGTCACCGCGGCGCCAATGGTCTTCTCCTCACCGCATTCCGGCCGCGACTACGCGCCGGAGTTTCTCGCAGTCACACGGCTGGACTCGCTGGCTCTGCGCCGCAGCGAGGATTGCTACATCGAGGAGATCTTCGCAGCGGTCCCGGACCATGGCGGCACGCTGATCGCCGCCACCTTCCCGCGCGCGTGGTGCGATGCCAATCGCGAGGCCTGGGAGCTCGATCCGGCGATGTTCGCCGACCCGTTGCCGCCCTGGGTGAACGCCGCGAGCTCCAGGGTCTCGGCCGGACTGGGCACGCTGGCGCGCGTCGTCTCCAGCGGCGAAGCCATCTATCGCGGTCTGCTCCGCTTCGAGGACGCGCAACGTCGCGTCGCCCTCTGCTGGCAGCCCTATCACGACGCCCTGGCAAAGGCGGTGGATGCCGCGCGCGACCGGTTTGGCGCCTGCCTGCTGGTGGATTGCCACTCGATGCCGGCGCATGCCTGCGCGGACCGTCGGCCGGTGCCAGACATCGTCCTGGGCGATTCACATGGCGCCTCCTGCGCGCCCGCCATCCTGCGCGCGATCGACGGTTTTCTCGCCCGGCGCGGCTATGCGGTGCGACGCAACGACCCTTATGCCGGCGGCTACATCACAAGGCATTACGGACGGCCGGCTGCCAACGTACACGCAGTGCAGGTGGAAATCGCACGCGGCTTGTACATGGACGAGGCCAGTCTTGCGCGCCGCCCCGGCTTGGCAAAGGTGCAGGCGGACATGACGGCGCTGGCCGCGTTCCTCTCCGAGCAGGCGGCGGGGCTCATGCTGGCGGAGTAGCTGGTCAGCCGCCAGGCATGCGGCTGGTCTCAGATGCCGCTGGTTGCCGTGGAGAACATCGAGGTCAGCACGCCGCCGAATTTGGAGAAGATTGCGAGGAGCGACAGGCAGAGGAAGGCGGCGACGATGCCGTATTCCACCGCCGTGATGCCGCGAAGGTCTCGCCGCAGAAGGCCGGGACTGATCACCATGGCCGTCCCGTCTGCACCCTGATTTGCGTCAACCCTACGCGCCTTCCACGGTAATCATATCGAGAGTAAAACATAATTACGAAGGACAGGCTACCGTTCTGTTAACGGAGCGCGATCGGGAGCGCGAAGCAGATGTCGCGACACCGGCAGGCAGGCAAAAAAAGAGGCGATGCCTTGCGGCATCGCCAAGTTTAGGGAGGAAACGTCCAAGATGCGGCGCGGCCGAAGCGGCACCGCACCCAGAAGCTAGGCGCCCCGGACGCCGACTGCAAGAAGTTTTTTGCATTGCAGCATATCCGGTGCGGTTGTCTGGTGTCCTGCCCAGGTTCCAGGTGTGCGGGCTTAACGTTGAGGAAACCAAGGCGGGGGCAGATTGCCGCCCATGTCGCGCATGTCCGTCTTCGCCCGCCTGCTGGGATTGGGCATGATGTTATGGCTGGCACCTGCAAGCGGTGCGGAGATGACGATGCTTGGCCGCACCGGCCAGCCGTCTCAGGCCAGGATTTGCCGAACCGCCGCCGCTGCCGCCGAAGCGGCATTGCACGTGCCCGATGCTTTCCTGTCGGCCATCGCCAAAGTCGAATCCGGGCGGGCGGATCCGGCGACGGGACTTCTCGCCGCGTGGCCCTGGACGGTAAACGCCGAAGGGGTCGGAAGCTTCTACGCGAGCAAGGCGGAGGCGGTCGCCGCCGTGCAGGCGTTGCAGGCGCGCGGCGTCCGCTCGATAGACGTGGGCTGCCTGCAGGTGAACCTGCTGCATCACCCGGACGCCTTCGCCTCGCTGGACCAGGCGTTCGATCCCGCCACAAACGCCATGTACGCCGCGGGCTTCCTCGTGGCCCTGCTGCACCAGACAGGTAGCTGGCCGCTCGCCGCGGCCGCCTATCACTCGCAGACCCCGACGCTGGGCGCGCCCTATGAACGCCGTGTGCTCGCGGAGTGGGCCGTGCCGGATGGGCAAGCTGATCAGGCCAGGCAGAAGGCCCATCCTGTCAGGCCGGCCACGGGCCGCCCGGAGGCGCCGAAGGAGCCGGAACAGGCGGTTGCGCAGGCTCCTTCCGTCCAGCATGGCGGCGGATCCTGGTCGCCCATAGGCAAGACGCCCGTCCTCGGCGACAAGACCTTGGCAGAAACGGTCCCGCCTGGTGTTCGCGCTGCCGGCCAGACTGGCCGGTCTCTCGCCGCCTACCGCCTGCTGCCGATCCGGCTGGCGAATACCGCCCCTGCACGGCGCAGTTTCTAGGCTGCGGCCCGGGGCGCGCAGCCCAGCCACGCCTTGGGAAGCGCCGCGCGCATGCTTGACGGCCTGGCGAGGAACGCCTTTTGTCACCGGCACAAGCGGTTGGCCAAAACCGCCTTGTGAACACCCGGTTTCCGTGAAGCGAGCCGGAACAGGGTCAGAGAGGCATTTCGTGCGTCCTCACGTCAGCCATCAAGGCGTCTCACACGCGGCGCCGGTCCAACACCGTCATGGTGTCGCCTGCCGGGTCGCCGCGGTTTCGGCCTTGGCCATCAGCCTTGCCGCATCCGCCTGGGCCCAGCAGCCCGCGCAAGGCGACACGCCGGTGACAGTCACCCGCGTCGTCAGGCAGGATCTGCCGGAATACACGCGCGGCATAGGGACGGTGCAGGCCTACCGCCAGGTCCTCGTGCGCGCCCGCGTGGACGGCAATCTGGACACCATCGACTTCCGCGAAGGCCAGGAAGTCCACCCAGGCGACCTCCTGGCGCAGATCGACCCGCGCCCCTACGCCGCCGCCCTTGCCCAAGCCAAGGCCAAGCGTGCGAGCGACCAGGCCATGATCGACAACGCCCAGCGTGACCTCGTGCGCTACGCGAGCCTGGTGCGCACGAACGTCGCCAGCCGTCAGCAGGTGGACACGCAACAGGCCCTCGTGGCCCAGGACCAGGCGAGCCTCCAGGGCGATGACGCGGCCATCGCTGCAGCCGCGCTGAACCTGAACTACTGCCGTATCACCTCGCCGATCGAGGGGGTGGTCGGCCTGCGCCTGATCGACATCGGCAACCTCATACATGCGACGGATGCCACGGGCATCGTCACCATCGCCCAGGTCCACCCGATCAGCCTGGTGTTCACCCTGCCGCAGGACCAGCTGCCCGCGATACGTGCCGCCATGGCGGCGACCGGCGGGACGCCGCCCGTGGCTGCCACAAAGCAGGACGGCGGCACCGTGCTGTCACAGGGTCAACTCGTCACGATAAACAACAGTATCGACCAGACGACAGGCACCATCGCGCTGAAGGCCCAGTTCGCCAACACGGACAACCGTCTCTGGCCTGGTCAGTTCGTCACCGGGCGCCTTCAGCTCGGGGTTGAGCACGGCGCGCTCACGCTGCCGCCGCAGGCCGTACAGCACGGGCCGGATGGGCTGTTTGTCTATACAGTGAAGGCGGACAGCACGATCGGGCGGTCCGACGTGAAGGTCGGCTACCAGGACGAGGGGGCGGCGGTGATCAGCTCCGGCGTGTCGGCGGGGGAGGCTGTGGTGCTTTCCGGGCAATTGCGTGTGCAGCCTGGGATGAAGGTGGATGCCCGGCCGGCCAGCTAGGCAAGCAAGGCCTTCTTTTTTGAAAAAAAGAAGCAAAAAACTTTTGACTCCGCTGTCGCGGACTCACCTGAAAGAGCGATAGGTTTCCGCAACCGGCGACAGCGGAGAAAAAGTTTTTTGGTTCTTTTTTTCAAAAAAGAACTGCTTCCTTTCTGCGGAACAGTAACGCGATGAGCATTTCGACCCCGTTTATCCAGCGCCCGATCGCAACCTCGCTGATCATGGCCGCCATCTTCCTCGTGGGCATCGCCAGTTATCCGCTTCTCCCCGTGGCGCCACTGCCGGCGGTCGAGTTCCCCACTATCTCGGTTACCGCCAACTACCCGGGCGCCAGCCCTGACGTGATGGCCAGCTCGGTGGCCGAGCCGCTGGAGACGCAGTTCAGCCAGATCAACGGCCTGAGCCAGATGACGTCCATCAACGTGCTGGGCACGTCCACCATCACCGTGCAGTTCGACCTCAGCCGCAACATCGACGCCGCGGCTACCGACGTGCTAGAGGCGATCAACGCCGCGCAGGGGCAGCTGCCGAAGAACCTCCCCAGTCAGCCGACCTTCCGCAAGGTCAATCCGGCCGACAGCCCGATCTTCCTGCTCAGCGTGTGGTCGGACGATTTGCCGCTCACCACGGTGGATGATTACGCGGAGAACGTGCTGAGCCAGCAGCTCAGCCAGATCAACGGCATCAGCCAGGTCTCCATAGGCGGCCAGCAGAAGCCGGCGATACGCGTGCAGGTGGATCCTGCCCGCCTTGGCGCCATGGGCATGACGATGGAAGACGTGCGCCAGGTGCTGACCGACGCCACCGTCAACAGCCCCAAGGGCAGCATAGACGGCCAGCGCCAGTCTTTCACGCTCCTGGCCAATGACCAGCTCACCACGCCGGACCCTTACGGCAACCTGATCGTGGCGTATCGCAACGGCGCGCCTGTACGCATCAAGGACATCGGCGTCGCTGTGCGCGGCCCGCAGAACCGGGAAGTGGCGGCCTGGCAGGCCGTCGGCGGGCATTCCCGCCGCGGCATCCTGCTGGTCGTCTACAAGCAGCCGGGGGCGAACGTGATCGCCACCGTGGAGCGCCTGCGCGCGGCGTTGCCGCATCTGGAAATCAGCATACCGCCGGCGATACACGTGGACACTATCGTGGACCGCACGCAGACCATACGCGCCTCGGTCGCCGACGTGGAGTTCACCTTACTGCTCTCCATCGCGCTGGTGGTGATGGTGATCTTCCTGTTCCTGCGCAGCCTGTGGGCGACCATCATCCCCAGTGTCACGGTGCCGCTGGCCCTCGTCGGCACCTTCGCGGCCATGTACATACTGGGCTACAGCCTCGACAATTTGTCGCTCATGGGCCTGACCATCGCGGTCGGTTTCGTGGTGGACGACGCCATCGTCATGCTGGAGAACATCTATCGGCACATCGAGGACGGCATGGCGCCGATGGAGGCCGCGCTCAAAGGGGCCGGCGAGATCGGCTTCACCATCGTCTCCATCAGCATCTCGCTGATCGCCGTGTTCATCCCGCTCCTGCTGATGGGCGGCATCGTCGGCCGGCTGTTCCGCGAGTTCGCCATCGTGGTTTCGCTCACCGTCATCATCTCGGCGTTCGTCTCGCTGACGCTGACGCCGATGATGTGCGCGCGCTTTCTCAAGGCGGAGGAGCACAATCACGGTCGGCTCTACCGCGCGATCGAGAGCATGTTCGATGCCATGCTCGGGTTCTATCGCCGCACGCTGGAGGTGGCGCTGCGCTTCCGCTTCATCACGCTGATGGTGTTCTTCGCCACGCTTGGCGTGACGGTCTTCCTGTTCGTGATTATCCCAAAAGGTTTCTTCCCGCAGCAGGACATCGGGCTGCTCATCGCCATCACCGAAGCCAACCAGGACATTTCCTATAGTGAGATGTACAAGAAGCAGGAGCAGGTGAATGCCATCATCGCGGCCGATCCGGCGGTGGCGAGCTTCGCCTCCCTCGTCGGCGCCGGCAACGCCGGCCAGACCGCCAATAACGGCCGCATCTTCGTCAACCTGAAACCCTGGGGCGAACGCGATGCAGTGATGAAAGTGATCGCTCGGCTGACCGAGAAGGTGCGCGCCGTCGAAGGCTTCCGCCTCTATATGCAGCCGGGGCAGGACATCACCGTGGGCGGCCGGCTGTCGCGGACGCTGTATCAATACACCCTGCAGGATGCCGACCCGGCCGAGCTGAACACATGGGCGCCGAGGCTGCTGGACAAGCTGAAGACCTTGCCGTTGCTGCGGGACGTGACGTCCGACCAGCAGGTCGCCGGCACCACCGCCACGCTCCAGATCGACCGCGATGCCGCCTCGCGCTTCGGCATCCTGCCGCAGCAGATCGACGACACGCTGTACGACGCGTTTGGCCAGCGCGAAGTCACGCAGTATTTCACCCAGCTCAATTCCTACTACGTGATCGAGGAGGTGCCGCCCGATATCGAGGGCCGTGTGCACACGCTGGACAACCTCTACGTCAAAGGCACTTCGGGCACCGCCGTGCCGCTGTCGGCTGTCGTGCATCGCAGCACCGTGCCCATCTCGCCGCTGGCGGTGAACCACCAGAGCCAGTTCCCCTCTGTTACCATCAGCTTCAACCTGTCTCCGGGCGCCTCGCTCGGGGACGCGGTGGTCCAGGTGGATGGCGCACGGGCGCAGATCGGCGCGCCGCCGACGGTGCAGGGCTCGTTCCAGGGTAACGCCGCCGCGTTCCAGTCCTCGCTGAGTAGCGAGCCCTACCTGATCGCGGCCGCGCTGATCAGCGTGTACATCATCCTGGGCATACTGTACGAGAGCTACATCCTGCCGATCACCATCCTGTCCACCCTGCCGTCGGCCGGCGTGGGCGCGCTGCTGATGCTGATGATTTTCGGCTTTGACCTGTCGGTGATCGCCATTGTCGGCATCATTCTGCTGATCGGCATCGTCAAGAAGAATGGCATCATGATGGTGGATTTCGCCATACACGCTGAGCGGGAGGGCGGCATGGAGCCGCTGGACGCGATACGCCAGGCCTGCCTGATGCGCTTCCGGCCAATTATGATGACCACAATGGCGGCGCTGCTGTCCGGCCTGCCGCTTATGCTGGGCCACGGGGCGGGCTCCGAACTGCGGCAGCCTCTGGGGTATGCGATGGTCGGCGGGTTGATACTCAGCCAGGCGCTGACGCTGTACACCACGCCGGTGATCTATCTGTATCTGGACCAGCTCTCGCATTGGCTGTCGCCTGCGCCGGCGCGTCGTATGCCAAGGCTGGCGGCGGGGATGGCGGAGGCGGATTGAAGGCAAGCAAGGAAGGCCTTCTTTTTTGAAATAGGAAGCAAAAAACTTTTGATTCGGCTGTCGCGCCGTTTTGGACAGGCGGCGACAGCGAGATAAAAGTTTTTCGCTTCTTTTCTTCAAAAAAGAAGGCCTTGCTTGCCCTCCCGCGCACCCGATTACCCCGGACAGCGTCCGCCACCACCAACCCATCGTAACGGCGGGTGTCGCTCCCCTGCTGGCGTAGGGCAGGGTGCGTAGCCTCGGTCCGACATGATCCAGGAGGCTGCAATTTCGGCCAACGGCACCGAGACGACCGTCAACAGGACCGCCGAGGCCGCTACGCCGAGCCACAGCTTCAGCCAGTCGAAGTGGCGCGGCCCCTTGCGCACGCCGGCGGACCCCGCCGCCGCCGCCGGGCACAACGACATCCCGGCCAGCGCGAAACACAGCAGTGCCAGCGGCAATCCGATCGCGTCGCGTGTCGAGACCGACACCAAAGGCGCGTGTGCGAGGATCGCGCGCGCCGAAAGGGCCAGGCTGGTCAGGCTCAGCCAGAGCGGCAGTAGGCCCAGCACGGCAAAACCGAAGAACGCCGGCAGCGCCTTGACGCGGTTGGTCGATGGGGGGTCGAGCCGTGTCACCGTTGGCCGGTCGTTATCCGAACGGGTTACCGCTTGTCCGCTGACGAGGCACTAGCCTTTCTCGCCCTGGAACAGCCGCCCGATCGGATCCCAGCTATACGCCACCTGTGCGAGGGACACCCCGGCCAGGCGCGTCTGCCCTTCGGCGGCCGGCAGCCCGCCCAGATGCTGGTAGAACCACCGGCTCGGGTTGTCGCGCAGCACCCACACGAACACCGAGCCGTAGCCGCGCGCCGCGAGCTGGCCCGCGGCGCCCTGCATCATGCGCCGGCCCACGCCCTGGTCGCGCCAGTCGTCCAGTACGTAGAGCGTTTCGATCTCGGCCGCGCCCAGCCCTGGCGTCCGCGGCGGCCCGGCCGTGGTGAATCCCACGATACGCGGGCCCTGGCCACTGGCGGCGGCGACCATCACCGTGGCGCCCGAGGCGATCGTGGCACGGTAGTGCAGCGCCATGCGCGTGGGCGAGAGGCGCGCCAGGTAGTCGTCGGGCAGTATGCCGGGGTAGGTGCTGCGCCAAGCCGCCACGTGCACCGCGCCTATGGCGGTGGCGTCCGTCAGTTCGGCTCTGCGGACGTTGATCACTTGCGCGCGCCTTTTTTGCGAAGGCAAGGAAGGCCTTCTTTTTTGAAAAAAAGAAGCAAAAAACTTTTGCTTCCCCG
>CAXTCL010000102.1:0-13034 GCA_964242035.1 uncultured Acetobacteraceae bacterium | reverse complement strand
ACGATCCGCGACAGCGCAGACAAAAGCTTTTTGCTTCTTTTTCTCGAAAAAGAAGACCTTGCTTCCTTACCGCTCCGATCGGGCGAAACCGCTTCCTTGCCCCGCCTTAGGATCGCGTTTATTCCACCGGCTCGATTTCAGGGCGGAGTACCAGCACCGGTGAGCACACGCGTGGGCGGCCGGACACGGCAGGGTTTGGTGCTGGCCGTTGGCCTGTCATTGCTGAGCGGCGGGTGCGAGACCGTACACAGCACGGTGCATAGCGTCAGCAAGACCCTGCTGGGCGGCCCGCTGGACCCCGGCGAGCACCTACACGGCTTCATCGGCGGCGTGGCCGCGGACGAGCCACTGGCCGCCCTGGCGGCGCGCGAAGTGCTGGCGACCGGCGGCAACGCGGCAGATGCGGCCGTGACTTTGGGGTTCATGCTGTCGGCCACGTTGCCCTCGCGCGCCTCGCTGGGCGCAGGCGGCGCGTGCATCGCCTATCAGCCGGGCGCCGGCTCGCCCGGGCACGGCATCCCGCAGGCGATCATGTTCACGCCACGGGCACCCGCGGTGAACGCCGGCGACCGGCCGGCGGGCGTGCCGATGCTGGCGCGCGGCATGTACCTGCTGGCGGCCCAGTACGGCTCCAAGCCGTTCGGCTCGCTGATCGCGCCGGCGCGGCAGGCCGCCGATGCGGGCTTCTCCATCTCCCGGGCGCTGGCGCGCGACCTCACCCAGGTGCAGGGCCCGCTGCTGGGAGACCCGAACGCGGCGGCGATCTTCGCGCCGAACGGCCAGCCTCTGGCCGAAGGCGCGCGGCTCGTGCAGTCGGATCTGGGCGCCACGCTGAACCAGCTCGCGGTGGTGGGTGTGGGTGATCTCTACACCGGCCTCATGTCGAAGCGCTTCGAAGAGGCAAGCCGGCTTGCCGGCGGGCCGGTGAGTGCCAACGACCTGCGGCGCAGTGCGCCGGTCCTGGCCGATCCCATCGTCATACGCACCGGCGCCGACCAGGCGGCCTTCCTGCCGCCACCTGCCGATGGCGGGCTGGGCGCGGCGGCGGCCTATCTCGACTACCTGCGCAGCAACACGGTGACGCAGTCGATGGCCGACGCCTCGATCGGTGCGGTGGCGGCCTGGCGCTCCGGCGCGGCAGGGCGGGACCCGCTGGCGCTGCTCCAGCACCCGCAATCCTCCGGCACGCTGCCCTCGCTCCCCGCATCCACCAGCTTCGTGGTGATCGACAGGCGCGGCGACGCGGTGGCCTGCGCGATCACCATGGAAAACCTGTTCGGCACCGGGCGGGTGACGCCCGGCATGGGCATCGTGCTCGGCGCATCGCCGGCGGTGAAGCCCTCTGCCCTGCTGACGGCGGCGGTGGTGTGGAACAGCGCGCATGATGCGTTCCGCGCGGCGGCGGCGGCTTCCGGGCAGAACGCGGCCGCGGTGGCAGGTGCCATCGGCGTGGGGCAGGCGATCGTGGGCGACCTGCCGCCGCATGTGCCGGTGCCCGAGCCTGGGCGGGTGGATGCGATCGGGTGCCCGCAATATGTGCCTGGCGGGGAGAATAGCTGCCGGTTCTATTCGGACACGCGGAATGCGGGGCTTTCGGCGGGGGGGAGTTGAGGTAAGCAAGGCCTTCTTTTTTGAAAAAAAGAAGCAAAAAACTTTTGCTTCCTCGACGTTGAGGCGCTTGGGTTTTCTGCGGCTGCCGACTGGTGGGAGTGCAGGGCGGCTTACCTCCACGGTGGAGGCCGGCGCGACTGCTTTCGGCAAGAATTCAGCACCAAGCGCGCCAATCTGGGGACGGGACTGCCTGCTTCTTCTCTAGACGTAGCAGCGCAGCCGCTGCCCGGGCAGCAGATCATACGGCGCCTTCCAGCCAGGCAGCGCCGACACGCGCCCAAGCCACGCGGTGATCGCTGGGTAGTTGGCCGCCAGGTCATAGCCGCTCTCGTGCACCGGGAAGCAGAGGTAACCCGTCATCGAAAGGTCGGCCACGGTCGGGCGGCCTGCTGCGACAAAGGCGTGCTCAGCGACATGGCGTTCCAGGATGCCGAGGAAATCGTCCAGCCTGGTTTTCAGGTGCGCCAGCACAGCCGTGTTGGGTGAGAGTGTGAACGCGCGCCGGTAGCGGTATTCGGCCATCACCGCGGAGAGCTTCTGGTTGTCCCAGAACAGCCAGCGCAGGATGTCGAACCGCTCGCGTTCGGTGATGGCGTGGAGCTGGCCGTAGGTGTCTGCCAGGCGCAGCAGGATGGGCGCGGTCTGCGTCAGGCGTTCGCCGTCCTGCTCCAGGACGGGGATCTCGCCCATCGCGTTGACCGTGCTGCGCCACTCCGGCGTGCGGGTGATGCCGGCGCCGAAATCGGTCCAGACCGGCTCGAAGCTCTGCCCGCACAGGGTGAGCATGAGGGCGAGCTTGTAGCTGTTCCCGGACTCGGGGAAGTAGTGCAGGCGGTAGGCTGCCATGGCGGGTTCCGGGCGATTTAGGGTGGGCAAGGAAGCAAGGCCTTCTTTTTTGCAAAAAAGAAGCAAAAAACTTTTGTCCCTGTCGCTGGTGCGGGCGCCTTGATCGTTCCGTAGCCTGGCGTTTCGTTTCGCGGCATCAACGCAAAGCACATTTCCGGATCGATCGAGCTCTCCGCAACAGCGCCAGGACCAAAAGTTTTTTGCTTCTTTTTTTCAAAAAAGAAGGCCTTGCCTTGCCTACCCCGCCTCAGCCGCCGCCACATCCAGCAGCCGCTCGATCACCTCCGGCTCCTGCGCGCCGGCAATCGCGTGACACCCCGACACCACGAAGCACGGCACGCCGTTTATCCCCAGCCGGTGCGCGCGCAGGTTTTCCGCGTGCACGCCGTCCACCTCGGCGGTGCTCGCCAGGAAGCTGCGTGCCGCGGCGGCGCGCAGGCCGCAGCTCGCGGCGATCGCGGTCAGCACGGCGATGTCGCCGATGTCCCGCCCGTCGGTGAAGTGCGCGGCGAGCACGGCTTCCACCATCTCGTCGGCGCGGCCGAACCCTGCGGACCAGCGCACCAGGCGGTGTGCGTCCACGCTCGAGGGCGTGCGGCGTATGCGGTCGAAGCGGAACATTACGCCTTCGGCGCGGCCGATCTCGGTGACGGAGGCGTACATGCGGCGCGCGCGTTCCTCGCCGCCGAACTTGCGCAGCACGTAGTCGCCGCGCGACATGCCGCCGCGCGGCATGTCCGGGTTCAGCAGGAACGGCCGCCAGGTGATGTCCACCAGCAGGTCTGGCCGGCGGGTTATTGTGCGGCGCAACCTGCGGATGCCAAGGTAGCACCACGGGCAGACCAGGTCATGCACGACTTCGACGGCCAGGCGGGCTTTCGGGGGAGCGAGGATGTTCACACGGCCATGTTAACGCCACATGGACGGTGGGCCAGCGGTTTTCTGCGGTGCGGCCGGAGGTGAATGGTTGATCAAGCTGTACGACTTGGCGGGACGCGATCCGGAGCTGCGTTTCAGCCCGTATTGCTGGCGGGTGCGCATGGCGATGGCCCACAAGGGGCTGGAGCCGCAGACGGTGCCGTGGCGGTTCAGCGAGGCGGCGCTGCTGCCGGGCGCGCCGCACAACAGGCAGGTGCCGGTGATCGTGGATGACGACGCCGTGGTGGCCGATTCGACCGCCATCGCCTACCATTTGGAGGAGCGGCACACGAACGGGCCGAGCCTGTTCGGCGGCGTCGGCGGCGAGGCGCATGCCCGCTTCATCATCGCCTGGGCAGACACGGTTCTGGTGCCTGCGATGTTCCCGTTCGCCGCGTGGTCGGTGTTCAGCCAGTTGCACCCGGCGGACCAGGCGTATTTCCGCCAGTCGCGCGAGATCCGGCTGGGCACGACGCTGGAGGCCGCGCGTGATGCGGCACCCGCGAAGCTTGCCGGCCTGCGCGCGACACTGACGCCGCTGCGACGCGTGCTGGCCGGACAGCCCTTCGCCGGCGGCGAGGAGCCGAGCTACGCGGATTACGCGCTGTTCGGCTGTTTCCAGTGGCTGCGCTGCGTAGGCGTGCCGGAGGTGCTGGAGGAGGGCGATCCCGTGGCGGCTTGGCGCGGCGTGATGCTGGAGCTGTTCGACGGGCTGGCCGGGCGGGCGGCGGTGGCCTGAAGGAAGTAAGCAAGGCCTTCTTTTTTGAAAAAAAGAAGCAAAAAACTTTTCTCTCCCCGCATTTGCATCAGTCGGGTGCTTCTGCAGACGCCGAAGCTGCTGAGCGTCGGAGGAACAAAAGTTTTTTGCTTCTTTTTTTCAAAAAAGAGGGCCTTGCTTCCTTAAGCCGTCAGAAACCGCATGTGATTGCTCTCCAGCACCAGGCACGTCAGCGCGCCCCCCATGACCGCACCGGTATCGATCCCGATGCGGTTCGGGCGGACCGCCGGCTCGCTGACCGGCGTATGGCCGTGCACCACCACGAACGGATGCTTGTCTTTGCTGGAAAGAAACGGTTCGCGTATCCACAGCAGGTCGTCCGGGCTCTGCCGGTAGATCTTGCGACCCGGCCGGATGCCGGCATGCACGAAAAGGTAGCCGCCCTCCTGGTGGGTCAGCGCGCGTGTCTTCAGCCACTGGCGGTGCGCCAGGGGCAGTAGCGCGCCCCATTCCGCCGGCCCTGCTTCGGGCGGGATACCGTAGCTTTCCAGCGTCTTCTCGCCGCCGTTCTCCACCCAGGTCTCCGCGGCCCGGGTGTCACCGGAGATGGCGCCCAGCATCAGCTTCTCGTGGTTGCCCTGCAGGTCCACGCGGCGGGTGACGGGCGGCGCCACGGTGCCTGTCAGCAGCCAGATCACGCCGGCGCTGTCCGGTCCGCGGTCCACGTAGTCGCCGAGGTGGACGAGCACGCTTTCGGTGACGGGGTAGGCGGCGAGGTCGGCATTGATCGCCCAATGCAGCGTCACCAGCCGGTCCAGGCAGCCATGGACGTCGCCGATGGCATAGACGCGCAGACCTGGGCGCAGCACGGCGGGCGCTAACGATAGTTCAACCATATCCGCGCCAGACTACACGCGATGTCAGCAAGCGGAAAATGGCGGGGCTTTGTGATCGGCCGGCGACCGGGATGCTGACCGTGCAGTCCGGCAGCGGACAGACCCGCCAGGTGGCGATGCCCCGGCGCGGCGATGCGGCAGCGGGGCTGCGGGGCGCCGAACGCCAGCTCGCGGAGGCGGCCGAGCGCGCGGGGCGCTCGCCGGCGGGCAGGCTGGTGGTGGTGTTGCGCCTGTCGCGGCTTGCCGCGCCGCGGGCCTATCACCTGCGCGTGGCGCGGGTGCTCCTGCAGGAATGCGCGCAGCGCTTTGCCGGCCAGGTCTTCGCCATGTCAAACCAGGATCTGGTCCTGCTGTGCGCGGCGTGCCGGCCGGAGCAGGCGGCGGACCCGTACGCGCCCGCCCATTTGCCGGCAAGCCTGGCGCGGCTGTTCGCCATCGACGCGCCGGAGGGCGGTGACCTGGTCGCCTTGTGGCGGCTGGAGGAGGACCACGCGTGCCTGGCGGATTACCTGGCGTCGCGCACCGCTCCCAGCACGAAGGCACCGGAGGCTGCGCTGCAAGGCCAGCCGGTCAGCCTGGCCGCCTTGCAGGAGATCATCGCCAAGGCGCCGCTGGCCGGGCTGCTCGGACAGCAGACAGGCCTGTCGTTGGCAGCGGACCGCAGCCTGACGCTCGCGCGCCGGCTCGCACCGGCGTTCCAGGCGGTGGGCGTCGGGCTGGACCGCCTGCATCTGGGCGATCTGGTCACCCATGCCGTCACCGATCCGTTCCTGTTCCGCCATTTCGCTGGCGTGCTGGATGCCCGCCTGTTGGCCGTGCTGCACGAGGACCTGCAGGCCCGGTCCCGCCTGCTGCGGCAGGCAATGACCCAGCGCCTGCCCGTGCTCATCGAGCTCGGCCTGCCGGCGATCGTCTCGCCGGCGTTCGCCGCCCTGGCCAAGCTGGCCGCCGCGTCCGGCCTGCGCCTCTGGGTGGCGGTCTCCCTGCTCGAGGCGGCCGCCGATCTGGATCTGCTGGACCATGCGCGCGGTTTGCTGAAACTGGCTGGAAGCAGCCTGGTGATCAACCGGGTGGAACCGGCGGCGTGGCGCCTGGCGCGGCTGGATGCGTTGCAGGCTGACCTGGTCGTGCTGACCTGGTCACCCGCCTTGCTTCAGGCCGAGGCTGCTTCAGGGCTGGCGCGGCTGGGCGCGGCGCCGGGCCGGCTGGTGCTCGCGGGTGTGGACGGGGAACCGGCACTCGGCTGGGGGCAGGCGCACGGGATCGGCCTGTTTGCGGGGCCGTTCCTGGACCAGGTGCAGGCGGCGTTGCGCATGCAGCGCTGCCACAGCGCGTCCGCCTGCACGCTGGCGCAATGCGGCGGGCGGGCGGGCGCACTTGGGCTGCCGGGGCGGGCGGGGTGCGGCAATCCGGCGCTTCTTGGGGGTGCGTAAGTGAGGAAGGAAGGAAGCAGTCCTTTTTTGAAGAAAAGGACCAAAAAACTTTTGCTTCCCCCGCGTCGGCAGCGTCCGGGCGCCTTCGGACACACCGAAGCGGCTGAGCCTGCGCAGGGACCAAAAGTTTTTTGCTGCTTTTCAAAAAAGAAGGCCTTTGTTGCTTGCCCAAGAGTCGACCGCGAGGCGGGCTGCCATTGATGGTTGGACAGGACGAGGCTGCTTTCAGGCAGGTGCTGCAGCAGAGCGCGCGCGCGGGTGCGCGACGGCGCGCGGTCGTCCTGCACACCAACAGCCTGCCGCAGGTTTTGGCGCGGCCGCACCACATCCGCCTGGCGCGCGAGGCCGTCCTGCCACTGGCCGGGACGGACCGGGCACAGATGTTCGAGCTGTCGCACGGGCGGCTGGCGATCGTCTGGCGCAACGGTGGAGACTCCGAGCTGGCACAGGCGCGAACCGCGCTCGGCCACCTGCTGGCAGGACAACCCGACGGCATGGTTCCCGAAATCGGCGGTCTCCTGGCGCTGTATGACCTGCCCCATCAGGCAGACTGGCTGCTCGACGAGATCAGCGATGCGGAGATGCCGGCCGCCGCCGCAAGACCGTTGCTGCCGCTCGATGCCACCAGGCTCGCCGAACTGGAGGCGCGCCTGCACCAGGCGGACCTCTCGCGCTTCTCCCGCTGGCGGCCGGTCCTGCGTCTGGACGGCAAGGCCGGCCCACCCGCCTGGGAGGAGCGCTATTTCGCGATACCCGAGATCGCCGCCGAGCTTTGCCCAGACTGCGACCTGAAGGCGGAACCCTGGCTGTTCCGCCGGCTCACCAGGATACTGGACCAGCGCATGCTGGCGATGCTCGGCTCGCCACGGGAGCTGCGGGGCTGCGGCGCATTCGCGATCAACCTGACTGTCCAGACCATTCTGTCGGCCGGCTTCATGGCCTTCGACGAGTCGCTGCCGCTGGCACTCCGCAACGAGGTGCTGCTCTACGTCACCAGCGCGGACCTGCTGTCAGACCTGGACGGCTTCACGTTCGCCCGCCGGTTCGCCCAGGCACGCGGCTATCGGCTGGTCCTGGCGGACGCCAGCCTGGCCCTGCTGCGCCTCCTGGACATGGCGGAGGCCGGGCTGGATTACGTGCAACTTGCCTGCTCGGCGGAGCTCATGGCGGCTACGGGGCAGGTGCGCGCGTGCGTGCCGGACGGGACGGCGGTGGTGGTCTCTGCGCTTGATACGGCCGAGCAGGCGGGTTGGGCGCGGCGCGGCGGCTTCGGACTGGGGCGGGGGCGGGCGTTAGGGTAGGAAGAAAGCAGTCCTTTTTTGAAAAAAAGGACCAAAAAACTTTTATCTCCCCGCCTGCACCAGGGCGCGCTCTGGTCCTGCCAGTGCGCGCGCCGGCAGAACCTGGGCGCTCGTCGGTGCAGGCGGGGGAGATAAAAGTTTTTTGCTTCTTTTTTTCAAAAAAGAAGGCCTTCCTTGCCTTCCTACGACCCCACCAAAACCGCCCCCCCACGCACGGAAACCACGCCGGTCCGATCCAATAACGCCCCCAGCTTGCCGATCACCATCCCCAGCGCCTCCGCCTGATCGCCGCCCGCGCAGACCTGCGCCGCGCTGACCGCCAGACGCAACCCGCCGAGTGCCGGGCTGCCAAGCTGCACCGGCTGGCCGATCTGGCAGCTTGGCGACACGGAGGTATCGTCGTGCAGGGCGAGATAGAGCGGACGCAGGGCTGACGCGTCCAGCCAGCCGGCGTGGCCGCGCACCATGAAGGTGAACACGCTGCGCCTGTCCGACCAGCCCAGCCCGCCGGGGCGGGGGGCGGCCACGAGGGCAAGCCGGGCGTCCCGGCGTAGCGTCCGCTCGACCGACTGGCCGAGCACGCCCAGCCGGCGCCCCACCTCGTCGGCGGGCAGGCGGCCGAACGCCGCCATGTCATGCAGGGCGGCCGTCCAGCGCAGCAGGAGGCCGGGGCAGAGGCGCGACCTTATGCCGTCCACCACGCCGGCATAGGCGGCCAGCCCGTTCGGCAGCGCGCCGGCGGCGATGCGGCGCAGGCGGTCGCGCGGGAACAGCACGGCGCCGCAGAATCCGGGGGCTGCGAAGAACTTGGAGCCGGTGACGAGCACCGGGAAGCCCTGCTGCAGGTACCAACGCACCAGCGCCGGTTCTATCCTCGCCTGGCAGGCGTCGATGACGATGTCCAGCGAGCGGCCGAAGCGGCGGGCCAGGCGCAGGAGCGAAGGGCGGTCGGGCGCGGTCAGGCCGGTCTTGGAGCCGTCTATCGCGTGCAGGACGGCGCGCCCGGCGGGCAGGGCGGCGGCGATCGCGGCTTCGCACGCGGCGGCGACCTGCTGGGCGCTGCAAGGGCTGCCGTCCCCGTGGCGGAGTGCCACCGTGACCAGATGCGGCATGTGCTGCAGACCGTCCAGGGCGCCGCCTTTCGGCACGGCTTGTCCGGACGGGGTGCAGGAAGAGAAGTGGCGGCCCTGCACGGCGTCCGGCACGCCGCTGCCTGTCTCCGCCGGGCTGACGAGGATGCTGGTGAGCGCCGCATCCGGCTGTTCGGCGGCAAGCAGGCCGGTCACGATCAGGGCGGCATCGGTCCCGGAGGCGGCCAGTATCGCGTCGGCGATGTCCGACACGCTGAAATGCGCCAGGATGCGGTCTGCCGCGCGTGCGCTGGCGTCGGCCAGGGCAGGCTCCGTTCCGGCGGCGAGGGCAGCCCCGATCAGGTCGCGCCGGGCGGTCTCGGCGGCGAGGAACTGCGGTTCGGCCAGGCTGGACGCGGTGCAGGACGCGAACCCCATCACGCCCGGCCTGGGCCAGGGCGCGCAGCCATAGCGGTTCAAACCCGTGGCAGGATCGAGCGTCAGCCGATCGTCTCCGCCGCTGGCAAGCAGCGCTTCCACGGCCTGCGCCACCGGCCACGCGGCGGCGATGGCGGCACGTCCGGCCGGGCCGGGTGCCGCCGCGTCGGCCGGCAAGCCCAGGGCGCGCAAGGCCGGCCCCAGCCCGGCCTGGTCCGGCGCCTTTGCGCGGAAAGCCGCGAGATGGTCGGCTGAGGGCTGGTCCGATGCAGGCGAGGCTGGCTGGCTGGCGGCGATCCGCACGGCGAGCACCATCGCCGTGAAGGCGGTCACGTCCGGCAACGCCGCCAGCCAGGCATGTTCAAGGTGGTAACGCCGCCAGAACTCCCCCGGCGCGGGCGGGCTATCCGCCCCAAAGGCTGCGAGAAGCGACGTGAGGGCGGCATCTGTCCAGTTGCCGTGAGACGAGGCGGCAGCCCACATCCGCAGGTGCATCTCAGTCCCATTCCGGTCGTGGCCGATCGACATGGCGACCGCCTCTACCGGAGCGGCCACGTTCCGCAAAGATGTTTGATCATTGATACGGGTATTGGGTCGACCGCTTTCCGTGGGTCGCCCCCGCTACGACCCGCAATCATGCCGCCCCGTCGCGACACAATCCTGCAGTGCGCTGGCGGAGCCGAGCTTACGTACGAGCCACAGGCCGCCAGCCAGCAAAGCCGCGATGACGATGAGGGCAAGAAACCTGCCGCGCGAGCTCTGGGGAGGCGGCGTCTCGTTCATCCTGCGTGATCCTTGCGGCTACGGCGCGGCAGTATCTGCCGCGCCGCCGTGTAACCGCTACGCCTCAGTGATGGAAGCCGGCGCCGCCGCCGCCGTGGAAGCCGCCGCCGCCGCCATGGAAGCCGCCCCCCCAATGGCCGCCGCCGCCGAAGCCGCGCCCGCCATAGCCACCCCAGCCGCGGTTGTAGAAGCCGCCATAGCCGCCGCGGTAGAAGCCGCCGCCCCAGCCGCCGAAGAAGACGCCGGTGCCGAGATACCCGGGATAGCCATACCCGTAGCCGTAGCCGCCGCCATAGGGATAGCCGGCATAGCCATATGCGGGGTAGCCGTAGCCGCCATACGGATAGGCGTAGCAGCCGCCGAGCAAGGTGCTGGCCATAAGGGCGATCGGCAAAGCCGCCCGCCGCACGATACGTCCGATCATAACAAGTCTCTCCCTCTCTGCCGTTCTCGACGGCGGAGTTCATAACTCTATTCTAGGTGCAAGCCGCCTCAAGTCAGCGGCAAAAACATGTTGTTCGGTGCGATGTCACACTATGTCACGGCCGTAACCGGCCTGGGTTACCTGGTGTTACCGGGGCCGTCCTCATCCTGCCATGTTCGTATTGTTGAATGAGGGCGAGGCGGTGTTCGCCTGCAGATGGAGTGTCTCACATGCGTTCTCATACCCGGCTGATGCGGCTCAGCATGTGGCTGGCAACAACCAGCCTGAGCCTCACGGCCAGCCTGCCTGCCTTGGCGCAGCCCGCGCCCCCGCCTGGCGCCGAACAGCCGAATGCGCAACAGCAGGGCGCCGATCCCGCCGGCGACGCGAACACCGATCCGCCTGCCTTGGCCGGCCGGGTCGCCGCGATCGAGGGCACTGTCTCGTTCCACGATTCCGGCGAGACGCAGTGGAGCCCGGCGACGCTGAACTACCCGGTGACCAACGGCGAGGCCTTCTGGACCGAGCCGGCCGCCCAGGCCACCCTGGAGATCGCCGACAACCGTATCGTCCTGGCCAGCTCCACCGAACTGGACGTGACCGCGCTGGACCAGGCGCAGTTCACCACGACGGCGGCGCAGGGGGCCATGTTCCTCCAGCTGCGCAGCCTGCCGCAGGGCCAGAACGTCACCATCAACACGCCGCGCGGCGCCGTGCAGATCACCGCCGCCGGCCGCTACGAGATCGTCGCCGGCGACACCGATGACGCGACCATGGTGACGGTGGTCGAGGGGGCGGCGCATGTGGCGGGCACCAATCTTTCGCTCGATGTCGGGCCGCAGCAGACCGCCACGATCGGCGGCACCGACACGCTGCAGGGCTCGGTGGGCGGTCTGCAGACGGACGCGTTCCTGCAGGGACTGCTGCGCGCTCCCGCCCGGCATGCCTTTGCGGCCGGCGTGCCGGCGCAGGTGCAGTATATGACGGGTGCGGCCGACCTGCAGACCTACGGTAGCTTCACCCAGACCCAGCAATACGGCCAGGTGTGGTATCCGCAGAGCGTGCCGGCCAACTGGGCGCCATACCGCGACGGCCATTGGTCCTACGTGCATCCGTGGGGCTGGACCTGGGTGGACAATTCGCGCTGGGGCTTCGCGCCCTTCCATTACGGCCGCTGGGTGCAGGTGGAGAATCGCTGGGGCTGGGTGCCAGGCGAGGCCCGGGCCGAGGTGAGCGCCGGCTCGCCTTACCCGGTGTATTCGCCCGCATTGGTGACGTTCCTCGACGTGGGCGGCGCGGCACTGGCCGGCGCGTCCATCAACTTCGCGGTCGGCGGCTACGCGCCGGCCTGGATACCGCTCGGGCCGCGTGAGCCGTACTATCCCTGGTATCACTGCCAGCCGTCCTACTTCGCGCGGCTGAACACGCCGTACGGCGTGCCGGAGACGATCATCCGGCGCGGGCCGACCTACATCAACAACACGACGATCAACAACCGCAACGTGTTCATCAACGAGCGCGCGGCGACGGTGGTGCCGGCGGGCGCGTTTGCCGCCGGCCGGCCGATCGAGGCGGTGTATCGCCCGCTGCCACAGGCGGCGCTGCTGCATGCGCGTCCGTTCGTCGGCCGCCTGGCCGTGGTGCCTACGGCACAGACCCCCAACCTGTCGCGCGAGGCCGCGCGGCGCTTCAACGTCTCGGCACCGGCCGCACCGCTGCGGGTCATCGCAGGACCGCGCATCGCGCAGGAGGCCGACATCCGACGTGGCGCGCCGCCGCCGTTGCGCCGCGCTGCCTTGCCGCCGAGCGTACGCGCGGTGCCGGCAGCCGAGGTGGGCCGCGGCGAACGCGGCTTGCAGCCCGGGGCTGTGAATGCGCCGCGCGGCGGCGAAGTCCGGCCGGGCCAGGCGGCGCCGCTACGCGGGACGGAGCCGCGCCCCGGTGAGCCGGCTGCAGGGCCGCGCACACAAGGCGGGTTGCCTGCCTTGCGCAGCCCCGGCGGCGGCAGGCCGGATGCTCGCCTGGGCAGCCGCCCGGACCAGCCGCCTGGTCGTCAGGAGTTGCATGCGCCGGGCGAGGCGGCCCGCGTGCCGCAGGAGGGAGCAGTCCGCGTGCCGCAAGGTGCGACGCCGCAGGGCGTGCGCCCCGGCCTTGCGCCACGGCCGGAAACGCGTGCGCAGACGCCTGAGGAGAGGCGCGTCGGTGCCACACCGGCCTTGCGTGGCCAGGAAGCCCGCCCAGCCGAACCGGCGCGGCCGGACGCAGGCGGTCAGGCGCGCGCATCCCGGCCCAACGCGGTGGAGCCGCGGGCCGTGGTGCCGCCGGCCCGTATCGCGCCGCGGGAAGCCGAGCCCGCGCTACGCCGCGCCGAGACGCCGCGGCCCGTGCCGGCACAGCGCACCGAGGCCCCGCGTTCCGAGGCTTCGCGTCCCGAGGCACGGCCAGTGCCGCGTCCGGAAGCTGTGCGGCCGGCGCCGCGTCCAGAGGCTGCGCGGCCGGCGCCCCGTGCTGAAGCGCCCCGTGCTGAAGCGCCCCGTGCTGAAGCGCCGCGTGCTGCGGCGCCGCGTGCAGAGGCGCCCCGTGCGCCTGTGCGGCC
>CAXTCL010000101.1:0-13144 GCA_964242035.1 uncultured Acetobacteraceae bacterium | reverse complement strand
TTGCTCCCCCCGCCTGCACCCAGTGCCCGCTCAGGTTCTGCAAAGTCTTGTATTTGCAGGACCTGAGCGGGCCGTCGTGCAGGTGGAGAAATTAAAGTTTTTTGCTTCTTTTTTTCAAAAAAGAAGGCCTTCCTTCCTCCCCTGATTGCCTGTCCCGAGACGTCGCTAGCTGGCGTGCATCTTAGAGCGCCGGAGCGTCGTTCCAGCACGCGGTCGCATGACAAATGTGCGTCAGATGGCCGCTCCAGGCGCGTTTCGAGACAGGGCCTAAGCCACCGGCAGATCCTGCGCCCGCACCTCACCCATCTGACTGCTGAACACCAGCTCCTGCCCACCCCCCTGCGACTGCGACACCCCGCTGATCCGGTGCTGGCCGCTATCATAGACAGTCACCCGCCCCGCCTGCTCCACCGCCACGCGCTTGGCCTCCGGAAAGCACGCATAGCGCATGCCGTCCTGCGCGCCGGCCGCGGAAGGCTGCCCCAGATCGCCCGGCCACCAATCTGCTGACCGCCCAAACGACGGGGCCGCGGGCGCGGGAGCCGGCGCCGGCTCCGCCGCCAGTGCCGCGCAGAGGCGCCCCACCCGGTCGCGCAGACCGGTGTCGCCCATCGCGCCAATCTGCGTCATGCCCCCAGCCGACCACTGGCCCATGCCGCCCAGCTCCGGATGGCTGAACTGCGCCATCCTGCCGCCGCCGCTTGCCAACGCGTCCTGCAGCACGCGCACCGCCTCCACGCTGAAGCCATGCTCGCGCGCCAGCCCCTCGATGGTATCCATGCTTTCGCTCCCGTGTCCTATCGCGTGGGAAACGCTGACACTGCCGCTAGGTAAGGAAGCAAACAGTCCTTTTTTAAAAAAAAGGACCAAAAAACTTTTGCTCCCCCGCCTGCCCCGCAGGCGCGCTCCGGTTCTGCCAATGCGCGCACTTGCGGAACCAGGTCAGGCCGTGATGCAGGCGGCGGAGCAAAAGTTTTTTGCTTCTTTTTCTCAAAAAAGAAGGCCTTCCTTACTTCGCCCCCCGCTCCCGCAACCTTTGTCTTTCCTGAAACCTAATCCGCGCTAAGACTCGCGCACAATGTCCCTCGGCCCCCGTCTCGAGTTCCGCCAGTCGCAATCCTTGGTCATGACGCCCCAGCTGCGTCAGGCGATCAAGCTGCTGCAATTCTCCAACCTGGAGGTCGCCGCCTTCATCGAGGAGGAGCTGGAGCGCAACCCGCTGCTGGAGCGCGACGAGCGCGCCGAGATCCTGGGCGAGCGGCCGGCCGCGGACCTGCCCGACCGCCCCGCCGAAGGCGCCGACTCCGCCGAATTGGTGGCCGCTACCACCATGCCCGAAGCCGGCGAAGGCCCGCTGGATCACGAGGCCGACGGCTACGAAGCGCTCGGGCCCGCCGACGGGCTCGCCATGCCCTCCACGCTCTCCTCGTCCGGCGGCTCGCAAAGCTTCGAATCCGACGACCGCGGCCTGGAGGAGACGCTCCAGACCAGGCCCAGCCTGCGCGACCACCTGGGCGAGCAGCTCCGCCTCGGCTTCCCCGACCGTGCGGACCGGCTGGTCGGCGCGCACCTGATCGCCCTGCTGGAACCCTCCGGCCGGCTGTCCGCGGACACCGCCGACATCGCCCGCGCGCTGGGCGCCGACCCTGACCGCGTGGAAGCCATACGCCAGCGCATGATGGCATTTGATCCCGTGGGCATGTTCGCGCGCAGCCTCGTCGAGTGCCTGGCCGCCCAGCTGCGCGAGCGCAACCGCCTGGACCCGGCGATGGCAGCACTCCTGGAGAACCTGGAGCACCTCGCCAGGCGCGACATGCGCACCCTCATGGAGGTCTGCGGCGTCGACTGGGACGACCTGCAGGACATGATCGCCGAAATCCGCGAGCTGGAACCAAAACCAGGCGCGAACTGGGACAGCGCGCCCCTGCCTGCCGTAATCCCGGACGTGCTAATGCGCGCCGCCCCAGGCGGGGACTGGCTGCTGGAGCTGAACCCGGACACCATGCCGCGCATCCTGGTCAACGAGGCGTTCTACGCCCGCATCAGCCGGGACCCCGCGCGCGACACCCGCGCCTTTGCCAGCGAGCGCCTGGCCACCGCCAACTGGCTGGTGAAATCACTCCAGCAGCGCGCGCAGACCATCCTCAAGGTCGCCAGCGAGATCGTCCGCCGGCAGGACGGCTTCTTCCGCCACGGCGTCAGCCACCTGCGCCCGCTGATCCTGCGAGACATCGCCGAGGAAGTGACCCTGCACGAGAGCACCGTCAGCCGGGTGACCGCCAACAAGTTCATCGCCACCCCGCGCGGCATCTTCGAGCTGAAATACTTCTTCACCACCGCAATCGCCGGCGCCGGCGGCGAAAGCCATAGCGCCGAGGCCGTGCGCCACCGCATACGCGCCATGGTGGCCGCCGAGACGCAAGCCGACATCCTGTCGGACGACGCGATCGTGGCCACACTGAAACGCGAGGGCATAGACATCGCGCGCCGAACGGTGGCCAAATACCGCGACGCGCTGCGCATCCCCAGTTCGGTGCAGCGCAAGCGGGACCGCGCCTTGCAGGCAGCACCAGCCGTCATGGCGTAGGCGCCCGCCTATCCTTTGGACTGGCACGGAGGTGGCTGCATGCAGATCAACGTCTCGGGCAAACAGGTGGACCTGTCTGACTCCCTGCGTACCCGCGTGGCCCTGAGCCTGGACGGCATCACCAGCAAGTATTTCGACCAGGCGATGGAAGCCAGCGTCACGTTCGGCCGCGCCCGCAGCTTCTTCACCTGCGACATAAACGTCCATGCCGGCCGCGGCCTCACCCTGCGCGGCGAGGGCGAGGCTGGCGACGCAAACGCGGCCTTCGACGACGCCGCCGAGCATATCGCCACCCGCCTGCGACGCTACCGCCGACGGGTAAACGAACACCATCGCGCGCCCGCCAGCCGCGACAAGCCGCAATCGGCCCGCGCCTACGTCCTGCGCGCTGAACCCGACGAGGCGCCCGCCGCCGCTGAGCAGACCGAAATCACCGCCTCCACCTTCGCCACCGTCATCGCCGAGACGGTCACCGAGATCGACCGGCTGACAGTGGGCGACGCAGTCATGCGCATGGACCTGGCGGACCAGCCGGTGCTGATGTTCCGCAACTCCTCAACCGGGGAGCTGAATGTCGTGTACCGGCGCGCAGATGGGAATATTGGCTGGATCGATCCGGCGCGGGCGTAAGCAAGGAAGGCCTTCATTTTTGAAAAAAAGAAGCAAAAAACTTTTGTTCCCGCGCATTTGCAGCGTGCGGATGTTGCAGGAGAAGCACGCACGCTGAAAATGCGTGGAAGCAAAAGTCTTTGCTTCTTTTTGTCAAAAAAGAACACCTTCCTTACGTTCGCAAAATCTCACATATCCGACCGCGCGCAGCTCACAGGCCGGACACGCGCCGCAGCCATATCCCCATTCGTGCAGCACACGCCTCTCCCCCAGATAGCAAGTGTGCGTGTCGCGAACGACGATTTCGAGAATACCCAGAGCGTCCGCCATCGCCCAGGTCGCCGCCTTGTCCAGCCACATCAACGGCGTCTCCAGAACAAACCGCCGCTCCATCCCCAAGTTCAACGCCACCTGCATCGCCTTTACCGTATCGTCCCGGCAATCCGGGTACCCGGAAAAATCCGTCTCGCACACGCCCGCCACGATCCGCCGCACACCACGCCGATACGCCAAAGCTGCCGCATACGTCAGGAACAACAGGTTCCGCCCCGGCACGAACGTATTCGGCAAGCCCTCCTCGCCCATGACGATCGCCACATCGCGCGTCATCGCCGTCTCGCCGAGCGCCGCCATCCCCGGCCGCAGGTCGATCACATGATCCCCGCCCAACCGCCCAGGCCAGCGCGCGTCCAGCGCCGCCCGTATCGGCCCGCGGCACGCCAGCTCCACACGGTGCCGCTGGCCGTAGTCGAACCCCACTGTCTCGACATGCTCGTAGCGGTCCAGCGCCCAGGCCAGGCAGGTGGTGGAATCCTGGCCGCCGCTGAACAAGACCAGCGCTTTTTCCATCACGTCCATCCTAAGGAAGAAAGCAGTTCTTTTTTGAAAAAAAGAACCAAAAAACTTTTTACACCCCGCATCTGCAGCAGCCAATTTCCCCAGGAAACGCCGAAGCCTCGGCAAACCCGACAGTAGCAAAAGTTTTTTGCTTCTTTTTTTCAAAAAAGAAGGCCTTTCTTTCTTACTATGCTCCCCCCCGACTTCACCGAAGAAGAAATCGCCCGCTACGCCCGCCACATATTGCTGGGAGAGGTCGGCGGCACCGGCCAGGCCCGCCTGCGCGCCGCCCGCGTGCTCATAGTAGGCGCCGGCGGCCTGGGCAGCCCGCTGGCCCTCTACCTCGCCGCTGCCGGCATAGGCACGATCGGCATCGCCGACGACGACACTGTCGAGCTCTCAAACCTGCAGCGCCAGATCGCCCACACCACCGCAGGGCTCGACACGCCCAAGACCAGCTCCGCCGCCGCCGCCGCCGCCGCTCTCAACCCGCTGGTCCGCATCGTCCAGCACAACATGCATGTCACCGCCCACAACGCCCCTGCCCTGCTCGCGCAATACGAAATCATCTGCGACGGCACCGACAATTTCGCCGCCCGCTACGCCCTGGCCGACGCCGCCTGGCGCGCCGGCAAGACGCTGATCTCGGCGGCAATCCTCCGCTTCGAGGGCCAGATGTCCACCTTCCGGCCCGGCCACAACGCCGCCGGCGCGCCCAACCCCTGCTACCGCTGCCTCTACGCCGCCCCCCCGCCGTCCGGCCTGGTGCCGAGCTGTGCGCAGGCCGGCGTGCTCGGCCCTGTCACCGGTGTGATGGGCACGCTGCAGGCCACCGAAGTGCTGAAAGAGGTGCTGGGGATCGGTGAAAGCCTGGCGGGCCGCCTGCTCACCTGGGACGCGCTGGCCATGCGTTTCCGCCTCATCGCACTTCCCGCCGACCCGGACTGCCTGTTCTGCGCGTCGCACGCCGGATCAGGCGGTGCAGCCGAATCGGATAAGTGAGCCGGAGGCACTTGACGCAGCCATGTCCAAGCGGCCAACGCCTCCATCTTGAGATGATGATAGGATCACACCCATGAGCGGCACGCCCGACCGAACTGCCCCGGCGCTGGGCATCCTGTTGATCGCCGGCACGCATGAGCGCGCGCAATACGCCTTCCTGCTGGCCGCCGCCGCCGCCTCGCTCGGCCGCAGCGTCACCGTCTTCGCCACCAACCACGGCTGCCGCGCGCTGCGGGAGGACTGGTCGGAGCTGGACGACGTGGGGCGGGACGCCGTGATACGCCGGCGCGGCGTGGCCGGCCTGGGCGAGTTGCGGGACGCGGCGCGCGAGCTGGGCGTGCGTATGATCGCCTGCGAGGCCGGTCTGACCGCGGAGGGCATTGACCCCGCCTCCCTGCAGCAGGGCGTCGAAGTCGCAGGCGTGGCCACCTTCCTGGAGGCGGTGGGCAGCGGGCAGATGATCTCGCTGTGATCGCACGCGCCAATCTCACCGCCACCTGTCTCACCGCGGCCTGTCTCGCCGCCGCCTGGCTGCTGGTGGTGCCGGCTGCATCAGCCCAGACCACCACGAGCCTGCTCGGTAACGCGGGCAACAGCCACCTGGCAAAGCCCAAGCCCGTCCCGAAACACACGGCCGCAAAGACCCCGGCCAGGCAGCCGGCCGCCAGGACCGCACCTGCCAAGACCGCCGGCAGGCACGTGCCCGTCGTCACGCCCAGGCACAGGCTGCCGGCACGCACCGCGGTCGCCGCCGCCAAGAAGGTGGCGATCAGGCGGGAGCCGCCCCCGCCGCCGCCCGTCGTCCAGCCCGCGCCGGCAAAACCGGCTCCGCCGCCCATACCCGCCGATGTCGGTACCAACACCGGGCTGCACCTGCCGCGCTACGCCTCGCTGAAATCCGATGACGTGAACATGCGCGTGGGTCCCGCCGAGCGCTACCCGGTCATCTGGACTTATAAAAGGCGCGAGCTGCCGGTGCGCATCGAGCGCGAGTTCGACATCTGGCGCCTGGTCGAGGACATGGACGGCGTGCGCGGCTGGGTGCACCAGGCGACGCTCACCGGCCGGCGCACCTTCGTCATCACCGGCACGGCGGACCGCACCATACGCGCGGATTCCAGCGAGACCGCCGACGCCGTCGCCGTGCTGAAGCCGGGCGTCGTCGGCCGGGTCAAATCCTGCGAGGCCGGCAAGGATTGGTGCCAGGTGCAGGTGGCCGACTACCGCGGCTGGCTGCAGCGCACGGATATGTGGGGCGTGGATGCTGGCGAGGCGGTGGGGCCGTAGAAGAAAGCAAGGCCTTCTTTTTTGAAAAAAAGAAGCAAAAAACTTTTGTCCCCGCGCCTGCATCACGGCCTTGTTTGATTTTGCCAGCGTGCGCGCCTGCAGAATCAGCCGCGCCTTCGTGCAGGCGGGGGAAGCAAAAGTTTTTTGGTCCTTTTTTTCAAAAAAGGACTGCTTTCTTCCTTACCGGCTAACCAGATAAAGCTCCAATCGACAGCGCAAAGGATCAGCAATGATCGACATCCGGCCCTTCGGCCAGCTCGGCGGCGCAAACCATGGCTGGCTGGACACCAAACACCATTTCTCTTTCGCCGAATACCAGGACCCCGCCAGGCTCCACTGGGGCCGCATACGCGTGTGGAACGACGACGAGATCGCCCCCGCCAGCGGCTTCCCCCTGCACCCGCATGCGGACATGGAGATCATCACCTACGTCCGCGAAGGGGCCATCACCCACAAGGACAGCCTCGGCAACACCGGCCGAACCGGCGCCGGCGACGTGCAGGTGATGAGCGCCGGCTCCGGCATACGCCACGCCGAGTGGAACGCCGAGCCGGGCACCACGAAGATCTTCCAGATCTGGATCATCCCTGATGCGCGCGGCGGCGCGCCGTCCTGGGGCGCCCGCCCGTTCCCCCGCGACGCCCGCGCCGGCCGCTTCGTGGCGCTGGCCGCTGGCCCCGTTCCGGAAGGTGACGCGCTGCAGATACGCGCGGACGCCCGTGTGCTCGGCGCCACCATAAAAGCGGGCGAGACGGCCGAGTATGCGCTCGCCGGCGGCCGCCACGCGTATCTCGTAGCGTCGCAAGGCAGCCTGGAAGTCAACGGCATGAAGGCCGGTACGCGTGACGGCGTCGCGATCGCCGACGAGCCCGTGATACGCGTGCGGGCGCTGGAGGATTCCGAAGTGGTCCTGGTGGACGCGGCATAGAAAGGCAAGCAGTCCTTTTTTGAGAAAAAAGACCAAAAAACTTTTGCTTCTTCCCGCATCTGCATCAGCCGCGTGTATCCGGAGAACGCCGCAGCGTTGCACCGTCAGGAGAGCAAAAGTTTTTTGCTTCTTTCATAAAAGAAGGCCTTCCTTGCTTCCACAACGAACGGGCCATGGAACCCATGAGACGATTGATCCTCAAGATGTCCCTGTCGCTGGACGGTTTCGCCAGCGGCCCGAACGGCGAGGTCGACTGGCTCATGCGACGGCGCGACGAAGGTGCCACGGTGTGGATCGCCGAGACGCTCTGGCAGGCCGGCGTGCACGCCATGGGCAGCCGTACGTTCTACGACATGATGGAACACTGGCCTGCCTCGGCCAGCCCGCTTGCCGCGCCGATGAACGACATCCCGAAGGTCGTCTTCACCAGGCAGGACGCCCTCAATTTGGCCGAGGAACCAGAGGCGCCGAATGCTGCAAGCTGGCGTGCGAGCCAGGTCGCAAACGGCGACATCGCAACCGAGATCGCACGGCTGAAGCAGCAGCCCGGCAAGGATATCCTGGCGCATGGTGGCGTGCGTTTTGCGCAGAGCCTCGTCCGGCTTGGACTGGTCGACGAATACCGCCTGCTCGTCCATCCTGTCGCGTTGGGAGCCGGGCTGCCGCTGTTTGCCGACCTGCCGAAGCCGGTGGAGCTGGACCTCGTCAGCACGACGATCTTCCGCTCGGGCGCGACGGCGCAGATCTACCGGCCGGCGTAGAGCAAGGAAGAAAGCACTTCTTTTTTGACAAAAAGAACCAAAAAACTTTCGGTCTCCCGCATCTACAGCAGCCGGCTTTCTCCGGATAGAACGATGCGCCGCGACAGCAGACAGACAAAAGGTTTTCGGTTCTTTTTTTTAAAAAAGAACTGCTTGCTTGCTTCCCTTCTCCTGCTCGCCACCCCGCCGTCGCGCCTCATACCGCGCCGTGAACGCCACATCCTGGTTCCCACCCGACTCACCGGCAATGATCCGCCCCAGCGCCTCGTCATCCAGATCCGCCCAGGCGCGCCCACGGCTCGGCCCGAACGGCACGCGCACCAGCAGCGCCGGCTCCGCCGACCACGCGAGCAGCTGCTCCACGCCGGCCAGCGCCAGCATGTCGCGCAGATGGTGCGCGGTGACGTAGGCGTCCGGCCCCGCACGATGCGCCGGCAGGCCGAGCGCCCGGTCCAGCCCCTCCGGCCGGCGCCAGTAGCGCAGGCCCTGGTTGGAATGCGTAGGCGCGTCGGCAAACAGCCGCAGCGCGCATTTATAGGTGCAGATCCAGCGCGCCCGGCCGCTCAGCGCCGGCGTGCACCAGCGCTCCTCGAACGCCGCGCGATGGGCTGCCAGAGCAACCAGCCCCTCGCCCGGCTGCAATATCGCGGGTGCCGCGTGCTGCCAGAGCGGCGCGCTGGCCACGTCCTCGTCGATGATGTGATGTATGGCCGAGGTCACCGGCGAGATCGGGCGGGCAGGGTTTACCAGGATTGCGCCGGGCCCGCCGATCAGGCCCCCGGCAAGCCCCACATCCTGCCAGCCCACTTCGACGACCCCGCCATCCGTGAAGCTGTTTCCCGTGGTCTCGAGGTCGATGACACGAATGAAGGAAGTCAGCGTCTTCTGGCCTCTACCGGTTAAGGCACCGCATCCTGGCCGTCGCGGAAATACGGCTCCACGGATCCCTGCAGCTTGATCGTCAAAGGCGCACCCGTCCGGTCCGTCGTCTTGCCAACCGCCACGCGTATCCAGCCCTCGCTGACGCAGTATTCGTCGACGTTGGTCTTCTCTTCCCCCTTGAAGCGTATGCCCACGCCGCGCTCCAGCAGGGCGGCGTTGTGGAACGGGCTTCTGGGGTTCATCGCCAGGCGGTCGGGCAGCGTGTCTTCTGTCATGCCCAAGTGATAGCCGCGTGCCGGCAGACTGTCCAAGCCCGGTTGACCACGGCCGCGCGCCCGGAGCACCCGTGCCCGCATGCGCATCATTGTGTTCGATTCGGGGATCGGCGGGGTGGGCATCGCCCACGAGATCAGGCGGCTGATGCCCGCGTCCGGCGTGGCCTACCTGATGGACGATGCCGGCTTCCCCTATGGCGGGCGCACGGATGCCGACCTGGTCGCAAGAATAACGCGCGTGGTGGCCGCCGGCGTGGCCCGCCTGTCTCCCGATCTGGTCGTGGTGGCCTGCAACACGGCCAGCACTGCAGCGCTCGCGGCCTTGCGCGCCGCGCATTCCCTGCCCTTTGTCGGCTGCGTGCCGCCGGTGAAGTCAGCCGCGGCGGCAAGCCGCAGCAAGGTCATCGGTGTCCTGGCCACCCCGGCCACGGTGCGCGGCAGCTACCTGCGGGACCTGTCCGCGCATGTCGCGCCTGGCTGCCGGGTGCTCGTGCACGGCGCCGCCGGACTGGCGACCCTGGCCGAGGCGCGCTTCGCCGGCGCGGACGTGACGCTGGACCACGTCCGCGCGGAGTTGCTCGGCCTGTCGGGCCAGGCAGGGGCGGCCGAAATGGACGCGGTCGCGCTGGGCTGCACGCATTACGCGCGGCTGTTGCCGGAGCTGCGGGCCTGCCTGCCTGCCCATGTGGCGTGGCTCGATCCGGCGCCGCCGGTGGCGCATCAGGCGGCACGCGTGGCCGCCGGGCTGGACGGGAGGGACGCCGCAGATTGTGACGGGCTGGTGCTGCATACGGGGGCCGCGTGCCGGCTGGGTGCGGCGTGGGCGGAGGCGGGCTTTTCGCGCGCTGAGCGGGTCGGCGAAGGCAAGGAAGGCCTTCTTTTTTGAAAAAAAGAAGCAAAAAACTTTTGCTCCCGGTCGGCAAACGTTTCAGCACTCCCCGACAGGGACCAAAAGTTTTTTGGTCCTTTTTTTCAAAAAAGGACTGCTTGCTTCCTGCCTTCCTTGCCGCCTGCCTAAGGCCTTCCTACTAGGGCCTTAGCCACCAAGGAGCCCACCCCATGGAATCACGCAGCGTCGCCACCGTAATAGGCGGGTCCGGCTTCCTCGGGCGCTACATCGTCAAGCGCCTGGCCGCCGCCAGCCACGTGGTGCGCGTGGCCGTGCGCGACCCCGAGACCGCCATGTCGATGCGCCCGATGGGCCGGGTCGGCCAGGTGGTGCCGCTCTACGCCAACGTCACCGCGGACGGCACGCTGGCGCGCGCCATCGACGGCGCGGACATCGTGGTGAACCTGGTGGGCATCCTGGCCGAGCGGAAAGCCGGCGATTTCGCCGCCATCCAGGCCGAGGGCGCCGGCCGGGTGGCGCGTCTGGCCGCGGCCTCCGGCGTGCAGAAGCTGGTGCAGATGTCCGCCATCGGCGCCGATGGCGCCAGCCCGTCCCAATACGCGCGCACGAAGGCCGAGGGCGAGCGCCTGGTGCGCCAATACTTCCCGCAGGCCACGATCCTGCGGCCGTCGCTGGTGTTCGGGCCGGAAGACCAGTTCTTCAACCGCTTCGCAGGGCTGGCGATGGTCAGCCCCATCATGCCGGTGATCGCCGGCGCCAGCCGCTTCCAGCCGGTGTTCGTGGGCGACGTGGCGGACGCCGTGATGGGCGCCATCAGTCGGCCGGACGCGGCGGGCCAGACCTACGAGCTAGGCGGCCCAAAGGTGATGACCTTCCGCGAAATCCTCGGCTGGATCCTCGCCCAGATCGGCCGGCACCGGCCGCTGGTGCCGATGCCCGACGGCATCGCCTCGCTGATGGCGCGCATCCCGTTCAGCGGGCTGACCAGCGACCAGCTCCTGATGCTGCAGCGAGACAACGTGGCCGACCCCGGCATGCCGGGCCTGACCGCGCTGGGCGTGACGCCGACGCCGATAGAACTGGTGGTGCCGGCCTATCTCGCCCGCTTCCGCAAAGGCGGGCTGCGTGCCGGAGAGCCGATGAGCCCGGAACGGCCCTAATTAGCGGCAGCTTTAAGCAGGGCTGACCCGCAAACGCCAGAAAACCTCCTAAACCATGGCAGCACTGCTGCCCCACTGACATTTTATGCCTCGCATCGGGTGAGAAGCATCCCTAATCCTTCCTCCAAGACCGCTCCCACGGGCGTTGGAGGATGGTGCCGATGGCTGACCGCATGCTGCGATTTACGACGATGCCGCAACACCAGCCCGACAAGCGGGATACGGCAGCGCGCGTCGCTGACTTCGACGAGATCTACCGTGACTTCGCCATCCCGCTGGCCGAGGCGCAGTCCAGCCGGTGCAGCCAGTGCGGCGTGCCGTTCTGTTCCATCCACTGCCCGCTGAACAACAACATCCCGGACTGGCTGAAGCTGACCGCCGAGGGCCGCCTGGACGAGGCCTACGAGGTGAGTGCCGCCACCAATAACTTCCCCGAGATCTGCGGCCGCATCTGCCCGCAGGACCGGCTGTGCGAGGGCAACTGCGTCATCGAGCGCGGCTTCGAGAGTGTGACCATCGGCGCCGTCGAGCGCTTCATCACCGACCACGCCTTCACCCAGGGCTGGGTAAAGCCCGTCGCACCCCGCCAGGAGCTCTCCCAGAGCATCGGCGTAGTCGGCGCCGGCCCGGGCGGCCTGGCGGCGGCCGAGGAGCTGCGCCGCCGCGGCTATCAGGTGCACGTCTACGACAGGCACGACCGGGTCGGCGGCCTGATGATGTACGGCATCCCCGGCTTCAAGCTTGAAAAGGACATAGTGCTGCGCCGCTGGCGCCTGCTGGAGCAGGGCGGCATCATATTCCACCTGAACACCGAAGTCGGCACAGACGTGACGTTCGCCGAACTCCGCGCCCGCCATGACGCAGTGCTTCTGGCCACCGGCGTCTACCAGGCGCGCGACATAGGCGGCCCGGGCTCCGGATTACCTGGGATCGTGCCCTCGCTGGACTTCCTGATCGCCTCGAACCGCAAGGGCCTGGGCGACGAGGTGCCCGATTTCGACAGCGGCCTGCTCGACGCGGCCGGCAAGCATGTCGTGGTGATCGGCGGCGGCGACACCGCGATGGATTGCGTGCGCACCTCCATACGCCAGGGTGCGGCGTCCGTGAGCTGCGTCTACCGCCGCGACAAGACGAACATGCCAGGCAGCCTGCGCGAAGTGAAAAACGCCGAGGAAGAAGGCGTCCGCTTCGTCTGGCTGAGCGCGCCCGAAGCGTTCCTCGGCGACAACCATGTCAACGCCGTGCGCGCGGTGCACATGCGGCTCGGGCTGCCCGACGCGTCCGGCCGGCAATCGGTCGAGGTGGTGAACGGCAGCAATTTCAATTTGCAGGCGGACCTGGTGATCAAGGCGCTGGGCTTCGACGCCGAGCCGTTGCCGCAGCTCTGGGGCCAGGAGGCCCTGGAGGTGACGCGCTGGGGAACGCTCAAGGTGAACCACACCTCGTTCCAGACGAGCCTGCCCGGTGTGTTCGCGGCGGGCGACATCGTGCGCGGCGCCAGCCTGGTGGTTTGGGCGATACGCGATGGGCGGGATGCTGCGGCGCGGATACACGCGTATCTGCAGCCTAGCGCCCGGGCAGGCGCGATGCAGGCGGCGGCGGAGTGAATGCGATGTTCTGTCGTTGTTTTTCGGCGGTGATAATAATCTTTGCCCTTCTTGCTCAGACTCAAACGAAGGAGCTGGAAGTCATCCAGGTACAGGATGACGCCTATCGGCTTGCGGAAAGCATGGGCGGCGAGAAGCTTCTGCTAGCATTCTTTTCGTCGAACCGGCTGGGCCTAATTGAGAGTCTCATGGCCACATATAAAATCGATCAAACTAGAGCCACCCAGGTCTGTGACAAGTATGTCATGCCGGCTCTTACTTCCCATTCCAGTGACTTCGTGGGATCAGAAGCAAACGCATTGCGAACTAAATTTTCTCACCAGGAAATAATCGAGCTCATCAGCATCTTTCAACGCCCA
>CAXTCL010000100.1:0-13290 GCA_964242035.1 uncultured Acetobacteraceae bacterium | reverse complement strand
AATGATCCACCCGGAACTGCGCGGGTTCGGGAACTTCCGCGCGCAGCTTGGAGCCGGTCAGCAGCGTCAGAACGACGAACACACCGACGGCCAGCAATCTTGTCCGAAAGACAAGAAGATCTTTGCCCTCCTCGCACTCCCAGCAACCAGATGTCGCAGGCCAAAACAAAACGGCTGAACAGCGAAGGAACAAAAGCTTTTTGCTTCTTTTTTTCAAAAAAGAAGGCCTTCCTTCCTTGCCTGACCAACCGGCATCACTGCGCAGAAGCAGGCTTGTCCTCTGCCAAGGGACGGTCCTGCTCATCGAGAAGCGGGATATTATAATCGTGCAGGATCGCTAAAATCTGCGGCTGCTCCTTGGCAATGACCTTGTTCAAGCGGCGACGGAACTCCACGTCGCCGGCGCGCACGCCCATGGCAATGTGGTAGTCCAGGCGGACCTTGGCGTCCTCCGGGTTGAGGAAGGTGATACGCAGCTTGTCGTTATCGGCTTTTGCATAATATCCGGCGATCGGGCCCCACACCAGGCCGACATCGACATGTCCGGCGGCGACATCCTGCACAAGCTGGTGTGCCGGCTGCCTGACGCGGGTGTCGACCATCAAGTCGTAAATCGCCGTCTGGTCCATGAGGTTGTGCTGGACGATCAGGTTGGTGGGTGGTGTGGCGCCGACGATTCCGAAGCGCCGCGCTGCAAGATGCCAATCGCTCACCTTGTCCGTAGTGACGTTGTCGGTGAGGCGGGTGAGCATGACGTAGCCGGTGTGGTAGTAGGAGTCGGTCGTGGCCATGTCGTCCACGCCTGCGACTGTGCCCATGATCACGTCGCAGCGGTGCTGCATGAGCGTGGCACGCACGAAACCCTGCGAGTCCGGAAACCAGGTGTAGGAGAGCTTGAGAGTCAGGTCACGGGCAACGAGTGCTGCGATCTTGTTCTCGAAGCCTTCCTGCTGCTCGTTGGAGAACGGCAGGTCGTGCGGGTCTGCGCAGACCCGAAGCTCGGTCTGGGAGACAAGGTCAGGAGATTGCTGGGCGTAGGCGTGCGGCGACTGCAGCAGGCACGCCGCGCTGAACAGCGCGGCGGCGTAGACGGTATGATGCATGCGGGAAATCAGGGCTCCAAATGCTCGGGATGGCCGCGGCCGAGCACGCCATCCGAACGCGCCTTCAGATAGGCGTAGATGTTGTCAAGGTTATCGACGACGTCCTCGTTGGTGCCGAATGCCGGCATGACCTTCTGGCTCGCCGTGTTGACCTCCTTGCGGCCGTTGATCACGGTGTTCTGCATCTGCTCCTTGTTCATCGACTTCAGGCTGTCGGTGAGGTTCGGCGCGTAGGAGCTGCCTAATCCGTCCGGGCCATGACACCGCATGCACTGGTCGCCGTAATACAGATAGCCCTTGTAGGTGCCCATATCGACCTTGCCGCCCTTAACCGTGTAGGGCTTGGCGTCAACGGCATCTGTGGCCGACATGGCCGGCGCCGGCATCAGGGCGGCGCAGGCGACTGTCAGGGCTGCTAAAGAGAGAAATACGGTCGGCAACTTCATGCGAGTCTCCATAACGGCGATACTCGGGACGGCGATCCTGGCGCCCTGCACATCGAAAGGGGCACCAGTGCAAAAACCCTGATGGGTCGATCAGCTTTCCGGTAAGAATTCAAAGGAAAAAAGACCGCCTCGCAGGTGCGAAAGCACCAGCGAGGCGGGTTGTCAGGTCGAAATCAGTCGGACAGGCCGAACACCGTCAGCACACCACCAAGCTGGGTGTAGTTCGACAGTTGCTTGTAGGCACCGACCGCGCCCAGCCCACCGGTATCCTCGGTGAGGCCGGCCGCCATGCCGATGCCGGCCCAGCCACCGACACCGGACAGGACGGCGAGGTATTGCTTGCCGTCATGGGTGTAGGTGTTGATGTTGCCGATAATGCCCGACGGCGTCTTGAACTTGTAAAGCAGCTTGCCGCTTTTCTGGTCGACCACCTTCATCGTGCCATCGAGCGTGCCGTAGACCACCACATCACCAGCAGTTGCCAATGCACCTGACCAGACAGAGAAGGTCTCTGGATCGGACCAAAGGATTTTGCCCTGGTTGGCGTCGTAGGCGATGAAATTGCCGAGGTTCTGCTGACCAGACGGCGGGAACATCGACAATGTGGCGCCTACGAAGGGCTGGCCGGCCGTGTAGCTAACCTTGAACGGCTCGTAATCCATGCAGACGTGGTTCGTCGGCACGAAGAAGACGTGGTTCTTCGGCGAGTAGGCCGAAGGCTGCTCATCCTTGGAACCCAGCGCCGCAGGGCAGACGCCCTTGGTGTTGTGATCGGCACCCTGCACGCCAGGACCATATTGATTGACGAGCACCGGCTTGCCGGAAACCATGTCGATCTTGCTGGCCCAGTTGACCGCGGGATCGAATTTCTCGGCTTCGAGCAGCTTGCCGGTCACCCTGTCCATCACGTAGGCAAAGCCGTTACGGTCGAAATGCACGAGGCCCTTGGTCATCTTGCCGTGCACGGGAAGGTCCGCGAGGATCATCTCGTTCACGCCGTCATAATCCCACTGGTCGTGCGGGGTCATCTGATAGACCCATTTGGCGACGCCGGTGTCAGCGTCGCGTGCCTCGATGCTCAGCGACCATTTGTTATCGCCGGGCCGCTGCGTCGGGTTCCAGGTGCCTGGGTTGCCGGTGCCGTAATAGATCGTGTTCAAGCTCGGGTCATAGGAGATCCAGCCCCAGGTGCCGCCGCCGCCGTTTTTCCACTGCTCGCCCTGCCAGGTGGAGGTGGAGCTGTTGGCGCCCACCGGCTTGCCCATTGCCATGGTCTTGGCCGGATCGAACTTGATCATGTCATCGGTGCCGGAGGAATACGCCATCCAGGCCTTGCTGCCGTCCTTGATGTTGTAGGCGGTCATGCGGCCCTGGATGCCGAACTCGCCACCGCTAATGCCGATCAGGACCTTGTCCTTGACGACGAGCGGCGCCGAGGTGCCGGTTTCGCCCTTCGAGGAGTCACCGTCCTTGATCGACCAGACCGGCTTGCCTGTCTTAGCGTCCAACGCCACCAGCGTGGTGTCGGCCTGGTGCAGGAAGATCTTGCCGTCGCCATAGGCCACGCCGCGGTTCACGGTGTCGCAGCACATGACCGGGATCACATTGGAATCCTGCTTCGGCTCATATTTCCAGATGATCTTGCCGTTCTGGTTCAGATCGAGCGCGAAGACCGTGTTCGGGAACGGCGTCGACATATACATGATGTTGCCGATGACCAGCGGGCCACCTTCATGGCCGCGCAGCACGCCGGTGGAGAATGTCCATACCGGATGCAGGTTCTTCGCCGTCGTGGCGTTGATCTGCTTCAGCTCGCTGTAGCGCTGCGAGCTATAGTTGCCGAGTGGGATCACCCACTGCGACGAGTCTGCAGACATCTTCTGTAGCGCGTCCTCGGCCAAGGCGGGAGCCGTGCCGAGTGCGGCTACGCACGAGGCAACGCATACCGATAATGCAAGCATGTGCCGTATTGAAGCTCTCATGGAACATTCCCCTTGCTACGCCCGGCTTCCGGGTCGTTGTGAGTGTGTCGATCAAGGCGCGACGCAGTTGGTATGACGGACAAAACCACCCAGCAAACAAGCACGCCGCAATTGTACTCTTTAAAAGCATAACACCCAGCTACAGGGCTTTGCTAGACGCTATTTTATTGCTGCGCTACACAGTGGAGACTATGCTGCACTGCACAGTAGAAGCAGCGCGATTGCCGAGATCTGCCGGAAGTTGGTTCGCGTTGCTCACGTATTGATGTAGCAGCCTTTGAAGTTCAGCAAGGGGAGCAGCGACGGTCAACACAAAGAAACAAGCGCAATCTTGTAGGTAGGCTTCGAGAAACAAATTGCGGCATTGCCCAATGCGTAAGGCAACTTCCTTTAGCGAATACCTTCGGCTGAGATGCCTGAATCGCATGGGCCGCGTCAGAGGTAATCCTGCACGCTCACCCGAGTGGTTCAGGATCACCCAGGCGAGTCTGTTTGGGCAGGTTCACCTCGCAGCGCCATCCTTTGAGCATGTAGGAGGGGTGCTCCCGCAGGTACTCCTGCGCACGCTGCTGGCCGCTCATCGTGCAGCCCATGGGCGAGGAGAACTCCTCCATCTGCAGGCGCTTCTCGATGCATGACTTGGTATCGGCAGTCAGGCAGTATACGATTACCAACTCGATCATGGCGCCCCCTTTCGGACGTGTATGCCGCGTGCAAGCTTTGCGGCGCATGCGGTGGCCGGCCCGGGCGCGGCGCCTTACTCTGCGGCGTCCCAATCTAAGGTGCGGATGGGCGGCATCGCAATTGCAGGAGGGGTGTTTGCGCGTTCACGTCTTTACGCTTGTGCTTGGGATAGCCGCCGCTTCCGGTCCGTCGGCCGCCGTGCACGCCCAGGATGCCAAGCCGCCGCGGCATGATTACCCGACCACGGCACGCGCGGATTACGTGATCGGCTGCTTGGCGGCCAACGGGTTCCAGCGGCAGTTGCTGGACCGCTGCGCCTGCGGCATCGACGCGATCGCCGACCAGCTCAGCTATGAGGATTACGAAACCGCCGAGACGATACTGAGCATGCAACAGGCGAGCGTAGGCCCGCGCGGCGGGCTGTTCCGGGATACGCCGGTGGCCAAGGAGAGCTTGACGAAGATGCGGCGGGCGCAGGCGGAGGCTAATCTGCGGTGTGGAGCCTAAGAAAGAAAGGCCTTCTTTTTTAAAGAAAGAAGCAAAAAATTTTTGGTCCCTGTCGGCGCGTGTTTCAGCGGTCGCCGACGGGAAGTGAAAGTTTTTTGGTCCTTTTTTTCAAAAAAGGACTGCTTGCTTAACTTGCGTGCAGCAACACATCGAAGCTCTGCCGGAACACCGCCTTGGCGCTGTCATCCACCTCCACATCCAGCTTCGCCGCACCGTTCGGGTGGAAGCTGAAGGTGATGGCCGGATCCTGACTGAGTGAGATGTCGCCATCCAGAGAGAACACGCGCTCTCCTGCCTGGCTGACGGTGACGGTCTGGATGTAGCGGGCGGGCGTGTAGAAGCGCGTCACTGGGTCCATCTGCATGCCGTTGAAGTTGGGATGGCTGATCAGCAGCTCGGCAGTGACGCTGCCCGGCGCCTGATTGGCTGTGGCAAACAGTTTCATGCGCCCGAGCCGGGCCATGGCTTCCGCCTGGTTGCTGGTGCCTGGCGCGGAGCACCCGCCGGCGGCCTTTATGAAGGTCGATGCGCCCACCAGCTTGCCGTCTGGCAGTTCGGCCACAGCGTGCACCATCGTGTATTGGTCCACCCTTACCCGCAGCTTGATGCTATGGGGGTCGGCAAGCTTGCCGAAATGGATGATGCCTGCCACCGGCGCCGGGTTGTCGTCGATGATGAGGGTGAGCGCCACGGGCTTGAGCTGCGGTGACAGCGTGATGCTGATCGGCACCAGGGAGGCGTCGAGCGCACGCAAAGGCGCGTCTATGGAGAGCAGGCCGGCACCGTCGCCCACGGCGCGGCCGCCGAATGCAGCGCCGGCCACGTCATGCCAGCGCGCCACGCGTGCTGCGTCGGGCGCCTCGGCCCGGGCAGGGTGGTGCATGACGAAAGCCACAAACAGGCAGCCTGCTTGGACGAAGCTCGTGTGACCTCGCGTCATTCCCATTGGAGCTCCCGGTAGGCTTCGATGGCGTTGCGGCCGTTATAGGCGTCGAACAGTTGCCAACGCGGGCGTTCGGCGGCGGCTGCCGAGGCCGAGACAGTTTCGATATCCTGGCCGGCGGCAATGGCGCGCCGCACGTCGCGCTCCAGTGTAGACAGATAGCGGCGTTCATCCGCCGCCCCTGGCGGCCAGGGCACGGCTTCCGGGCCATGGCCAGGCACGGCACGGGCGGCCGGCTGCTTCTCCAGGCCGTCCAGGACGCGCAGCCAGCCGCGAAGACTGCCGTCGAGCGCAGGCACGCGACCCGAGAACAGCAGGTCACCTGCAAACAGCGTGGCGGTGGCCTGGTCGAACACCGTCAGGTCGGAGTCGGTGTGCGCGCTTCCAAACGCCTGCAGCGTGAGTACCCGGCCGCCCAAATCTAGGGTGAGCCTGTCGCGCACCAGAAGCGTGGGTGCCACGGCGGCGCCGGTTTCCGCCTCGCCGGTTGCTTCTTGCAACGCGCGACGGTCATGTGCCGCACGGCTGGCGAGTAGGCCAGGAAGCAACCAATGGCTGACGAACACCGGATGGTCCGGCAGAAACGCGGTCGCGCCGAAGACGTGGTCCGGATGAGAATGCGTCATGATGACGAAGCGTATTGGCAGGCCTGTGATGGCGCGTATCGCGGCACGGAGGCGGCGGCCATCCTGCAGGCTGCCGCCAGGATCAATGACCGCCACGGATTGTGTGCCGACCACAAAGCCCAAATTGGCAATGCCGTCCTGGTTTTCCGGCGACGCCTCCGCACAGACGCCGCGGCGGACGTAGTCACCCGGAGCGACCTGTGTGACGACCGCAGCAAGCTGCGTTGCCGCGTCGGCTGCCGGACAGTGACAGACCAGTGCAGCCGCAAGGCAGAGGCCTGCCCTACGGTGTATACTGATCGTCACCACTTCCGACAGGCACGGCAGCGCTGGCGGTGACCGGACCTACTTACGTGCTTCAGCGCAGGCGTAGGAGTTGATTTCGGCGCCGAGAGCGACTTCGATAAACTTTGGGGATTTCCAGCTCATCATATCCTCCAGATTTTTGCGTGTCGTTTGGCGCAGCCTTCGGCGATCACTGCCGCCACTTGCGCGCTTGGACGTAGCAGCAATACCCGGCAAAAATCAACCGATAAGTCGCGAAGCTAGCGGTGACGGCGACATTCATGGCGCGCAGCCCACTAAGGCCGTCTCTGCAAACTCTGTGTGCATTGCAGCATTTATGCAGCGCTTGATTATCTGCGTAACAGCAGCAGGTGCATCACGCACCCGCTCTGGCCGGTGCCGATGTCTTGACAGGACAGGCAGGACGCGTTCACCCCGGAGTTGTGGTTCATGATGAGGATGTCGATGCGTAGCTGTCTGTTCGCCGCGAGAGCGCTTGCTGGGTGTATGGTCCTGGGAGGGCTTCTGACCGGCACGCCCGCGCTGGCCGCCGGCGACGCCGCCGCCGGCAAGGTTCTCTTCAGCCAGAAATGCTCGATCTGCCACGCACCTGTCGAGGGCCAGAACAAAATCGGCCCCAGCTTGTGGAACGTCGTGGGACGCAAAGCCGGGACGCTGCCAACGTACACCTATTCCGACGCGATGAAGAATGCGAACCGGACCTGGGACGATGCGACTCTGGACGACTACCTGATCGCTCCGCGCCAGAAGATACCCGGCGTGAAGATGATCTTCGCCGGACTGCCGAACGAGCCGGACCGGCAAAACGTGATCGCGTATCTGACGACGCTGAAATAGGCGACGCGCCAGGCTGAGCCGGTAGCCGCGGTGCGGACGTGATGCGCAAGGTTCGCGTGTGGCTGGGCCAGGTCGGCCTCGCCACACTCCTGCTTTGCGGCTGCGCGCGGGCACAGCAGAAGATCGTCATCACCTATATCGGCCTGGACGCGGCGAAGAAGCCGTCGTCCACGATGCTGGACCCACCGCCCACCGACGTGGCGTTGCGCGGCGCTGAACTCGCCGTGGCTGACACCAACACTACCGGGCGCTTCACCGGGCAGAGTTTCGTGCTGCAAAGCAGCGTGGAGCATGATCCTGCGTCGGTGATGCAGGATTTCACGCGGGCGCTAGCCGCAGGAGCGCGCTTGTTCGTGGTGGATGCGCCCGCCGGATTGCTGTTGCAACTGGCCGGCGCGAAAGGCGCCGGCGATGCGGTGCTGCTGGATGCCACCAGCACGGACGACCGGCTGCGCGGCGCGGATTGCCGCGCCAACACGCTGCATCTGCTGCCCAGCCGGGCGATGCTCGCCGACGCCCTCATGCAGTACCTGGTGACCAAGGGTTGGACCCGCATCATGCTGCTGGCCGGCCGCGATGCCGATGACAGTCTGTATGCCGAAGCGGTCCGGCAGGCGGCGGCGAAGTTCCAGGTCACCATACGCGCCGATCGTCCATGGAGCTTCAACCCCGCGGCACAGCAGGCTGACACCGGACACTACCAGGTCAATGACGAAGTGGTTCGCGCGACGCAGGGCGTGAGCTACGACGTGCTGGTGGTGGCGGACGAGGCGGGCAAATTCGGCGACGACCTGGCCTATCGAACCGACCTGGCGCGGCCGGTGGCAGGCACGCAGGGGCTGGTGCCGGAGGCCTGGGCGCATGCGATGGACGAATACGCCAGCACGCAATTACAGACGCGGTTCCACCGTATGGCGGGGCGGTGGATGACGCCGCGCGATTACGGCGCCTGGCTGGCGGTGCGTGCGATAGGCGAGGCCGCGACCCGCAGTGCCAGCGCCGAACCTGGCCGCATCATCGCGTACCTGCACGGTGCGGATTTCACGATGTCCGGCTACAAGGGTCCGGAGCTGAGCTTTCGGGCGTGGGACGGGCAGCTACGCCAACCGGTCCTGCTGGCGACGGACCGCTCGCTGGTGTCAATCTCGCCGCAGCCCGGGTTCCTGCATCAGACGAATGAACTGGACTCGCTTGGTCCTGACGCGCCGGAGACTGCATGTCGCTTTTAGTGACGAAAGCAAGCAGTCCTTTTTTGCAAAAAAGGACCAAAAAACTTTTGCTCCCCGCATCTGCGGCAAGCGTGGGCTCCAGAAGAAGCTCGGCCCCTGCAACCGCGTCAGGAACAAAAGTTTTTTGCTTCTTTTTTTCAAAAAAGAAGGCCTTACTTGCCTGCCTCGCCGCAGCCGGGCTGCTCTGGATACACCCAGCCTACGCCTACCGCATCTTCGTCTCCAACGAGAAGGACAACACCATCACGGTGCTGGACGGCGCCTCGCTGAAGATCGTGCAGACGGTGAACGTAGGCGCGCGGCCACGTGGCATCGTGCTCTCCAAAGACGGCCGCAGCCTGTATATCTGCACCTCCGACGCCGACCACATCGAGGTGCTGGATCTGGCAACAATGACGGTGACACGTACGCTGCCGAGCAATCCTGATCCGGAATACATGGCGCTGAGCGTTGACGGCAAGATACTCTACGTCGCCAACGAGGATAACAGCCAGGTCTCCGTGCTGGACGTGACGAAGGGCGAGATCACCTCCGAGATCCCGGTGGGCGTGGAGCCCGAGGGCATGGCTGTAAGCCCGGACGGCCGCGTTGTGCTTTGTACGTCCGAGACCACCAGCATGGCGCATTTCATCGACACGGCGACGCACCAGGTGGTGGCCAGCGTGCTGGTGGGGACCCGGCCGCGCTTTGCCGTGTTCACGAAGGATGGTTCGCGAGTCTGGGTTTCTTCCGAAGTGGCAGGCACAGTCGCGGTGATTGACACGGCGACACACAAGATCCTGCGCACCATCCGTTTCGATCTTCCTGATGTGCCCACGGCGGCGATCCAGGCCGTGGGCATCAATCTGTCGGAGGACGGCCGCACGGCGTTCGTGGATCTTGGTCCGGCGAACCGCGTGGTGGTGATCGACGCGAACAGTTTTGCTATCGAGAAGTACCTGTTGGTGGGACAGCGGGTCTGGCACGGCGCGTTCTCGCCTGACCAGGGCACGCTGTATGTGGCCAACGGCATCAGCAACGACATGTCGGTGGTCGACGTGCGCGCGCTGGAGGTGACGCAATCCGTGCCCGTCGGGCAGTCGCCATGGGGCATCGTCGTTGCCCCCTGAGGGCGCGGACGCGCTGCGCGTGGGCGGACTCTCCTACGCGTTCGGCACGCGGCCTGTGCTGCAGGAGGTAGGGTTCAGCATACGACCGGGGGATTTCACCGTGTTGCTGGGGCTGAACGGCGCCGGCAAGACCACGCTGTTTGCGCTGATCACACGGCTCTACAGCGCGCACACGGGGAGCATCGCTGTGTTCGGCCACGACGTGGAGCGCCAACCGCGTGCCGCGCTGGCGCGCATGGGCGTGGTGTTCCAGCAGCCGACGCTGGATCTCGACCTGACGGTGGAGCAGAACCTGTTCTATCACGCCTCGCTGCACGGGCTTTCCCGCCGGGCCGCACTGCCGGCCGTGGAGGCGGAACTCGAACGCGTGGGGCTGCTGGAGCGGCGGCATGACCGTGTGCGTGCGCTCTCCGGCGGCCAGCGGCGGCGCGTGGAGCTGGCGCGCGCGCTGGTGCACAAGCCGTCGCTTCTGCTGCTTGACGAGCCGACCGTGGGACTGGACATGGAAAGCCGGCACTTCCTGCTGCAGCATGTGCGTGCGCTGTGCCGGACGCGCGCAATCGGCGTGTTGTGGGCCACCCATCTGATCGACGAAGCGGGCGACGAGGCGCGCGTGATCGTGCTGCATCAGGGACGCGTGCTGGCCGATGACACGGAGGCCGCGCTGTCCGCACCTTTCGGCTCGCTGAAAGGCGCATTCGATTCGCTGACCCGGCGCGAGGCGGCATGAACGCCGGCGCCTACTGGCAGTGCCTGTCGGGGATCATCCGCCGCGAGGGACTGCGCTGGGTGCACCAGCGCGGGCGGTTCATCTCCGCTCTGGTGCGGCCGCTGGTGTGGCTGGTGATCTTCGCCGCCGGCTTCCATTTCGTGCTCGGCGTTTCCATCAGTCCGCCTTACCGCACCTACATCCCCTACGAGGTTTACATCGCGCCGGGGCTGGCGGGGATGATCCAGCTGTTCAACGGCATGCAGAGCTCGCTCTCCATGGTGTATGACCGTGAGATGGGCAGCATGCGCACACTTATGGTGAGCCCGTTTCCGCGCTGGTTCCTGCTGGCAGGCAAGCTGCTGGCGGGCGTCGCTGTTTCCGTGGTGCAGGTCTACATCTTCCTAGCGATCGCCTGGTTCTGGGACATCCGGCCGCCGCTGACCGGCTACATCGCCGTGCTGCCGGCGCTGGTGCTGTCAGGGCTGATGCTGGGTGCCTTGGGGCTGGTGCGGTCCTCCTTCATACGGCAACTGGAGAACTTTGCCGGCGTGATGAATTTCGTGATCTTTCCGATGTTCTTCACGTCCGCAGCTTTGTATCCGCTCTGGCGCGTGCAGCAGGCGAGCCTGCCGATCTACTGGGCGAGCGAGATCAACCCGTTCACCCATGCGGTGGAGCTGATACGGTTTGCGCTCTATGACGCATTCAACCCGGTATCCGCGCTGGTGGTGTGCGCGTATCTGGCGTTGTTCATGGGGGCTGCGGTTGTTGGCTACGATCCGGGGCGCGGGTTGTTGGCGCGGCGTGGAGGAGGGGCGGAGTGAAGCAAGCAAGCAGTTCTTTTTTGAAAAAAAGAACCAAACTTTTGTCTCCCCGCCTGCGCCTAGGCCCGGCTATTTTCGCCGACACGCGCGTTGGCAGAACCTGCGCGCGCTTCCATGCAGGCGGAGGGACAAAAGTTTTTTGCTTCTTTTTTTCAAAAAAGAAGGCCTTGCTTCCTTGCGTAATACTAACCGCGTGCGGGCAAGCCGCGCTGGCGCAGATACCTGGTCAGGATCCGAACTGGCCCTGCGCGCAACGGCTGGTGGCTGTGTTGACGCCAGGTTCCTATTGGGCCGGCAACGTGCCTGCCAAAACCGGCTGGCGCGACGACGACAAGATATTCCCGCTGGTGACGGACATCGTCAACCGCGACACGCCGGACGACCAGGCAATGGCGAAGTTGCAAGCCTATGCCGGGAGCACTCCCGCAGAGCAGCGGGCGCTGCTGTTCAGCGCGCTGGTCGATGAGACCAACGACGAGCGGACGCTGCTGATACGTCGCATCGAGCAGCTGGGTTTGCGGCAGCGCAGGATGGGCGACGTGGTGGCAGACATCAGCACGAAAGTGGACGAGATGCCGGTGAGCGATCCGCACCGCCCCGATCTGGTAGGGGAGCGGGATTTCGACGTGCGGGCGTTCCAGGAGACGCAGCGCACCATGCGATATGCGTGCGAGGCGCCGGCTTCAATGGAGCGGCGGCTGGGGGCTTTTGCGAAGGTGCTGCAGGGGAAGTAAGGAAAGCCTTCTTTCTTTCAAAAGAAGGCCTTGCTTTCTTGCCTTAGAAAACCACGACAGACCTGATGCTCTCGCCGCGGGTCATCAACTCGAACCCCTCGTTGATCTGCTCCAGCGGCAGAACATGCGTGATCAGATCATCGATGTTGATCTTCCCCTCCATATACCAGTCCACGATCTTCGGCACGTCCGTGCGGCCGCGCGCGCCGCCAAAGGCGCTGCCTTGCCACACCCGGCCGGTGACGAGCTGGAATGGCCGCGTGGAGATTTCCTGCCCCGAGGCAGCGACACCGATGATGGTGGATTTGCCCCAGCCGCGATGTGCGCATTCCAGCGCCTGGCGCATCAGCGTGGTGTTGCCGACGCATTCGAAGCTGTGGTCGGCGCCGCCTTTGGTAAGTTCGACGATGTGCGCCACCACGTCGCCGCCGATCTCCTTAGGGTTGACGAAATGCGTCATGCCGAATTTTTCGGCCAGTTCGCGGCGGCCGGGGTTGATGTCCACGCCCACGATCATGTCCGCGCCCGCAATGCGCGCGCCCTGTATGCAGTTCAGGCCGATGCCGCCCAGGCCGAACACCACCACGTTGTCGCCCGGCTCGACCTTCGCGGTGTAGATCACCGCGCCCACGCCGGTGGTGACGCCGCAGCCGATGTAGCAGATCTTCTCGAACGGCGCGTCCTCACGCACCTTCGCGAGTGCGATCTCCGGCAGCACCGTGTAGTTCGCGAAGGTGGAGCAGCCCATGTAATGGTAGAGCGGCTTGCCCTGGAAGCTGAAACGCGTGGTGCCGTCCGGCATCACGCCTTTCCCCTGTGTGGCGCGTATGGCGGTGCAGAGGTTGGTCTTGCGGCTCAGGCAGGATTTGCAGTTGCGGCATTCCGGCGTGTAGAGCGGGATCACGTGGTCACCCTTCTTCAGGCCGCGCACGTCCGGCCCTACATCCACAACGACGCCAGCCCCCTCGTGCCCCAGTATGCAGGGGAACAGGCCTTCGGCATCTGCGCCGGACAGCGTGTATTTGTCAGTGTGGCAGATTCCCGTGGCCTTGATCTCGACCAGGACCTCGCCGGCCTTGGGGCCTTCCAGTTGGACGGTCTCGATGGTGAGCGGTTTTCCAGCCTCGAAGGCCACTGCTGCGCGTACGTCCATATGCGTTTGTCCCCAATGCTTACGGCGCGAGCTACGCACCTGATTTATCTTTGAAGTACCGGTTCAGAGGCAGTCCGGGCGCGTGATACAACCTT
>CAXTCL010000099.1:0-13651 GCA_964242035.1 uncultured Acetobacteraceae bacterium | reverse complement strand
TTTGCTCCCTGTCGGCGGCTGTTTCAGCACTCGCCGACAGGGACCAAAAGTTTTTCGCTGTTTTTTCCAAAAAAGAAGGCCTTGCCTTACTTCAGGCTGATCGAGGAAGCGGTCAGGTTGGACACCCCATACACCACGATCTGCGTCCCATCCCGCAGGTTGAGGATGCTGTCCCCGTAGGCGTAGGTGATCTGCGGCGCCGTCGAGCCGTAACCGGACAGGTCAATCGTATCCTGGCCCAGCACGAAGCCGCCGATCGTGTCCTGCGCCGCGTTGCCATTGAGGAAGTCGAACACATCGTGCCCGCCTCCCGCCTCCAGCAGCGCGTGGCCGGTGCCGCCCTGGAAAGTGTCGGCACCCAGCCCGCCCCATAGCGTCTCGCTGCCGGCGCCGGCGTTGAACAGGTTGTTGCCGACATTCGTGCCGCCAAAGACAAAGGCGCCCGCGCTGCCGGCCACGGTGTTGTTCGAGCTTCCGCCCAGCCAGGCGTCCAGCCCGGCGCCGGCGGCGATGTTGTTGTTGCCTTGGTTGACCACGACCGTCGAACCCGCCGCCGGGGTGGTCAGGATGAGGTTGCCCGAGCCGCCGAACACGTCGACAGGCGCGGCGCCGCCCTGGATGTAGGTCTCGCCCGAGCCGCCGACGATCGCGGCGGCGCCGCTGCCGCCGATGTAGTTGGCGGAGCTGTTGCCGGCGAAGAGCAGGCTGCTGCCCGAGCCGCCATACATGTTGATCTGGCCACCCTCGCCCACGACGATGGACTGGGTGGCGCCGGCCTGGAAGTTCAGCGTGCCCGTGGCAGGACCGAAGGCCACGTTGTGCCCCAGGCCCACCGCCGCGTTCACCGTCACGCTGTCCACCGGCCCGGCGCCGCAGATCACGGTGTCCGCGCCGTCGAGCATGACGGTGTTGTTGCCGCCAGTGCCGAGCAGCACCTCGCTGCTGCCGCCGCTGGTGGTTATGGCGGCGGAATCGTTGTTGGTGGAGATCGTGTCGTTGCCGCCGCCGTGGATGAACACGGCGTTGCCGTTCGTGGTGTTCGAGGCGCCTGTCAGGTTGGTCTCAAACAGGGTGTTCGCCCCGGCTGCACCCACCAGCGTGTCGTCGCCGTCATGCGCGTAGATGTTGCCGCCGCCGGAATTTCCCACGATGAGGTCACCGCCGGCGCTGTTGTCGGACAAAGTCAGCGGCGCGCCGCCCTCCGCAATCAGGGCTGTGTAGCCTGGCAGGACCTTGAACGCGGCAAGCGGTCCGCTGCCGCTGGCGCCGGTCTGCGCCAGCGGCCCGACCACCTCCAGGTAAGGCAGGAACGGGGCCATCCAGCCGTAGCCGCTGGCAGGCGCCTGGCCGTCGGCGGAGAACCATTCGTTGAAGGAGTCGATGCCGAGGAAAGCGTTGACCTCGGACAGAGCGTAGCCAAGGCCCGCGTTTTGCAGGCTGGCATCCAGGCTCTGCTGGTTGACCTGAAATCCGGTGTCCGTTGATGGATTCGTCATGAAATTTCCCCCTTTTCCGGACGTATTGTCCGGCGAAGCTGTCAGGATGGTGCCGCCGCCGGCCGATCCGGCGACGGTGAAGGCGAGGCCGGCCTGGTCCCCCAGCAAGGTGAGCTGGGCCAGGATCTGGGAGCCGGCCTCGATGGTGAGCACGCCGAAACCCGGCATGGTCTGCGCATAGCTGGCCGAAGTGGCGCCCCCGGCTGCGAGAAGTATCCGGTCGCCGACGCCGAAATCGGCGATCTGCGGCGCGTCCGCGAGTGCGGCCTGGCCAAGCGCCAGCGTGCCGCCGCCGGCGAAATCAGCGGTAAGCTGGCTGCCTGCGGCACCCCCCAAAGCAAGTCCTGCCCCAACGCCCACAAGGAGCGTGCCGCTGCCGGACACCGTGCCCAGCGCCAGCGTGCCGCCGGACGCCGCGATGGTGCCGGCATCGGCGATGCCGCCGGCGGCAGACACGCTGCCTGCGCCGGAAAGCACCCCGCCGGCATCGACCTGCACGGTGCCCGCCGCCGCATTTTGCACACCGCCGATCTCGATGGTGCCGGCCGGGCCCGCGACCAACGCGCTGCCCGCACCTGCGAGCGTGATCGCGCCAGCCTGGGCCGTGCCAGAGGCGGCATCGAGGACGCCGCCCTGCCCTGCCGTGCCGAGTGCCAGCGTGGCGCCGACGGACAACGTGCCCCCGTTCAGCGCGATCCCTCCGGCTACCCCGGCCGAACCTGCAGCGACCGTCGCCCCGCTTCCCAGCGCCAAAACGCCGGCTGCCCCGCTTGCATTGCCCACCGCCAAGGCTGCGAACGAAAAAGCGCCGGCAAGCGCCACCGTCCCGCTCAGGCTGAGCGAGGACGCGTTGGCCGGACCGTCCACAACCAGGGCTGAGCCGTTGCCGCCGGTGACCGACACGCTGTCGTTCAGCCCGGGGGCCACCGCTGCGGGGTTCTGCCCGGTCGTCTGGTCCGTCCAGTTGCCTGAAGTTGACCACAGCGGTCCCTGGCCGCCAACCCAAACGTAGGTGTCCGGTGTGGCCGTGCCGGCAGGCGGCCCGCTTGGCGCCTGCGTGCCCACGGTGATCTCGGCGCCCACGCCGTCCGGCTGCACGGCAAAGGTTTCGCCGGCAAAATTGCCGACCAGGAGGAGCTGTCCGACCACCCGCCCGGCTTCGCCGAGCGTCAGGGTTCCAGTTCCGGCGCCGCCCTGCTGGTAGCTGACGCTGTCGATCGGCGTGTCCGCGGTGACGATGGCGTCGCCTGCCTGGAAACCCGAGATGATTCCCGCGGGAAATGCCGCCCCGCCGATTTGCACGGTGGCGCCGTTACCGGCAAAGCCGATCGGGCAGGTGTCGGCCGCCAGCAGTGCCAGCGTGGCCCCTGTGCCAACCTGCAGCGTGCCGGATCCGCTGACCGCCCCGAGCGTCAGCGTGCCGGCCTGGGCGAGGATCACGCCGTTGTCGGTCACGCTGCCGGCGGCGTCGATCGTGCCGTTGCCGCTTGCCAGGGCGCCAGCATCGATCGTGACGGTGCCGAGCGCCGCCCCACCGAGCGTGCCCACCTCGACAGACGAGCTGACATCCACGCTGACCGCGCCGCCGCCCAGGGATAGCGTGCCGCATTGCACGCTGCCATGCGCGAGGGTGGACAGCAACGCCCCGGTCCCCAGCGACAGGGTTCCGGTGACGGAAAATGCCGCGCCGGTGCCGCTCGCCAACATCTCGGTGCCGGCGAACGCCGCCTGCGTCGCCGTGAGCGTGGTGCCTACGCCAAGCACCAGCGCGCCCGCCCCGCCGGCCAACGCACCGGTAGTGAACGTGCCAGAGAGGATGGTGTTGCCGCTGACGGACAGGCTGGCGCAGGTGCCCTGGCCGGTGATGTCCTCAAACACCGTGCCGCCCGGGCCCGCGATCACGACCGGCGTCTGGGCACCTGGCGGAGCACTGGCCTGGGCACCTTGCGTGTAGTCGGTCCAGTTGGCACCGCGGCCCCAGGCGCCGCTGACAGGATTGCTCCAGGCGAGCTGGTCCGTGCCGGTCTGCCCGCCATTGCCGCCACCGCCGGTGGTGTTGGTCAGCGAGATCAGGCTGCCGCCACTGCCGTCCGGCAGCACGACGAAACGCTGGCTGGTGAAGCTGCCGGCCAGGTATAACCGGGCCACCACGGCGCTGCCGTAGCCGAGCACCAGCGTGTCGCTGCCGCTGCCCTGGATGAGCTGCACGCCGGTGAGCGGAGAGCCTTCAAGGTCGATTGCGTCGCCCGCCACCATCCCGCTGATCAGGCCGCTCGGTGCGGCCCGCCCGCCGGCAAACGCCAGCACGGAGCCGCCATTACCGGCCGAGCCGAACAGCGAGATCGGGTCCGCGGTCGCGGCCAGCAGCTCCAGCGCGGCGCCGGCGCCCACGGCCAGGCTGCCGGTGCCCGACACGGCACCCAGGGTGAGCGTTCCGCCGGAAGCCAGTATGGTGCCGTTATCGACGATGAGGCCGTAAGGATTGATGCTGCCGTTGCCGTTCAGCTCGGCCCCGGCATCCACGGTCACCGCGCCCAAAGCCGCATGTCCGGCGCTGCCCACCTCGACGCTGCCCGTGGGGTCGGTGACTATGCTGTCGCCCGCGCCGCCGCCCATCTGCAGCGTGCCCGCCTGCACCGCGCCGCCTGCGGTCACATCCAGCGCGGCCATCGGCTGGCCCACGCCAACCGGCGTGCCGCCCAGCACGAGCGTGCCCGACACTGTCAGGGCCGACAGGCTGCCGGACACGGAGAGTTCGCCGTCCGACACCGCGGCCGATACCGCCGCCAGTGTCGCGCCAGCCAGCAGGTCCAGCGTCGCGGCGGCGTAAACGCCGGAGGTGCTGCCGACGGCGAGCGTGCCTGCGGCAAAGGCGCCGGTGAGCGCCACCTCGCCTGTCGTGGTCAGCGAGGCGGCGTTGCCTGGGCCGGCGACTACGCTGAAGGCGCCCTGCGATCCGGCAATGGTGACCAGGTCATGCGAGCCAGGCGCCAGGTTGGCGGGCGACTGCCCGCGCGTGACGTCCGTCCAGTTCGCAGCCACGTTCCATCGTCCGGCCTGACCGCCTGTCCAGCCATACTGGTCCGGCGTGGTGGTGCCAGGCGCGGTCCCGCCGCCGCCAGACGCACCCGCGGCCAGGGTGACGAGCGTGCCGCCGTCGCCGTCGCCCGCCGTCAGGAACACGTCGCCCGCATAGGAGCCGGACAGCAGGAGCGTGGCGGCGACCTGCGTGCCGTAGAACAGCGTCAGCGTGCCGCCTTGCGTGCCCACGGCCTGGAAGCTCGCGCTAGAGATCAGGCTGCCTTGCACGTCGATGGCGTCGCCGGCCGCGAACCCGGCGATACGGCCGGCAGGTGCGTCGAACTCTTCCTGCAGCGCCAGCGTGGCGTTGGCGCCGGCGAAGCTGACGCTCTGGCCGGCCCCGCAGGCACCATCCAGAGCCAGCGTGGCGCCGGTGCCGATGACCAGCGAGCCGGTACCGGAGAGGGTACCCACGGCCAGCGTGCCGCCCTGCGCCGAAATGGTGCCGTTGTTGACGACCGCACCGAACGCGTTCGCGTTGCCCTGGCCGGACAGCGTTCCGCCGGCATCGACCGTGAGCTGCCCTGCCCGCCCCTGCCCGGTGCCGCCCACCTCCAGCACGGACGCGGTATCGACGTAGATGCTGTCCGACGCGGCGCCCAGGAACAGCGACGCCACCGACGCCGCGCCACCGCCCGTCACATTGAACGCCGCCTGGCCGCCGCCGCCCAGGCCAAGCGTGCCGCTGACCGAAAGGCTGGAGCCGGCGCCAGCCAGCAGGCTGCCGGAGACAATGTTGGCCGACCCGCATTGCAGGGCCGTGCTGCCGGCCAGTTCCAGCAGGCCGCCTGAAGCGGCCTGGCCAAGGGTCAGCGCGGCGATCGAGAAGCTCCCCGACAGCAGCGAATTGCCGGTGAACAGCGCCGCGGCCGCCAGGCCAGGCCCGGTGATCGTCTGCACGGCGGCGCCGGTTGGACCTGACACAGTAAGGCTATCCTGCGCGCCGGGCGCGAGCGAAGACGGGCTGATGCCGTCTGTAACATCCGCCCAGTTGGCACCGATGCCCCACGCACCACCCCCAATGGAGAGCCACACAAAGTTGCGTGCCGACATGCTGAGCCTCTCGCGGTATGCGGAGGACGTTTTGGACACGTAACCCTTAATTGCAGTTAAACGTTGCGAGTGCAATAGGATTGCACAACGTTGCAACCGAATATTCCAAGATGCGCTAACGAGTCGTGGCGAGCTTGCCCGGCAGGTTGTCTGGTACGCGCCGTATGCTACCTGCGACCCGCCTGCAGGGTCGCTCACTGCCGGGAACCGCCGCCGAGACATGGCCGTTCACGCGCCGGAGGCACCATGATCGCAAGTTCTCACGCATCGCCCAGCCCGGCGCTGGACCCGGTGGGCCTGGCCGATGCCTACCGCGCTGTCCGCGCGCACACCGAGATGTTGGCCGCCCGCCTCTCCCCCGAGGACCAGTGCGTGCAATCCATGCCGGACGCGAGCCCGGCCAAGTGGCACCGCGCCCACACGACCTGGTTTTTCGAGACGTTCGTGGCCCTGCCAAACGTGCCGGGCTACCAACCCCACGACCCGCGGTTCGGCTTCCTGTTCAACTCGTATTACGAGACGGTCGGCGCCCGCCATCCGCGTCCAGCCAGAGGGCTGCTGACCCGCCCCTCAGCCGACGAGGTGGGCGCCTACCGGCAGGCGGTCGACGCGGCCATCCTCGGCTGGATCGGCGCAGCACCACCCGAGGCGGCCAAGCTGGTTGAGCTGGGCCTGCAGCACGAGCAGCAGCACCAGGAGCTGCTGCTGACGGATATGCTGCATGCCTTTTCGCAAAGCCCGCTGCTGCCACCGGTCATTCCGGGCTGGCAGGAGCCGCATCCGGCGTCAGGCCCCACACGCTTCGTCAGCCTCGCCGGCGGCATCGGCGCGATCGGCCACCGGGCCGCCGACGGCTTCTGCTTCGACAACGAGATGCCGCGCCATCGTGTGCTGCTCGCGCCCTGCCAGCTCGCGACCCGCCTGGTCCGCAACCGGGAATTCCAGGCCTTCATGGACGATGGCGGCTACCGCCAGCCCACGCTGTGGATGGCCGACGGCTGGGACGATGTGCGCCGGGAAGGTTGGAGCGCGCCGATGTACTGGCGCCGCCAGGCCGACGACGCGCCCTGGCAGCAGATGACCCCAGGGGGCTTGCAGGACCTCGATCCGGACGCGCCGGTACGTCACGTAAGCTGGTATGAGGCAGACGCCTTCGCGCGCTGGGATGGCTCGCGCCTGCCTACCGAAGCGGAGCTGGAAACCGGCCATGCCCTGTCCGGAGCCGACGCGCTGGCCGAGCTGACAGGCCATGTCTGGCAGTGGACCAACAGCGCCTACCTGCCCTATCCCGGCTTCCGCGCGCCACCTGGTGCCGTAGGCGAGTACAACGGCAAGTTCATGATCAACAGCATGGTCCTGCGCGGCGGCTCGATGGCCACGCCGCCTGGCCACACGCGCCAAAGCTACCGGAACTTCTTCCACCCCTCGAAGCAATGGCAGTTCACCGGTCTCCGTCTTGCGCGCGACGTATGACCATGAAGGAGTGGCATAAGATGGCGTTTCACCCGCTTCGGAGCCGTGCGTTCAACCTTCGTCTCTGGCTGGCAGTGCTGCTCAGCTCGCTTCCAGCAGCCACCGCAATGGCCCAGCCGGCACCGGCCACCAAGGATGCGGTGATCAAGCCGCCGCCCCAGGTGGATCCTCGCATGCAGGTCCAGCCGAAGTCGCAGGCGGTTTTGCCCACGCCTGTAGTCAAGCCGCCTGCGACTGTGGTGCCCAAGTAAGGAAAGCAGTCCTTTTTTGAAAAAAAGGACCAAAAAACTTTTACTTCCCTCGCATCTGCGTCAGCTGCGGGGTTTTAAAATCACCACGGCAGCTGACGCATAGGCAGGCAGAGTTTTTCGCGAAAGTCGGGCCGCCCCTACAGCTTCCTGTTCGCCTTTGCCGGCGTCAGCTTACGCTCCCCCTGATCGGCTAACCGGTCCGGAAACTCCCCCAAATTATCCTGGATCGACGCTTCCTCGATGATCTGAATACGGTCCGGATCCGCGCCGGGCAGGCTGGCCGGGTTCGGCAACTGGCCGGCCATGGGACTCTCCTCCATGCCGATCAGTTCCTGGGCGCGTTCCCAGTATTCGTCATGGCGCCCGTGCGGGCCGCCATCGGCCTGCCAAAGATGGTAGGCGCGCTCGCGTATGCGCTGCTGGCGGCTTTCGTCGCTGTCGTCGAGCGGGTTGTCCGACATCGCGGTCTCCTGTCCTGGTCTGTTGGATCGTCCGCCCGTAACGTCGGCTTGCTACTCCCGTTTGCGCAAGGCTGCCGCACGCTGGACGATTTCACCGCGCGGGGTGAATATCGCTCAGCGGGCCAGAAGTGCCCAGGAGACGAAGCCGATGGACGCACAGGTCGCCACCAACAGCCTGGATGCCTTCTGGATGCCGTTCACGGCGAACCGGCAGTTCAAGGCGGCGCCGCGCCTGCTCGTGGGCGCGAAAGACATGCACTACACCTCCCATGACGGCCGCCAGGTGCTGGACGGGGCCGCCGGCCTCTGGTGCGTGAACGCCGGGCACTGCCGGCCGCGCATAGTAGAGGCGATCCAGCGCCAGGCGGCACAGATGGATTTCTCGCCGGCGTTCCAGATGGGCCACCCGCTGGCCTTCGAGGCGGCGCAGCGCCTGTCGGCCATGCTGCCTGACGGGCTGGACCACGTGTTCTACGTCAATTCCGGCTCCGAGGCGGTGGACACCGCGCTGAAGATCGCGCTCGCTTACCACCGCATGCGCGGCGAGGGCGCGCGCACGCGGCTGATCGGCCGCGAGCGCGGCTATCACGGCGTGGGCTTCGGCGGCATCTCAGTGGGCGGCATAGGGCCGAACCGCCGCCATTTCGGCACCATGCTCGGCGGCGTGGACCACATGCCGCACACGCATGATTTGGCGCGCAACGCCTACAGCCGCGGCCAGCCGCTGCACGGCGCGGAACTCGCCGACCAGCTCGAGCGCATCGTGGCCCTGCATGATCCCTCCACGATCGCCGCCGTCATCGTCGAGCCCCTGGCCGGCTCGACGGGCGTGCTCGTCCCGCCTGTGGGCTACCTGGAGCGGCTGCGCGAAATCTGCACGCGGCACGGCATCCTGCTGATCTTCGACGAGGTGATCAGCGGCTTCGGCCGTCTCGGCTCGCCCTTCGCCATAGACCGCTTCGGCGTGATCCCCGACCTGGTCTGCCTGGCCAAGGGCATCACCAACGCCACCGTGCCAATGGGCGCCGTGGTCACGAGCACCGCGGTGCACGAGGCCTTCATGGCCGCACCGGCCGGCATCGAGTTCTTCCACGGCTACACCTACTCGTCGCACGTGCTGGCCTGCGCCGCCTCGATCGCCACGCTGGACACCTACCGCGACGAGGGCCTGTTCGAACGCGCGGCCGAGCTGTCGCCGTATTTCGAGGAGGCGGCGCACAGCCTGGAGGACCTGGACCACGTTATAGACATACGCAACCTGGGCATGGTGGCCGGCGTCGAACTGGCGCCGCGGCCAGGGGCACCAGGCGCGCGGGGCTATGAGGTGTTTGTGGCCTGCTACGAGGCCGGCGTGCTGGTGCGGGCGACAGGAGACATATTGGCGATCTCGCCGCCGCTGATCATCAGCCGCGGGCAGATCGACGAGGTGTTCGCGGCGCTGCGTGCGGCTATCCTGAAAGTGCCGTAAGGAAGCAAGCAGTCCTCTTTTGAAAAACGGACCAAAAAACTTTTGACTCCGCGCATCTGCGGCAGACGGGTGCTGCCGGCAGGCGCGCGCTTTGCGGCGGCGGGGGAGCAAAAGTTTTTTGCTTCTTTCTTTCAAAAAAGAAGGCCTCGTTTTCTTTTCTTCCTGCTGGTGACACACTCCGCCGCCGCACAGCAACCCTATAGGCCGCCGCAGGACAAGCCGTTCGACGGCAAGATCAGCCTGGAAGTGGACGCCACCGACACGGTCCACAAAGTGTTCCGCGTGCACGAGCGCATTCCGGTGCAGGCAGCCGGTCCGGCAACGCTGTTGTTCCCGCAATGGGAGCTGGACAGCCACGCGGCCACGGGTTCTGTGGCGTCTCTGGCCGGGCTCGTCATGCACGCAGGCTCGGTGCGTCTGGAGTGGCAGCGCGACACGGCCGATCCGTTTGCGTTCCACGTTGACGTTCCTGCCGGGACAGTCGCGATCGACCTCGATTTCCAGTTCCTGGCCGCACCGAGCCCCCGACAAGGTGCCATGCTGATGACGCCGGACATGCTGGATGTGCAGTGGCAGAACCTGCTGCTGTACCCCGCCGGATGGTTCGCGCGCGACATCGCCGTGCAGGCGACGCTGACGCCGCCTGCCGGCTTTCAGGCCGGCACGTCGCTGGCTGTGGCCGGGACGGGTGCCAGTCTCTCCTTCAAGGCGGTGCCGCTCGATACGCTTGTTGATTCACCCGTCTATGCCCGACGGTATTTCAGGCGGTTTGCGCTGGATGGTGGCAGCAAGCCTCCGGTCTTCCTCGACGTGATGGCCGGCAAGGCGGAGGAGCTTGCGATCGCGCCGAAGCGGCTCGCGACACTCTGCGCGATGCTGCAGCAGGCCCGCGGGCCTTTTCCATCGCCGCCGTTTGCCAGCTATAATTTCCTCGTAGCGCTTAGCGACGCGTTGCCCGGGCCGGGTGGTTCGGAGCACCTGCAATCGAGCGAGATCGTTCTGGCGGAAGATTTTCTTACCCATGACGATGCCTACCTGGTGGATCAGGACCTGCTCGCCCACGAATACGTGCATGCGTGGAACGGGCGATATCGGCAGCCGGCGGATCTTTGGGCGCCCGATTTCAACACGCCCGTGCGCGACAGCCTGCTCTGGGTCTATGAAGGTCAGACGGAGTTCTGGGGCCGCGTGCTTGCCGCGCGCTCCGGCCTGCGCACCCGCCAGCAGACGCTCGATGCGCTCGCCGTCGATGCCGCCGTGGCACAGGCGCGTACGGGTCGCGCGTGGAAGTCCTTGCAGGACAGCACGAACGATCCTCTGTTCATGCCGGGCCATTCGGTGCCGTGGCGGGACTGGCAGCGCCGCGAGGACTATTACGGCGAGGGCGTGCTGCTGTGGCTAGACGTGGACACAAGGCTGCGCCAGCAGACCGGCGGGCGCCGCAGCCTGGACGATTTCGCCCGGGCGTTCTTCCGCGGCCCGGATCACGCCGTCAGCACCTATACTTTTGAAGACGTTATTGCCGGCCTGCAAGAGATCGCACCGTATGACTGGGCGGCATTCCTGCGCCACAGGCTGGACACGCACGACTCGGACGGCTTGCTGGACGGGTTACAGCGTGGTGGCTACCGCCTGGTGTTCACCGACACGCCTACCGCGTATTTCATCTCCACCGAGCAGGATAACGGCGGCGCCGACCTGTCCTATTCGATCGGGCTGAGCGTGAATGATACCGGCGTGCTGCGCAGCGTTGCCTGGGATGGGCCGGCATTCCGCGCCGGCCTGAGCGTGGGCGCGCGCATCACTTCGGTAGGTGGGCATGGCTTCACCCTGGATACTCTGAAAGCTGCGGTCAGGGCCGCGTCCATCGCCCAGGTGCGCGTAGGCTACATGATGGATGGCGACGCACGCGAGACGGTGATCGGCTATCGCGGCCCGCTGCGCTATCCGCGGCTCGAGCGGATAGCGAACACGCCTGCGCTGCTGGACGATCTTCTGGCGCCGCGCTGATCAGGCCTTCGCGCTTGCCAGGCGGCGCAGCATCGCCTGGGCCGCATCCGGGGCGCGCTCCTTGTCGCCACTGATGAAGAAGGCGAAGCATTCGCGCTTCTCCGCGGGCGCGTCGCGCGGCGAAACACATTCCAGATCCTCGACCGCCTGGCCGGTGGACCAGCGCCGGAGCCGCCCCGCCCAACCGTCCAGGCCGGGCGTGGGATAGCCTTCCGCCGCATCCGCCAGGTTGCGTTGCAGGCGCGCGTAGATGAAGGGGGCCGTCACGTCGCCGCGCAACGCCTGCTTGTCGCTGTCTATGATGGCGACCGCGGCGCCGTAGCGCACGGCCAGCGCGGGCCAGGCCGGATCGAGGAAGCTGGCGTGGCGTGCCTCTATGACGTGACGCAAGGCGGTCCCGTCCAGGCGCGTCGGCAGCATGGCAAGGAACAGCTCCATTGCGTCAGGGTCGAAGCGTTTGGTGGGTGCAAACTGCCACAAGATCGGGCCGAGCTTGGGACCAAGCTCGGTCACCCCGGAGCGCAGGAAACGCTCGATGGCGGCGCCCGCATCGGCCAGGTCGCGGCCTTGCGTGGTGGCCCGGTGCGCCTTGACGGCAAAGACGAAGCCGTCCGGCGTGGCGTCCCGCCACGCGGCGAAGCTCGCCGGCGTCTGGTGGCGATAGAAGGTGCCGTTGATCTCGATGGCGGTCAGGCGGGCGCTGGCATAAGCCAGTTCCTGGGCGTGCGGCAGCCCGTCAGGGAAGAACCGCCCGCGCCACGGCGCGTAGGTCCAGCCGCCTATGCCGACGTGTATCGGGGCAGCCCCGCCGCCCGGAGACGCCCCGGTCACAACCGCCCTTTGCCGGGAAGCTGCGTAAAGGCGCCGAGCTGGCAGATGTTGCCCGTGGTGTTGGTGCGTATGGTGACCAGGTTCGAACAGATCTCGTCCGTCGCGGGATCGGTCGGCTCGTAGGTGAAGCCGCGCGTGTCCAGGCGCAGGCCGCCGCAGACGAACGGCAAGGTGTTCTTATAGACGGTGCGGTCGCGCATGATGAAGAGGATCGTGCTGTCGTCCGGGATGTCGGTGCGGAAGATATCGTAGCTGCGTATGCAGATGGGCGGGGCCGAGGCGACGCGCGACTGCGGACCGTGCTGGCAGGCGGTGAGGCAAAGCAGCGCGAGAAGAGGGTGGAGCTTCATGGCTTCCTGAGAATAAGAAGAGGAAGTAAGGCCTTCTTTTTCGAGAAAAAGAAGCAAAAAGCTTTTGTCTGCGCTGTCGCGGACCGTTGAAGCGCATGTGTCAACAACACGCACCCAACGGAGACAAAAGTTTTTTGGTTCTTTTTTGCAAAAAAGAGCTGCTTTCTTCCTGGCCTGTCACAAATCGCCTCCGCAGTTGCCGAGACGCCCCCACCGGCCTATGTAGCCGCGCCAAGGCAGCGAAAGCACGGCGCCCATGGCCCCCGACCACATCCTCCCCGAGACGATGCGCATAGCAGAGGCGCTGGCGTTCGACGACGTGCTGGTGGTGCCCGCCTACTCCCAGGTGCTGCCCAGCCTGACGGACACACGGACCAGGCTGACCAGGACGATCTCGCTGAACATCCCCCTGCTGGCGGCTGCCATGGACACGGTAAGCGAAGGCCCGATGGCCATCGCCATGGCGCAGCAGGGCGGCATAGGCGTGATACACAAGAACCTGACCGTGGACGAGCAGGTGGCGCAGGTGCGCTCGGTGAAGAAGTTCGAATCCGGCATGGTGGTCAACCCGGTGACGATCCGGCCGGAGCAGACGCTGGCCGAAGCCCGCGCGCTGATGGCGCAATGGCGTATCAGCGGCATCCCCGTGGTGGAGGGCGACGGCCGCCTGGTCGGCATCCTGACAAACCGCGACGTGCGCTTTGCCACCGATCCGGCGATCCCTGTGCGCGAGCTGATGACACATGACAAGCTCGTGACAGTGACCGGCAATCCCGGCCCCGATGAGGCCAGGCGCCTGCTGCACCATCACCGCATAGAAAAGCTGCTGGTGGTGGACGAGGCGTTCCGCTGCGTGGGCCTGGTCACTGTGAAGGACATGGACAAGGCGCTCGCCCATCCGCTGGCAAACAAGGACGAACTCGGGCGCCTGCGCGTGGCCGCCGCTACCGGCGTGGGTGACGACGGCTGCGCGCGCGCCGAAGCCCTGATTGCAGCCGGCGTAGACGTGATCGTGGTCGATACCGCACACGGCCACAGCCAGGGCGTGCTGTCGCAGGTGACGCGCGTGAAACTCCTCTCCAACGCGGTGCAGGTGGTGGCAGGCAACGTGGCCACGCCGGAAGGTGCGGTCGCGCTGATAGACGCCGGCGCGGATTGCGTGAAGATCGGCATAGGG
>CAXTCL010000098.1:0-13776 GCA_964242035.1 uncultured Acetobacteraceae bacterium | reverse complement strand
GGTGGATCTCACGCGTTGCCGCGGCGCCGAAGCCAGAACCTGGAACATGGAGGCGTGTGATGCGCAGGGTCGTCTCTCTCTATCTGCCGAGCTGGCCCACCGACCGGCTGCACAAGCAGGACGGCACGCCGCATGATGCCACGCTGCAGGATGCGCGCCCGATGCTGACCGCCGCGCGCGAAGGCGGCCGCCGCGTGGTGGCCGCGGTGGATGCGCGCGCCGCCGCGTGCGGCCTGCGCGCCGGCATGGCGGTGGCGCACGCCCAGGCGCTGGTGCCCGACCTGCGTATCGAGGAGGCAGCCCCTGCCGAGGACCGCGCCGCGCTGGCCAGGCTGTCCGCCTGGTGCCTGCGCCAGTTCAGCCCGCTCTCCGCCGCCTGCCCGCCAGACGGGGTGTGGATGGACGTGACCGGCTGCACGCATTTGTGGGCCGGCGACGAGGCCGGCCTGCTGGCGGCACTCACGTCGCGGCTGGCCGAGGCGGGCGTGGCCGCACGTGCCGCGGTGGCCGACACGCCAGGCGCCGCCCATGCTTTGGCCCGCTACGGCCGCGATCCGCTATGCGTGGCTCCGCCAGGCGGCGTGCGCGCGGCGCTGGCAAAGCTGCCGGTGGCCGCTTTGCGCCTGGAGACCGGCACCGTGCAGGCTCTGCGCACCCTGGGCTTCGACACGGTGAGCCAGCTCCTGGCCGCCCCCCGCGCCCCCCTGGCCAAACGCTTCGGCGCCACCGTACTGAAACGCCTGGACCAGGCCACCGGCGTCGTGCCCGAGCCGATAGAGCCTGCGCCCGACCCCGGCCTGCCACGCGCCCGCCAGGGCTTCCCCGAACCCATCACCACGCCGGACGACCTGGCGCGCGCCACCGCTCTGCTGGCCGAAAGCCTGTGCGCCAAGCTGGCCAAACGGGGCCTGGGCGCCTCTCGCCTGGACCTGGTGTTCCACCGCGTGGACGGCGCCGCCCAGGCGATACGCATAGGCACCGCGGCCGCCACACGGGACGCGGCGCACCTGGTCCGCCTGCTGCAGCCGCGCCTGGAGACGATAGACACCGGCTTCGGGATAGAGGCGATGATGCTGACCGCCTCCCTGACTGCCCGCCTGGACGCCCGCCAGACGCTCAGCGAACTCTGCGCCGAGGCCACCGGCCCCGACCTGTCCGGCCTGGTGGACGCGCTGCTGAACCGCCTGGGCGAGCACGCGGTGTTCCGCACCGCCCCCGTGGAGAGCGACGTCCCGGAGCGCAGCGTCCGCGCGGTCGCCCCCCTGTCTCGCGCCGAGGGTGCAGACTGGCCGGACCGCCTGCCGCGTCCGCCCCGGCTGTTCTCCCCGCCACGGCGTATCGAGGCAATGGCCCTGCTGCCGGACCACGCGCCGGCGGTGTTCACCTGGCGCAAGCGAGCGCACCGCGTGAAGCGTGCTGATGGGCCGGAGCGGGTGTTTGGTGAATGGTGGCGCCACGAGGCGGAGATCTGGGCGGTGCGGGATTATTTCGCTGTCGAGGATGAAGCGGGGCAGCGGTTCTGGTTGTTCCGTCGGGGGGATGGAGAGGCGGGGGTGACTGGGGATTTGAGTTGGTTTTTGCACGGCATGTTTGGGTAAGGAAGGAAGGCCTTCTTTTTTGAAAAAAAGCAAAAAACTTTTGCTCCGCTGTCGCGAGCCTGTTCTGTAAGTCCGCGACAGCCGTAGTAAAAGTTTTTTGGTTCTTTTTTTCAAAAAAGAACTACTTGCTTTTTCTATATGTACACAGAACTCCAAGTAACCTCGAACTACTCCTTCTTGCGCGGCGCCTCCCACGTGGAAGAGCTGCTCGCGCAAGCAAAGCTGTTCGAATACAGCGCGATCGCCATCACCGACCGCAATTCGCTGGCCGGCATAGCGCGCGCGCACCAGCGCGCGGACGAAGCCGGCATAAGGCTGATCATCGGCTGCCGGGTGGAGCTGGTGTGCGGCACATCCGTGCTGGTGTATCCCACGGACCGTGCCGCCTATGCGCGCCTGTGCCGGCTGCTGAGCATAGGCAAGGGACGCGCCGGCAAGGGGGCGTGCCGGCTGGAGTGGAGCGATCTTGCCGCGCACGGCGAAGGACTGATCGCGATCCTGCTTTCAGATGAGGCGGATGACGATCTGCGCGCAAACCTGTCCCGCCTGGCTGCTGCGTTCAAGGACCGCGCCTATCTTTCGCTGAATTTGCAACGGCGCCCAGGCGATTCGCTTCGCCTGCATAGACTGGCGCAAATGGCGCAGATCATGCGCGTGCCGATCGTGGTGACAAACGACGTGTTGTACCATGATCCGCGCCGGCGGGTGTTGCAGGATGTGGTGACGTGCATACGCGAGGGCTGCACGATCGACGATTCGGGTTTTCGCCGCAGCCGCTTCGCCGAACGCCACCTGAAAGCGCCGGAGGAGATGGCAAGGCTGTTCGCCGCTTATCCTGAGGCTGTAGCCCGCTCGTCGCAAATTGCCGAGCAGTGCCGATTCAATTTGCGCGAGCTGTGCTACCAATATCCGCACGAGATCGCGGCGGGCGAGGGCGCGCAGGAGCGTCTGAAGCGTTTGACATGGCAGGGTGCTACGGAGCGCTTTGGTTCTGTGCCAGAAAAGATCGCAATGCAGATCAGGCGCGAGCTCGCCTTGGTTGCCGAGATGCGTTACGCGCCGTATTTCCTCACGGTCTACAACATCGTCAACTTTGCCAAATCGCGCGGCATATTATGCCAGGGCCGCGGCAGTGCGGCCAATTCGGCGGTCTGCTACGTTCTAGGGATCACCGCCATCGACCCGGTGCAGGCAAACCTGCTGTTCGAACGCTTCCTCAGTGGCGTGAGGAAGGAGCCGCCCGACATCGACGTGGATTTCGAACATGAACGCCGCGAGGAGGTGATACAATGGGTGTATGACACCTACGGGCGGGACCGCGCGGCCCTGTGTGCCACCGTCGCGCGCTACCGCTCACGCGGTGCAGTGCGCGAAGTAGGCAAGGTTCTCGGCCTGACCGAAGACGTGACCGCCGCACTCGCCGGCCAGGTCTGGGGCTGGAGCAGCGATGGCGTGGACGAGGAGCACGCCCAGGCGCTGCACCTGAACGTGTCCGACCGGCGCCTGCGCATGACGCTGGAGATCGCCCGTGAGCTGATAAATTTTCCCCGGCATTTGTCACAACACCCCGGCGGTTTCGTGCTGACGCAGGACCGCCTGGACACGTTGGTGCCGATAGAACCGGCCGCGATGGACGACCGCCAGGTGATAGAATGGGACAAGGACGATATCGACTACCTGCAATTCATGAAGGTGGACGTGCTGGGCCTGGGGATGCTCGGCTGCATGCGCCGGGCTTTCGACTTGCTGAACGAGTACAAGGGCGGAAGCTATAACACGATTGCGGATATACCGACGGAAGATCCTGAAACCTACAGTATGATCCAGCGCGCTGACACGATAGGCGTGTTCCAGATCGAGAGTCGCGCGCAGATGTCCATGCTGCCGCGCATGAAACCGAAAGAGCTGTACGACCTGACGATACAGGTTGCCATCGTCCGCCCCGGACCGATACAGGGCGACATGGTGCACCCCTACCTGCGTCGGCGCGATGGTCTGGAAGAAGCCTACCTGCCCACCGAAGAACTGCGCGCCGTGTTGGGAAAGACGCTTGGCGTGCCGCTGTTCCAGGAACAGGCGATGCAGGTGGCCATGGTGTGCGCCGGCTTCACCGCCACCCAAGCCGACCAGCTGCGCCGCGCGATGGCAACCTTCAAGGTTACAGGCGGGGTCAACAAGTTCCACACCGAGCTGATAGAAGGCATGGTCGCCCGCAACTACTCCCGCGAGTTCGCCGAACGCATCTTCAAGCAGATCGAGGGCTTCGGCAGCTACGGTTTCCCCGAGAGCCATGCTGCAAGTTTCGCGCTGATCGCGTATGCCAGCTCCTGGGTCAAATGCCACCATCCGGACGTGTTCGCCTGCGCCTTGCTCAACGCCCAGCCGATGGGGTTCTACGCGCCGGCGCAGATCGTGCGCGATGCGCGCCAGCACGGGGTGGAAATCCGGCCCGTCAGCATCAACGAAAGCCGGTGGGATTGCACGCTGGAACCAGGCGGGCGCACCCACGCGGTAAGGCTTGGCCTGCGCATGGCCAAAGGCCTGTCGGAGAAGGACGCCGATCGTCTGATCACCAGCCGGCACTGTGCCTATGACAGCATCGCAAACCTCCACCGGCGCACGCGACTATTGCCTGGTGCGTTGGAACGGCTGGCCGAAGCCGACGCATTTGCCTGCCTTGGCCTCAGCCGCCGTCAGGCATCGTGGGAAGTGCGCGCGCTGGCTGTATCCGACCTGCCGTTGTTCGTCGGCCAGGAGGATTTCGTAGAGGCCGCGACCGCGCTGGCCCCGATGCAGTCAGGCCGCGAAGTTGTCGAGGATTACCGCAGTATCGGGCTCACGCTGCGGCGCCATCCGGTCAGTTTCCTACGCGCGGAGCTTGCGAATTCCGGCATGATTTCCGCGGCAGATCTATCGCACACGCGCGATGGTAGCCGGATCAGCATCGCCGGCATCGTATTGGTGCGGCAAAAGCCAGGTAGCGCCAAAGGCGTGATGTTCATCACCATCGAGGATGAGACGGGACACGCAAACCTGATCGTGTGGCCTGCAATCTTCGAGCGTCAACGCCGGCTCATCCTATCTGCGGGTATGATCGCCTGCCATGGCAAGCTGCAGCGCGAAGGCAGCGTGATCCACGTGATCGTGGAGCGTCTGGAGGATTACTCCGAGACGTTACGCAGCGTGGGCGACAGGGAGGATGCGTTCGTCGTGCGCACGGGACGAGGGGACGAGGCAAAACATGGCGGGGCGCCGGATGTGCGTGGGATCAAGGTGAGCACGCGAGACTTTAGGTAGGGCAAGGCCTTCTTTTTTGAAAAAAAGAAGCAAAAAACTTTTACTACTCCGACGCTACAAAGCTTCTGCTCGCAGGCGAAGCCCGGCTGGTGCAAATGCGAGGAGTAAAAGTTTTTTGCTTCTTCTTTTCAAAAAGAAGGCCTTGCGTCCTCACCTAAACGTGGAAGCTCTCCCCACACCCACACCGCCCCTTCTCATTCGGGTTGGTAAACGTGAACCCCGCGCTCAACGATTTCTGCTCGTAATCCATCACCGTCCCAATCAGGAACAGGCTAGCCTTGCGATCCACCAGCAGCGTCAACTCGTGGTCCCGCACAATTTCATCCCCCGGGCCCGGTTCGGCAACCCAGCTCATGTCATAGGCCAAGCCGGAGCAGCCCTTCGTGTTGACGCTGACACGTAACAGCCGCCCATCCCCATGCGCATACATCGCCCGCAGACGCTCGGCAGCCGTGTCCGACATGGTAAGCAGCGGCGGCAAGGCGCGCCGCGTGCGAGGGGCAGGTGAAGAAAGGTCCTGGTCCATGCTGCTTCTCCCCATTCAGAACATGTTGAGCGCAAGGCGCGCTTCTTCGGACATGCGACTCGGGTCCCACGGCGGATCCCAAACGGTCTCCACCTCGGCAGACGTCACGCCAGGCACCGCCAGCACAGCCTCGCGCACCTGCACAGGCAGTTCCTGCGCGCTAGGGCAGCCAGGGGCGGTCAGCGTCATCTCCACCTTCACAGCACCCGCGTCGCTGATCTCCACAGCGTAGATCAGACCAAGCTCGTAGATGTTCACCGGGATTTCCGGATCGTAGATCGTGGCGATCGCATCCAGCAGCGCAGTCTCGCCAGGCAGGGCGATCGTCTCGCCCTCGGGCGTCCAGGTGCCGATAACGGCGGCAGTGTGTTCCGGGTCAGTCATGGGACGTCTCCTTGGCGCCATCCAGCGCCGCAATCAGGGCCGACCACGGCAACGTCGCGCATTTCACCCGGCTTCGATATTCAGAAACGCCAGACAGCGGCTGCAACGTTGCCATGGCGGGATCGACTGACGCGCTTGCGCCGTTGCGTGCCAGTGCCCCGAAATCGGCGGCCAGGCTGCGTATGGCATCCGCATCGCGTCCGCGCACCACTTCGGCCATCAGGTCGGCTGAAGCCATCGAAATGGCACAACCGCGCGCCTCGAACGCCGCCTCAGACACGATACTGCCAGCTCCGAAACGCACGCGGACCTCAACCTGGTCGCCGCACAACGGGTTCTCGCCCGCGGCGCACGCGTCGAACGGTTCCATGCGATGCATGTGGTGCGGGTTACGCCCCCGGTCCAGGATGATGGTCTGGTACAGGTCACGCACATCGTCGAAAGAGCGTGCCTGGCTCATTGGAAGAAGCTTCGCACACGCACCAGCGTGTCCGCCAGCACGTCGATCTCGGCCAGCGTCGTGTAGATGCCGAAACTCGCGCGCGCCGTGCTCGTCAGCCCCATGCGCGCCATCAGCGGGTCCGCGCAATGCCGGCCGGCGCGCACCGCGATTCCGTTGCGATCCAGCAGGGTGGCCACGTCATGCGCATGCGCGCCTTCCAGCGTGAAGCTGATCACCCCGCCACGGTCCTGCGCCTGGCCCACGACCTGCAGACCGTCCACGCCAGCCAAACGCGAAAGCGCATGGTCCGTCAGCGCCGCCTCATGCGCAGCAATCGCATCAAAACCGATCGCGTTCACGTAGTCGATCGCGGCACCCAGCCCGATCACCTCGATGATCGCCGGCGTCCCCGCCTCGAACTTCTGCGGCGCCGGCGCCCAGGTCGACCGCTCGAAACTGACGGACGCGATCATGTCACCGCCACCCATGAACGGGGGCATCGCATCCAGCAGAGCGCGCCGCGCCCACAGCACGCCCACGCCGGTCGGCCCGTACAGCTTGTGTCCAGTGAACACGTAGAAATCTGCACCTAGCGCCTGCACGTCCACCGCACGGTGCACCACCGCCTGGCTGCCATCCACCAGCAACTGCGCACCGGCCGCATGCGCAAGTGCGGCCACACGCGCAATCGGATTATACGTGCCAAGCACGTTGGACATGTGCGTCACTGCGGCCAAGCCCACCCGCCCGTCTTCCAGCAGATGCGCGAACGATGCCAGATCCAGCTCGCCAGAATCCGTGATCCCGGCTACGCGCAATTCGATGCCGTGCGAATCCCGCAGCATCTGCCACGGCACGATGTTCGCGTGGTGCTCCATCTCGGTGATCAGCACCGCTTGGCCGGCCTTCAGTATTCCGCGCCCGTAGCTGTGCGCCACCAGGTTTATCGCCTCGGTGCTGTTGCGCGTGAACACCACCTCTTCGCGCGACTCCGCATGCAGTAACGCCGCCACCTGGTCGCGCACGTTCTCATAGGCGTCCGACGTGCGCTCGCTCATCCAGTGCAGCCCGCGATGCACGTTGGCGTACTGCGACTCCATCGCGTGGCTCATCGCATCGATCACCGCGCGCGGCTTCTGCGCGGAGGCGGCACTGTCGAGGAACACGAACGGTTTCCCGTGCACGCGCTGCGACAGGATGGGGAAATCCGCGCGCACCCGCGCCACGTCAAAGGCGGGTGCCAGGTCGGCAAGCTTCGGGTTCGCATTCATCCTTCGTGCACCCACCAGGAGGAAATCACATCATCCAGCATTGCGCGTGCCGGCTCGTTGGCCACCATGTCCAGCGCCTCGCCCAGAAACGCCTGCACCAGCATGGCGCGCGCCTCGGCCTGCGGAATGCCGCGGCTGACCAGATAGAACATCTGGTCGCTGTCCAGCTCGCCCACGGTCGCACCGTGGCTGCATTTCACGTCATCGGCGAAAATCTCAAGCTGCGGCTTGCAATCTATCTCCGCGTCCGGCGATAGCAGCAGCGCCTGGTTCATCTGGTAGCCGTCGGTCTTCTGCGCCAGGCGGTCCACTTCTATCTTGCCCTGGAACACGCCGCGCGCGTGGCCGGCCAGCACGTGCTTGACCGTCTGGCGAGACGCGCAATTCGGCGCCTCATGGCGCACCACCGTGGTAAAGTCGCTGTGCTGGACGCCGCGGAGAAGCTGCGCCGCGTTTATAGCCGCGTGGCCGCCGGTGCCGTGCAGACGCACTATTACCTCGGTCCGCGCTACCCTGGCGCCGGCACACAGCGTGAACCCGTCATACGTGGCCCGCGACGCTATGTCCGCATAGACGGTCGCCAGATGGTAGGCGGCCAGTCCTTCGTTCTGCAATCGCACGTGGGACAATGCGGCACCCTCCCCAAGCACGATCTCGGTGACAGGGTTGTGCAGATATTGCCCATGCCCGACCGCCATCTCGATGAGTGTAAGCCTGGCTCCGGCGGCCAGGCGTATGCTGTGGCGCGGGTGGAACGCCACCGGCGTGCCGTGAATGTCACGGCCCGCACTGATCAAAACGATGCTGCCAGCGTCCACACCTTCGGCCACTTCGATGATGGCGCCGTCTTCCGCCAGCATCGTGTTGAGCGCCACCAGACGCTCCCGTCCGGGATTGGCCAATGGGCCGAATTCTGCATTGGCGGCGAAGGAGCGCACGCTAGCCAATTCGGGCAGCACGGATTGCGCACTACTGAAACGGCCCTGCACGAACACCAGCCGCGGCAGTTCGGACAAGCCGCCGAGATCGGGCAGGTCATCGTCGCCGGTGAAACCGGAAGCCTCCGTCAGCGCCTCGTGGAACCGCGCGTCGCCAAGTGGCGCCAGGTTGGTGTAGCGCCAGCCTTCCTCGCGCAGATGCGGCAGTCCGGCGGACAGCAATATGTCACGCGCAGCACGGCGCGGCGCCGGATCGCCGGGCAGGCGGCCGGTCAGCCCCTCGTAGCGCGCAAGAAAACCCGTGGCAGACGCAGTGACGGCGTTCATGCGGCCTCCGCTATCACCTGCGCGTAGCCCTGCGCCTCCAGCGCACGCGCCAGGTCGGCGCCGCCGCTGCGTACGATACGGCCATGTGCCAGCACGTGCACCGCGTCAGGCACGATGTGGTCCAGCAGGCGCTGATGATGCGTGATCACCAGTGCGGAGAAGCCGGGCGCGCGCAATGCGTTCACGCCGTCGCCCACGATCTTCAGCGCGTCTATGTCCAGCCCGCTATCGGTCTCGTCGAGTATCGCCAGCTTCGGCTGCAGCATGGTCATCTGCAGCACCTCGTTGCGCTTCTTCTCGCCGCCGGAAAAACCAACGTTCACGTTGCGCTTCAGCATATCGTCCGGCATCTGCAGCCGCTTTGCCTCTGCGCGTGCCAGCTTCAGGAACTGTGCCGCATCTAGTTCCTGCTCGCCACGTGCGCGCCGTACCGCATTCAGCGCGGTGCGCAGGAAATTCGCGTTGCCTACGCCAGGCAGCTCGACAGGAGCCTGGAACGCCAGGAACAGCCCTGCCTGCGCGCGCGCCTCCGGCTCCATTGCCAGCAGGTCTGCGCCGTCGAACGTCGCAGTGCCGTCGGTGACGGTATAGCCGTCATGCCCGGACAGCACGTAGGACAACGTGGACTTGCCTGACCCGTTCGGCCCCATGATGGCGTGCACCTGGCCGTCCGGCACGGTCAGCGTGATGCCGCGCAGGATCGGCTTTTCGCCAATGCTGGCGTGAAGGTTCTTGATCTCCAGCATCGTACTAGCCCACCGACCCTTCCAGGCTGACAGCCAGCAGCTTCTGCGCTTCCACCGCGAACTCCATCGGCAGCTCCTTGAGCACTTCGCGGCAGAAGCCGTTCACGATCATGCCGACCGCATCTTCCTGCGACAGTCCGCGCTGACGGCAGTAGAACAGCTGGTCCTCGGAGATCTTCGAGGTGGTGGCCTCATGTTCCACCTTCGCGCCCGCATTGCGGCACTCGATGTAAGGCACCGTATGCGCGCCGCACAGATCGCCGATCAGCAGGCTGTCGCACTGCGTGTGGTTCCGCGCGCCGGCTGCCTTCGGCAGGATACGCACCAGCCCGCGATACGTGTTGTTGGAATGTCCGGCCGAAATCCCCTTGGACACGATCGTGCTCGTCGTGTTCTTGCCGATATGGATCATCTTGGTGCCGGTGTCGGCCTGCTGGTGGTTGTTGGTCAGCGCCACCGAGTAGAACTCGCCCACGCTGCCCTCGCCCTGCAGTACGCAGGACGGATACTTCCAGGTTATCGCCGATCCGGTCTCCACCTGCGTCCAGCTGATCTTGCTGCGCGCGCCGCGGCACGCGCCACGCTTGGTGACGAAGTTGTAGATGCCGCCGCGCCCCTGCGCATCGCCAGGATACCAGTTCTGCACGGTGGAATACTTTATCTTCGCGTCATCCAGCACCACCAGCTCCACGACGGCGGCATGCAACTGGTTCTCGTCGCGCATCGGCGCGGTGCAGCCCTCAAGGTAGCTGACGGAGGCACCTTCCTCGCAAACGATCAGCGTGCGCTCGAATTGCCCGGTGTTCTTCGCATTGATCCGGAAATAGGTGGAAAGCTCCATCGGGCAGGTCACGCCCTTGGGGATGAACACGAAGCTACCATCGGTGAACACGGCAGAGTTCAGCGCGGCAAAGTAATTGTCGGTCGGCGGCACAACGCTGCCCAGGTACTTCCGCACCAGCTCAGGATGCTCGCGCACCGCCTCGCTGATTGGGCAGAAGATCACGCCGGACTTGGCCAGCGTGCTGCGGAACGTGGTGGCCACCGACACACTGTCGAACACCGCATCCACCGCCATCGGCGGCCGGGCTTCCGCCCCCTCGACGCCGGCCAGGATCGCGCGCTCGCTCACCGGAATGCCAAGCTTCTCGTACATGCGCAGCAGCTCGGGATCCACCTCGTCCAAAGACGCAGGCCCGGCCTTCTTCTTCGGCGCGGCGTAATAATACGAATCCTGGTAGTCGATCTTCGGGTAATCCAGCAGCGCCCAAACCGGCTCTTCCATGCCTTGCCAGGCCGAAAACGCGGCCAGACGCCACTCCAGCAGCCAGGCCGGCTCGCCCTTGCGCTCGGATATCAGCCGGACGATGTCGGTGTTCAGGCCCTTGGGCGCGAACTCCATCTCGATGTCCGTCTCGAAACCCCATTTGTAGCCGCTGTCGGCCACCGACTGGACGGTGTTCAGGGTCTCGGCAATGGCTGGCATCTGGGTAATTCCTTAAGCGGCAGGCTGGGCGTGGTCGGTCACCGCATGTGGCGGCACGGTCGGCAGATGGAACCCCGGCGGCAGGCGGGCTGCTTCCATGTCGGCAAGGCTGATGGCTCCGAGGGCGGCCCGTATTGCGGTGTTCACCGGGTCCCAACGGCCGCGCATCGGGCACACATGCCCGCTCTCGCAGCCGCCGCCATCCACGCAGGCGGTCAGCGCGATCGGCCCGTCTATCGCACCGATCACGTCGGACACCGGAATGGCCGAAAGCGGACGCGCCAGCCGGTAGCCGCCGCGTGCCCCGCGCTGGGACACCACCAGGCCGCTCAGCGTCATCGCCTTCAGCACCTTGGCGACGGTAGGCTCCGGCAGGCCGACGGCCGCTGAGATGCCAGGCGAGGTCTGCACCCCGCAGTCCCGGGACAGACGGACCAGCACGACGACGGCGTAGTCGGTCAGTTTGGACAGGCGGAACATGTGGAGCCCTGCTTATCGGACCGTCGCGGTCCTGATTGATCCTCAAATGCGGGTTAGGGTGGGGGCAGTCAAGGGAAGAAGGCAGGAAGCGTTCTTTTTTGAAAAAAGAACCAAACTTTTGGTCCTGGTGGGGGTGGTTGGGGAAACGGGGGATTTCGGATAACGTTACGTCGCTACCAGAATGGGGGTCTTTGTAATGTCAGTTCGTGTTCTTGCTTTTGCGGTTTTCCTGGCGTCGCCTTTGTCGGCCTACGCGGCCGGATGCGTCTCCGGTGCGGCCGTGGGCGGCGTGGCGGGCCACGTGGCCGGCCATCATGCCGTTCTGGGCGCTGCCGCCGGTTGCGCCGTCGGTCATCACGAGGCGCATGTGCAGGCGAAAAAGGCCCAGGCCGCCCAGCAGGCGGCCCCGCAGCCCGCCCCGGCTGCCCAGCCGCACTAACTGTTTCCTGTCGGGTGCTGGCAAGCCAGCCCCCGACAGGGCCCAAAAGTCTTTTGCTTCTTTTCTTCAGAAAAGAAGGCCTTGCTTACTTTAGGTGAAAGTAGAAGCCGTAACCCCGGTGAAGCCAAACAGCACGATATGCGTGTTGTCCGACAGGGTAAGGACGGTATTCCCGCCGCCCACTGTCTCCGAGGCCACCGCAGCCTGCGCCTCGCCGGCCGCGTAGCCGGTCAACATTATCGAATCCGAAGCGCTGAACCCGACGATATCGTTGGTGCCGCCGCCGGACCCGCTGACGAAATCCAGCTGGGTCATGCCGTTGCCCGACAGGAACACGTCCTGGGTGCCGGTGGCGCCGAAGACCGAGTTCACCGCACCGCTGGCCACCACGGTGCTGGTTCCCGAGCCGGCTTGCACCACCGTCGTTCCCGTGCCGCTCGCGTAGAACAGGGTGTTGCCGGTGGCGCTGGCGCCGGCGAGCGTGGTGTTGCCGCCGGCCGCCACCAGCGTGTTCGGTGCCCCGCCCAGCGCAGTCAGCGTGCCGCCAGAGCCACTGACAAGCGTGGTCGGCCCGCCTCCGGTGAACAGCGTGTCCTGCCCGCTGGTGCCGCCGTAGATGTGGTCGGACCCAAAGCCACCCGTGGCCTGCAGCACGCCGGCGCCGCCCACCACGGTCGCATTGTTGTCGCCGCCGGTGAAGGTGAGCGTGCCGCTGGGCGACCCGAATACGAGCAGGCTGCCAGACAGGGCGGAGACGGTGTCGTCCACCGTGTCGGTGCCGCCGGCGCCAACCACCGTTTCGCTGCCGGCCGCCCCCGTGCTGTCCGCCTGTAGGGTGAGCGCCCCGTTGTCGAGGAAGATGGCGCCGGTACCGGCGCCGCCCGCGCCCACCAACGTCAGCGTGGCGTCCAGCACGTTGGTGCCGCCGGTGTAGGTGTTGGGCGCGGCGAAGGTGATGTCGCCGCTGGTGACCGCTACCGAGCCGGCCCCTGCGATGCCGCCGCTGACGCTGACCGAGACACCAGGATCGCTCGCCAGCGAGAGGATCTGCCCGGCCGCCACGTTGATTGCTTCGGACAGCGCGTAGGTGCCGGTGGCGGCACCCACCGCATCGGCGACATAGACAGTGCCGTTGCCCGCCAAGGTAAGCGTGCCGCCGCCGAAATTGGAACTGGTGTCGAAGTTCACCGTCCCGCCAGCATTCAGCATCACGTCGCCTGCGAATACCGCGCCCTGGGTCACGTAAAGCTGGTTCACCGCAAGCGCCGTGCTGACGGACCAGCCCGCACCAGCGCCTACCACCTGTGCCATATCCACCGCGCCGCCGCCGGAAATCAGCAGGCCGTCGACTTCCAGAAAGGTGCCGGACGCGAAATCGACATTCCCGCTATCCGTCACAAACGCCGTGCTGGCGATATCGACATACGCATTGTCGGTGCCGACCAGGCCGGTGCTTCCGTCGATCGTCAGCGCGCCGGTGAAGCTGACGTTATCGGCGTCCACGCTGATGCTGGCCGCAGTCGCGTCACCGGTGACGGTGTAGCTGTAGCCGTTATTGGCGAAGACGGCATTGTCGGCCGCACCTGGCGTGCCGTTCGGCGTCCAGTCGGTGGCCGTGTTCCAGTCACCGCCGTTGGTGGCGTTCCAGGTGTAGGATGCCAAGTGTTTGCTCCCTGAGGTCTTGTTTGGCTGGAGACTGGCCGATCAAGGCGAAGCAAGGAAGGCCTTCTTTTTTGAAAAGAAGAAGCAAAAAACTTTTGGTCCCGGTCGGGGGAGTGGTGAAACACTCGCCGACAGGGAGCAAAAGTTTTTTGGTCCTTTTTTCCAAAAAAGGACTGCTTG
>CAXTCL010000097.1:0-13866 GCA_964242035.1 uncultured Acetobacteraceae bacterium | reverse complement strand
ACCTTCGGCCTCTGCCTTCGGAGGGCAGCGCTCTATCCAGCTGAGCTACGGGTCCATGCCGGCGCACCTGATACAGGCAAACCAAAGCCGACGGAAGCCGCTGTTTGACCGCCGAAGCCGCCCCAGCCGAATGCCGCAGAACGGCCTACCTGCTCCAGCGTCGAGGGAGAAAAGTTTTTTGGTTCTTTTTTTCAAAAAAGAACTGCTTCCTTGTTTGCCTAACGTCTCAAGGCCACGCATTCCGCCCGGTCGTAGAGTCCAGCAGAACCGCCGGCGCCGCCCCCGACACGTCACCGGCCCAGGCGTGGTCCGCCTTCCAGGAAGCGGCGTTGATGTCCGCCCCGGAGGGCAGCCAGGCATCCGGCGTGGAGAGCCAGGCCAGCACGTCCGCCTGTGGCAGGGCGCGGTCCTGGTCGCGCAGCAGCAGGTGAAACCCGTTCATGTAGAACGCCTGGCGCACGGCGGCCGGGGTCTTGGCCCAGGCGGCGGCGGTGGCGGCTTGCGGCACGACCTGGTCGCGCCTTCCGGCGAGCATGAGCGTGTCTGGCGGCAGGTGGGGTGCGGCGGCCTGGGCGGAGTCCATCAGGTCCACCAGGCCGCGCAGGGTGGAGACGGTGGCGCCGCGCAGAGTCAGCGGGTCGTGCGCCAGGCGCAGCAGCGCCTCGGGGTTGTCGCTGGGGGCGATGTTCTGCGGCACCTCGTTGCCGGTCAGTTTCCAGCCGGGTGCGATGGCGGCTGCGGTCCATAGGGCGGCGCGCACGCCGGGCTCCATCTGCGCGCGGCCCCAGACCGCGGGCGAGATCAGCACGTAGGCATCGGCACTGGCGGGTGCGCTTGCGGCCACGCACATGGCCACCGCGCCGCCCATGCTCTCACCCATCAGGATAAGGCGTTGGCCGGGATAGCGGGTGCGAAGCTGGCCCAGCAGCTCGGAAGCGTCGCCGATCATCACCGCCTGGCCGGCCCAGATGCCGCGGTCCGCCGTGGCGCCGAAGCCGCGCTGGTCCGGTGCGATGACGGTGTAGCCGGCGGCGGCGAAGCCGGGGGCGGGATACTCCCAGGCGTCCCTGCTGTCGGTAAAACCATGCAGCGCCAGGATGACCCCTGCCTGGGGCACGTTGGCCGCCGGGTGCCAGACGCGCGCCGGCAGGACGAAGCCGTCGCGCATGTGGAACACCATGTCGGGCGCGGGAAAGGCGGTGGCGGCGGTCGATTCCGCTGCCGTTGACCGGATTGCTGCGGCGCGCGCGCGATAGGGCCCGCCGAGCACCAGCCCGGCCGCCACCAGCAGCAGCGCCGCCACGGTTGAAACCCCGGCCACCCAGCGTATCATGGCATCCATTCTTGCATCCCCCGCAACCCGTCAGGAACAAGTATGGCGTTTGGCGCCTCAACCCCAACCCCCGCCTTCGGTACGGTGGAGACGATCCTGGTCGACAGCCGCGTGGTCGCGTGCGACGGCGGCGACGGGCCGCTCGGCCATCCGCGCGTCTGGTTGCGCATAGAAAAGCAGCAGACGTTCTGCCCGTATTGCTCGCGGCTGTTCGTGCTGAAGCCCGGCGCGGTGGATGCCGACCATTAGCGAGGCGCTCGCCGACGCGGCGCCGGACGAGGCTGCCTCGGCTGGGGTCATGCCGGCTGAGGCTGCGCCGGCTCCGGGGGGGGCGGCAGATGCGGGCGCCGCGCCCAGCCTGGTGCTGGTGGACGGCTCCGGCTACATCTTCCGCGCCTTCCACGCCCTGCCGCCGATGACGCGCGCCGACGGCACCCCGGTCAACGCCGTGTTCGGCTTCACCAACATGATGGCGCGCTTCCTGTCCGCTCATGTCGGCACCCATCTCTGCGTGGTGTTCGATGCCGGCAGCCACACTTTCCGCAACCGCATCTACGACCAGTACAAAGCGCAGCGCCCTGACCCGCCCTCCGAGCTGATTCCGCAATTCAAGCTGGTGCGCGACGCCACCGCCGCGTTTGGAATCGCTTGCGTGGAGCTTGAGGACTGGGAAGCCGACGACCTCATCGCCGCCTACGCAAAAGCCGGCGTGGAGGCGGGCATCGCGGTGACCATCGTCAGCTCGGATAAGGATTTGATGCAGCTCGTCCGTCCGGGCGTCACCATGCTGGACCCGATCAAGCAGAAGCCGATCGGCCCCGCCGAGGTGATGGAGAAGTTCGGCGTCGCACCTGACCGCGTGGTGGACGTGCAGTCGCTGATGGGCGACAGCGTGGACAACGTGCCGGGCGTGCCGGGCATCGGCCCGAAGAACGCCGCCGAGCTGATCAACCAGTACGGCAGCCTGGAGGCGGTGCTGGACGCCGCCCCGGGCATGAAGCCCAGCAAAAGGCGCGACAACCTGATCGCCCACGCCGAGGCCGCCCGCATTTCCAAGAAGCTGGTCACCCTCTGCGACGAAGCGCCGATGCCGCTGCCGCTGGAGGCGATGCGCACCACGGAGCTGGACCGCACGCGGCTTACCGACTGGCTGCACGGCATGGGGTTCCGCAGTACCGCCCTCCGGCTCGGCCTGGCAGAAGCGCCGCCCGCCGCCGCGGAAGACGGACCACAGGTACCATCCCGTCCCGCCGCCGCCTACGGTCCGTACGATTTGGTGGTTAGCGAGGAAGCGCTTTCCGCCTGGGTCGCCGAAGCCACAAGCACGCGCCGCGTCGCCCTGCACGTGCAGACAGATCTCGATCCCAGGCCGTGGCGCGCCCGCCTGCTCGGCCTGGGTCTGGCAACCGCCCCCGGCCGAGCCTGCTACATCCCGCTGCCCGTCGACGAACTGACCGAGCCGCGCCTTTCGGCCGCCATCGTCCTGGCCGCCCTCGCCCCCCTGCTCGCCGACGCCTCGATCCTGAAGATCACCGCGAACGCGAAATACGCCCGCCTCGTCCTGCGGGCCGCCGGCGCGCCGCCGCCCGAGCCGCAGGACGACCCCACCCTGATCAGCTTCGCCCAGGCCGCCGGCGCCCACGATCACGGCTTGCCCGACCTGGCGCCCCTGCACCTCGGACATACCCCCAAAACCCTCGACGAGACGACAGGCACCGGCCGCAACCGCCTGACCTTCGCCGCCGTGCCCGTAGGCCGCGCCGCTGCCTACGCAGCCGAGGCCGCCGACATAACCCTGCGCCTCTGGTCCACCCTCCGCCCCACCCTACGCCGCCACCAGGCGCTCGGCCTCTACGAGCAGATGGAACGCCGCCTCATCCCCGTCCTGGCCGACGCCGAAGCCGCCGGCATACGCGTGGACGAAGCCGAGCTGCGCCGCCTCTCCGCCGATTTCGCCAGCCGCATGGCCGCCATCGAGGAGGCCGCGCACCGCCTGGCCGGCCACCCCTTCGGCCTGGGCAGCCCAAAACAGCTCGGCGAAGTCCTGTTCGACGAACAAGGCATGCCAGGCGGCAAACGCAGCGCGTCCGGCCAGTGGGTCACCGATGCCAACGTCCTGCAAACCCTGGCCGATTTGGGCCACGAACTCCCCGGCCGCGTCCTGGAATGGCGCCAGCTAGCCAAGCTGAAATCCACCTACGCCGACGCCCTGGTCGAAGAGATAAACCCCGCCACCGGCCGCGTGCACACCAGCTACGCCATGGCCGCCACCAGCACCGGCCGCCTCTCCAGCAACGACCCCAACCTGCAGAACATCCCCATACGCACGGAAGAAGGCGGCCGCATACGCCGCGCCTTTGTCTCCGCCCCCGGCCACAAACTCGTCAGCGCCGACTACAGCCAGATCGAGCTCCGCCTGCTCGCCCACGTGGCCGACATCCCCGCGCTAAAAGAAGCCTTCTCCACCGGCCAGGACATCCACGCCCGCACCGCCAGCGAAGTCTTCGGCGTCCCGCTCGACAAGATGGACCGCGTAACCCGCAGCCGCGCCAAAGCGATCAATTTCGGCATAATCTACGGCATCAGCGCGTTCGGCCTCGCCCGCCAGCTCGGTATAGAAGCCGGCGAGGCCGGCAGCTACATCGCGGCCTATTTCGAACGCTACCCCGGCATACGCGCCTACATGGAACGTACCAAGGAAGAAGCCCGCATCCACGGCTACGTCACCACCCCCTTCGGCCGCCGCTGCACGATCCAGGGCATCGCCGACCGCAACATGGCCCGCCGCGCCGGCGCCGAACGCCAGGCGATCAACGCCCCGCTGCAAGGCGGGGCGGCCGACGTCATGAAACGCGCCATGGTCCGCCTGCCCGCAGCATTACGCGACGCCGGCCTGCAATCCCGCTTGTTGCTGACGGTGCATGACGAGTTGCTGTTCGAGGCACCTGATGCGGAAGCCGAGACGCTGGCCGCTTTGGCAAAGCGTGTGATGGAGTCTGCGGCTTCGCTCAGCGTGCCTTTGACGGTCGAGACCGGGATTGGCGATAGCTGGGCTGAGGCGCACTGAAGGAAGGAAGCAAGGCCTTCTTTTTTGAAAAAAAGAAGCAAAAAACTTTTGTCCCCCCGCCTGCACCACGGCATCTCCGGTTCTGCCAATAACGGTGTTGGCAGAACCAACGCGGGCTTTGATGCTAGCGTCAGGATCAAAAGTTTTTTGCTTCTTTTTTTCAAAAAAGAAGGCCTTCCTTCCTGGCCCTCACCCGAACTGCGCCCGAAGCGCCTTCTTGTCGAGCTTGCCCACGCTGGTCTTGGCAATCATCTCGACGAACTCCACCCGCTCCGGCACGGCGAACTTCGAAACCACACCTTCCTCCACCCGCATCATCACATGCGCGCGCAACGCAGCGGCATCCGCCGCGCAGCCAGGCTTGGTCACGACGATGGCGATCGGCCGTTCGCCCCAGCGCTCACAGCGGACGCCTATCACCGCCACCTCACCCACGCTCGGGTGCTCGGCCAATATGTCTTCGAGCTGCAGGCTGCTCACCCACTCGCCGCCCGTCTTCACCACGTCCTTTATGCGGTCGGTGATTGTCAGGAAACCGTGCTCGTCGATTGTGCCGATGTCGCCGGTGTGCAGCCAGCCGCCCTCCCAGAGCGCACGGCTTGCCTCGGGATTGTCCAGGTAGCCCTGCGTCAGCCAGGGCGAGCGCATCACCACTTCGCCCGTGGAGACGCCGTCCTGCGGCAACTCGCGCATCTCCGGGTCCATGATACGCACGTCACAGAGCGGCACGGGACGGCCAGCGCGGCAGCGATAGGCGAGCTCGATCTCTCCGCCGTCGCGCAACTCCTTCGGTAAGAGGGCGACCGTGGCAATTGGTCCGGTCTCGGACATGCCGTAGCCGGCAAACACGTCGATACCGCGGTCGAGTGCGGCCTGCGCCAGAGCGCGCGGCATGGCGGAGCCGCCGATGATCAGGCGCCAGCCGCGCAGATCCACGTCCTTCGCCGCGGCCAGGAACATCTGCAATATGGTCGGCACGCAATGCGAGAACGTCACCCGCTCCGTCACGAAAAGGCGCACCAGCAGCTCTGGGCTGTAGCGCCCGGGATAGACCTGCTTCAGACCGCGCACCGTCGCGTTGAACGGATTTCCCCAGGCGTGCACGTGAAACATCGGGGTGATCGGCATGTACACGTCATCCGGCCTGGTCACCACGTTGCTGAGGCCGGAAAGCGTGTGCAGCACGATCTGCCGGTGCGAGTAGTACACGCCCTTGGGGTTTCCTGTCGTGCCCGTCGTGTAGAACGTCGTGGCCTTCGTGCGTTCGTCGAAATCCGGGAATACGTGCGCCGGGTCGCCGTCCGCCAGCAGCGTTTCGTACTCGCCGTCCCAGGCGAACGCGTCATCCTGCTGCGGGCCGGTATCTTCGTCGCGCATGCGCACGAAAATCTTTGCATGCGGCAGCATCGGCCTGAGCGATGCAAGCAGCGGCAGGAAATCCGTGTTGCAGAAGATCACCTTCGCACGCGCATGATTGAGGGTGTAGAGTATCTGCTCGGCCGAGAGGCGCACGTTGACCGTCATCAGCACGGCGCCGGTCATCGGGATGCCAAAGAAGCATTCGAGGTAGCGGTTGCTGTCCCAGTCCATCACCGCCACCACGTCGCCATGCGCCACGCCGAGGTGACCCAGGGCCGATCCGAGCCGGTGCACCCGCTGGCCGAATTGCCTGTAGGTGAAACGCTTCAGGTCGCGATAGACGATCTCCTGCTGCGCACGCTGGCGCAGCGGGGTGATCAGCAATTGCTTGATTATGAGGGGGTAGTCATAGCCATAGCCTTGCTCGAAGCCGGTGTCGGGGTTGGCGGCGCTCAAGGATCGTCTCCGTATGGTTCGTGTTCTTATGGGCCGCACCCTGCGGGATCGCGCGGGCATCGGCAACCGCCCCGGCGCGGCCAGGACGGGTGAACTTCCTCACCAATTTCGCCGACCAGGCCGTGACCCTGCCGCTCGCCGCCTGCGTGTTCGTCATCCTGCTCGCTTTGGGCTGGCGCAGGGGCGCGCTCGCCTGGGGCGCTTGCGTGGCTGGTGTGCTGGCGGTGATGCTCGTGCTCAAGCTGCTCACCCTGGCCTGCGGCGCGCATTTCGCCTGGACGGGGCTGGTCAGCCCGAGCGGTCACACGGCCACCGCCGCCGTGGTCTATGGCGGGCTGTTCGCGCTGTTGGCGCGCGGCGCCCGGCGGGCCACGCCGGTGGCCGCCTGTGCCGGCGGGGTGATGGCACTCGGCACGGGCCTCACGCGCCTGGCGCTGCACGTGCACACGGTGGCGGACGTAGTGGCCGGCGCTGCCGTGGGTGTCATCGGCGCTGTCCTGATGGCGCACCTGGCGGGCCCAAGACCGTCCAGGCTGGGAGCCCCCTGGCTGCTGGCGGGCGCCTGCCTGGTCCTGCTGGTCTTCCACGGCGACAAGCTGGAGGCGGAAAGCCGCCTGCATTGGCTGGCTTTCGATGTATGGCCGCTGAGCGCGTGCCGATGAGCAAGTAGGCAAGGCCTTCTTTTTTGAAAAAAAGAAGCAAAAAACTTTTGGTCCCTGTCGGCGGGTGCTGAAACAGTCCCCGACGGAGAGCAAAAGTTTTTTGGTCCTTTTTTCAAAAAAGTACTACTTGCTTGCTAGTGCTTGCCGCAAAGGTTCCAGCCAAGGCTCGAACTTGCGCCACTGGTCGAGCCCCTCCGTGTAGATCGGCCGGCGCACCTGTTCGGAGCTGGCGGTGCGCACGCTGCGCTCTGTCTTGTGGAATCGCAGGCATGCCGGCTCGAATGGCAGTTTGCAGAAATCCAGGATGCGCCTGACATTTGCTTCCAGATCGGCCACGAGTTCTTCGTGTTGCACGCGCAAGACTTTTCCGGGCAGCACGGCATCCCAGTGCGCCATGAGGCGAACGTAGGAGCGGTAGTAGCGTGCGATGTCGGGGAAGCTGTAGGTGAACTCCTGGCCCGCCGCGAAGAGCTGTTTGAAATTGCTGAAGCAGCAGGCCATGGGATCGCGTCGTGCGTCGATGATGCGCGCGTTTGGCAGGATGAGGTGGATGAGGCCGAGATGGCGGAAGTTGTTCGGGTTCTTGTCGATGAAGAACGGCTTGCCTGAACGGTAGATGCTTGTGTCTGCGAGGTATTGCTCGCCAAAGCTGTGCAGTTGTGCGGGTGGAATGCCGGTGAGGTTCCCAGGGTAGCGCGGCGCCTGTTCGTTGTAGTCCCGGCCTTGCAGACGGAGCACCAGCCGGGAGATGTCGGCCAGTTCCATGGTGCCTTCGACCTGGGAATGCGAGGCCAGTATCTGCTCGATCAGGGTGGAGCCGGCGCGTGGCAGGCCGACGATGAAGATCGGGTCAGGGCTGGGGCATCCGGTTGCTTCGCGGCTGGCGAGAAATGCCGGCGTGAACACGGCTTTCTGCAAGTGCTCGTTTCGCTCGGTGGTGTCCGCACGATATGTGATGTCTCGTCTCTTCAGCGTGTTGCCGCGTTCGTAATGGGCGAACGAGGCGGCGTAATCACCGCGGTCTTCCAGAGCTTTTCCGAGCGCGAAGCAGAGGTGGGTGCGGTCCGCCAGGCTCGTCGCCTGCGCTGCTTCCTGGGTGCGCATGCGGTTTATCTCGTCATCGGTGAAGCGATACGTCTTGAGGTTGGCCAGGCTCCAATAGGCGTCACCGAAACTGGGCGCCACGTCGGCGGCGCTGCGGTAGGACACGATGGCATCCTGTTGGCGGCCCAATGTTTTCAGGGCGTGGCCGATGGAGAGGTGCAGGTCCGCGGCGTCGGGTGCTTCCGCGATGAGACCGCGATAGGTGCTGATGGCTTCGTCGTAGTCGGCGAGGGCCAGGCAGGCTGTCGCATAAATTGCGCGGTAGTCGCGGTTGGCGGGCTCGGCGCGCAGGAGTTTTTTTGCCTCTTCGAGCGCCTTTGCATTGCGGTGCCGTTGCAGGAGCACGTGTACGTATTCGTGGCGGGCCAGGTGGTAGTTTGGCGCGTAAGTGAGCACGCTTTCGAGCAGGAACTCGGCATCGTCGAGGATCTCGAGCTTGATGCCGATGCGGGCCAGCAGGCGCATCGCCTCGACATCGGTGGGGCTGGTTTTGAGATAGTCGCGTATGATGCGTTCCGCCTCGTGCGTCTCGCCATCGGAGAACATGCTGGTGGCGGTGACGATGGCAGGTGCGAGCATTTTCAGTTTGGCGACGTGGCTGGCCGCCGTCTCGGCCTCTGCGGCGCGTCCGGCAGCGCGGTACAGTATGGCAAGCGCGTTCCAGCTTGCCGGCAGCGCCGGGTTGATGTTGACGGCCTGCAGATAGGCTTGCAGGGCGGCCATAGGGTTGCCGCATGCGGCATGGCAATGGCCACGCTCCTGGAAGAGCCGGCTGTAGGTGGGGTGGACGGCCTCCAGCTCCGCCAGTGTTTCCAGGGCGGCGCCCGGGCACCGGAGGCCACGCTGGCTGACGGCTATCATGTAGAGAACGTCGCGGTTTTCCGGGACGCGCCGGCGCAGGGCTTCGGCGGCGGTCAGCGCGGCCTGGTAGTCGGCGGCCTGGATGAGCCCGCGTATGCGGATCACCTCGGCTTCTACTGTGGATTTGAGCATGCCGGATTATCGTGCGCGATGCAGGCTAGGCAAGAAAGGCCTTCTTTTTTGAAAAAAAGAAGCAAAAAACTTTTATCCCCCCGCTGGCACCACGGCACGGGCAGGTTCTGCAAAGCCGGCTGTTGCAGGACCACCGCGAACGTTAATGCCACCGGAGAGATAAAAGTTTTTTGGTCCTTTTTTTCAAAAAAGGACTGCTTGCTTCCTGTCTTCTAGAAGCTATAGCTCACCTTCACGCCCGCCGTCAGCGGCCGGTCGATCAGCACCGACTGCACGAACTGCGCGGCGCTGATGAACTCCGGGCTGTGTTCGTTGGTCAGGTTGTCGCAGAAGGCGGTCACCGACCAGTCGCCATGACGGACGCCTGCGGAGATGTCGAGTTTGGTGATTGATGCTTCAAAGAAGTTGTAGATCGGGTTCTGCGCGTAGAACTGCGGGCTTACGGAGATGAGGTTGCCGCCGACGGACGAGTGGGTGTGCGAGGAGTGGGTGAGGTCGAACTGCATGAACGTCGTGTATTGTTCGATGGGGTATTCGTAGCGGACGTGGAGGGCTGTCTTGAACGCCGGCGACTGGGCGAGCGTGTCACCGATCTGGCCGAAGATGCCGACGGAGTTCGGCAGGATGCCGGAGCCGTTAATGCCTTGTATGCCAGGCGAGGTGAGCTGCTTGGTGTCGTTGAGAGAGGCGTTGACAGCCACGGTCAGGCCGTCTGCCGGGTGGGTGGAGACCTGTATTTCCGTGCCGCGCACGCGGAAGTTCGGGCCGTTGACGGTGAAGGCGAGGTTGCCGAAGGCGCCGGGATCGAACAGCCGGTCCTGCACGTTCGTCCAGTCTTCCTGGTAGAACGAGCCATCCACCGTCACGCGGTGGCCGAAGAGCTGCATCTTGTAGCCGATCTCGTTGTTAGTGAGCGAGTCGGACTGGTACTCGTCGCTGGCTTCGAACAACACCTTGCCATGGCTTTTCTCTTCCGGCGGCGTGCGGTCGTAGCCGCCTGGCCGATAGCCTTGGGAGAACGTGTAGTACAACAATATGTCGGGTGTGGCGTGATAGGTGACGTTGGCGCGGCTCCTGAAGCCGTAAGCCCTGTTCTGCTGATTGAGAGTGGCGAGGTTGAGGGCGCCTGCGGTGCAGGGGCTGGGGCCGGAATAGCCGTAATACGTGTTGCAGCCGAAGCCGCTGACCTTCGTGCCCTTCTCGAAATTGTAGAACTCGAACCATCGGGTGCCGGCGGTAACGGTCAGCACCTTCGGGATGATGTCGTAATCGGCTGAGCCGAAGATGGCGTATTGCTTGTAGCCGCGGGTGAGGTCGTTGAAAAAGCCGGTATTTGGGCCGGGCGGGCTTGGATCATTCAGCGTGGTGCCGGGCAACGCTGCGATCGGGACGAAGCCGGGTGCTGTGAGATAGTTGAAATCCGTGCGGTCGGCGACGTTGAAATCCTCGAAGTAGAAGCCGCCGATACCGCGCAGGCGCCACGTGTCCGGGGTGCTTAGGCGGACTTCCTGGCTGAGATGGGTGTCGCGCTCGGTATCAATCCAGGTGGCGCCTGGCGAATAGCATTGTGCGTGGCCGGGACCCTTCGTCTTGTTGGCGCCCTGGCACTGGTAATAGTCGGCGTAAAGCCCGCGCGCGTAGTTCGTGTAGTCCTGTATCTGCTGCGTGTTGCGTATCAGGTACGCGCCGTTATAGACGATGTTCAGCCAGCCGACGCGGCCGTTGATGGTCAGCGCGGTGTTCTCGAACGTGTCCTTGTCCGAGTTGGGCTCCCAGGTTTCGACCGTGAGCGGGGCCAGCTTGGTCGGGTTGGCGCCGGACGTGTAGGGCTCCTCGTAGAACACGCCCTCCGCAGAGAGGCGCTGCGTGGATTCGGAGAGCAGCGCGCTCCAGTCATCATCGAACTTCCAGAGGAGTTCGCCGCGTACGCCCTGGTAGGTGACCGGGTTGATATCGTCTTTCGTGCGGCCGATATTGTTGATCGAGTTGGTGGCGTTCGGGGCTTCCAGCTGCCGCTTGCCGTTGACCGTGTTGTAGTAGGCGTAATGGATGCCCTTGTCGGTTGGCTGGCGGACGAAGGTGCCTGGCTGGTTGTTGATGTAGCCGCCGCGGTTGTCGTCATAGACCACGACACGCGCGGCCAATTCGTCCTTGATGATCGGGATGTTCAGCGTGAGGTCGGCGTTACCGCTCGCCGCACCATGTTCGGTGCCGGCGCCGCCGCCGTCGAAGGTGCCGCTGAACGTCTCGAGGTTCGGCTTGTTTGTGATGTAGCGCAGCACGCCGGCCTGTGCGCCGGAGCCGAACAATGTGCCTTGCGGACCTTCCAGAACCTCGACGCGATTGAGGTCCACTGCGTAGATGTCCAGGTTACGTCCGGGGACCTGGGCGGACTGGTCATCGAGATAGATCGCGACGTTGGGGAACGAGCCTACGCCGCCGCCGCCCTGGCCGCCTTCGTCGCCGCCCACGCTCAGGCCGCGTATGTAGACGTTATCCTGGCCGGGGCCGAAGCCGCCGAGCGTCACGTTGGGAAGTTGCGAGACGAGGTCGTCGAAGTTCTCGACGTTGAGGCGCTTCAGCGTGGTGCCGCTGAGCGCCTGGATGGAGATCGGCACATCCTGCAGCTTCTCGACACGGCGCTGCGCGGTGACGGTGACCACTTCTGCGGAGTCGGTCTTTGGGCCTGCGTTGTTCTGCGTGGCTTGCTGCGTCTTAGCGGGCGTCGTGGTCGCGGCCGGGGAGACATCGGGCGTAGCGGCGGGGGATGGCGTGGCGGTGGACTGGGCGGCGGCTTCGCCGACGTTGGTGGCGCTGGCCAGGATGACGCTCAAGGCCGCACCTGACAGCAGGGTCCTGCGCAGGCCGCGCCAGCCGGTGGTTTCGTGGAGATCCCGCACCTTGCCGTTCGCCATGTCCTTCAATCCCCTCAGCGTGATGTCGTATCGACACCACCGAATACCTGTGACGCTATGCTGGACGCGCCGTCCGTCTCCCCAAACGAATGGCCGGTATCAGCTCGTCCTGCGCTTCGCCGAGGTCTTGCATAACCCTTGGATTGGCGAGTCAAAGCGGCTCTGCTCTTCTATGAAGCCACGCTGCGTTCGGTATTTTGCAAGCGCACGGGACGTTTCGGCAAAGTCCTACCGTTTTCGTTCGGCGACGATTGCATGTGCATCGTTCGGAGGGCAACCGTAAAGTTGTGCGACGTTGCGAAAAAATACCTTGCTGTGGCAGCTACGGCACGCAGCAACATGTGGAACGAACGGACCGTGTGCCCTTGGGCATATAGCTATGCCGATTTGATATGATCCCAGGCGGCTGGAGTCGACCGTTCCGAAACAAGCAAGGCCTTGTGAAAAAAGGACGCTCATCGGCACACCGGGCGTCAACCTCGACGAGGTAACCGTGGCCGACATTCAATCGGCCATCACACGGAGCATGCGAAGCCCTGACTGGGCAGAAAAGCAGTCCAGCGGTGGAACCGGCTTTTTCGTTCTCGCTGACGGCTATGTCGTCACGAATGCACATGTCGGCGACGATTGCGACGATCCGAAATCGGCTACGGGCTGGCAGAGCCGGTCGCCGCGCAGGTGCTGGCGCGGGACTCCGTCAACGATCTCTCGCTACCGACAGCAGATTTTGCTTCTGCGCACGCGGCTGCCCTGCGCGCCGGCGTGAAAGTAGGTGAGGAAATCACGGCTTGGGGCTCATGTGAGACTTAATGTTGGCCTGCGCTTATTTCCCTGGAAAGCAAGCAGTTCTCTTTAAAAAAACAACCAAAAAACTTCCCTTCACGCACTTCTACCAGCCGGATGCTTCAGAAAACGCCAAAGCGCCGAAACGTCGAGGGAGCAAAAGTTTTTTGCTTCTTTTTTTCAAAAAAGAAGGCCTTGCTTTCCTCTTGCCGGCCTAGGAAGCGATGCCGACCGACATCGTTGCCTCCCGCGTACCCCCAGGCGGAATAAGCATGAGCCATGGCTTGTCGATGAAGTCGCCGGAAAACCCGGCGGGCGTCGCCATGCCGCACCAGGGTTCGATACACACGAAGTCGCCGCCGGAACGCGACCAGACACCAAGCTGTTCGAAGCCGGACCACGCCACAGTGAGGGACGGGCCGGTAGCAGCGCCATAGCGCACGCTGCGGCTGCGGGGTGAGGGCAGGATGAGGGCGTCCTGGGCGAACAGCGCGTCGGCGAGTGCGAGGGTTGTGCCGACAATCGGGGTAGGGCGCGGCTGCGGCACGAGCAGGCCGCGGGCGAGCATTCGCAGCGGCTCTGGCTCAGCCTGGGCGAACTCCAGCGTGTAGGCCTCCTTCGGCGTGCCAGGGGTGATCGGCCAGCGGAAGGCAGGGTGGGCGCCCATGGAGGCAGGCAGCGTGGCTGTCCCTGTATTCTCGACGGTGAAAGCGATGTGAAGCGCCTCGCCCACGGCCGTGTAGCGGAGCAGGAAGCGGAAGGCGAAGGGATACATCTCGCGGGTTTCAGGGCTATCGGTCAGAGCCAGGGTACAGCCGGTGGCGCTGCGTTCGATCCAGGTGAAGCAGAGATCGCGTGCGAAGCCGTGCTGCGGCATGCGGTAGGCGCGGCCTTCATGGGTCAGGGTGTCGTCTGGCAGACGGCCCACGATCGGAAACAGGTTGGGGGCATGACGCGGCCAGGCAGGACCGGCGGACCAGAGATAGTCACGGCCCGTGCTGTCGCGCAGCGCGCAGAGTTCCGCTCCCTGGGCCAGGACGCGGGCAGCAAGGCCCGGTGTGCCGAACTCGTGAAACGTTGCGGTGCTGCCAGTCATCTTGCTGTCTCGGCTTGGATCAGTCTGCGTTTAGACTGAGCTTGGCAGGAGGAAGCAAGGCCTTCTTTTTCCGAGAAAGAAGCAAAGAAATTTTGCTC
>CAXTCL010000096.1:0-14214 GCA_964242035.1 uncultured Acetobacteraceae bacterium | reverse complement strand
CTGGGTCATCCAGGCCTCGTAGGCCCACGGATAGCGGAACGGCTTGTAGACCGGGTTCTCGGTCAGCAGGTCGAAGCGGACGGGCAGCTCGTCCATCGCGTGCGGCATCGGGTGGTGCTGGTCCATGACGTGGTCCTGTTGCGGCGGCTGGTGATACATGGCCCTGCCTGGGGCGTTTGGCCAGGCACGAGTCTGACGCGAGTATGCACTATATGTTGTGCCTGGCTAGGGGCGCGGGCGCTACGGGGAGTGAGCAGGAAGCAAGGAAGGCCTTCTTTTTTGAAAAAAAAGCAAAAAACTTTTGTTCCCCCACGTTGCGACGCGGTTGGTCGCCGGATGTAGCCGCCGGGTGCAAATGCGCGGTGAAAAAAGTTTTTTGCTTCTTTTTTTCAAAAAAGAAGGCCTTACTTTCTTCCTTGCTCCTGCGACTTTAGTTTTGCTAAAGTTCACCCATGACAGACCTGAAGCAGCTCTTCCGCGCCTCCGGCAAGCGGCAGCGGGACATCGCCGAAGCGGTGGGCCGCAGCGAGGGCGCGGTGAGCCAGTGGGTGAGCGGGGAGCGTGACATCCCGGCCGACCTGGTGCTTCGGGTGGAGGAGGTGACGGGCATCCCGCGCCATCGCCTGCGGCCTGATCTTTGGGAGACGAGGATGCTGAACGCCGACCCCGCGCAGACCGCGCCGGACCTGACCCACCTGCAGCGTCTGGAGGCGGAGAGCATACACATCATGCGCGAGGTGGCGGCCGAGGCGGAGCGCCCGGTGATGCTGTATTCCGTGGGCAAGGACAGCGCGGTGATGCTGCATCTGGCGATGAAGGCGTTCGCGCCCGGCAAGCCGCCGTTTCCGTTGCTGCATGTGAACACCACGTGGAAGTTCGGCGGCATGATCGCGTTCCGCGACAAGCGCGTGGCCGAGCTTGGGCTGACGATGCACGAGTGGATCAACAACGATGGCGTGGCTCGGGGCATAAACCCGTTCGACCATGGCGGCGCCTATACGGACATCATGAAGACGGAGGCGCTGAAGGCGGCTTTGGATCATCACGGGTTTGATGTGGCGTTTGGCGGGGCGCGGCGCGACGAGGAGAAGAGCCGCAGTAAAGAGCGCATCTTCTCGTTCCGCTCGGCGCAGCATCGGTGGGATCCGAAAAAGCAGCGGCCGGAGCTTTGGCATTTGTATAATGCGCGCAAGGCGAAGGGCGAGAGCATACGGGTGTTTCCGCTGTCCAACTGGACGGAGCTGGACATCTGGCAATACATCCATCTGGAGAACATCCCGATCGTGCCGCTGTATTTCTCGGCTGAGCGGCCGGTGGTGCAATATAACGGCATGACGATCATGGTGGATGACGACCGGATGCGCATCCCTGAGGGGCAGGTGCCGGTGATGAAGAACATCCGCTTCCGCACGCTTGGATGCTATCCGCTGACGGGTGCTGTGGAGAGCGAAGCGGCGACTTTGCCGGAGATCATCCAGGAGATGCTGCTGACGACGACGAGCGAGCGTCAGGGGCGGGCGATCGACCATGATGCGGCGGCGAGCATGGAGAAGAAGAAGCAGGAGGGATATTTTTAAATATGGCTCCCGCTCGATGTCTTCTTATCTCGGCGTAGTAGAATATGGGCCATTCGGTCTCTAGCATTTCTCTGCTCGAATTCATTGTTATTTCCGTAGGCACTGTCCTTTCCATAGCTACATTGTTCCTGGTTTTGATGTGCATAGCCCTAGCGACGACGAGAGTTTTGCTCTGGGAGCGAAAAGGTTTGCCCGCTCCTAGCATCCTTATCGGTATGTGTCTTTGCCTAGAACCCTTGGTTTTGCTGACTCTGGTTGGCGGGTGGCCATTTATTACGTATTTAACGCAACTTATTAAGACTACCCATCCGGCTGGCTCAGTGGATAACCAGCTATTACTTATATATGTTTTTTGGGCCGTAGCATTCGCGCTTCCTCTCTTCACTGGACTTCTGGTTTTGCTATCGTCGAGACTTCTATTTCGACATACGTCACGCCGACGATCCTGGACGATATACGGCTTGCTGACGTCGATGTCTCTAACAGTTCAAAGCGCTTCTATTTTGTACTTAATAGCCGGCGCTGCGGGTGCAGATTAGAACCCGCCGTTGAGTGTCTCTGCCAGGAATAAAAGTTTTTTGCTTCTTTTTTTCAAAAAAGAAGGCCTTTCTTTCTTCCCAACGGAGCACGCCACATGGCACACGTCAGCGACCTGATTGCCACCGACATCGGCGCCTACCTGAAGCAGCACGAAACCAAATCCCTGCTCCGCTTCATCACCTGCGGCAGCGTGGATGACGGCAAATCCACCCTCATCGGACGCTTGCTCTACGACAGCAAGATGATCTTCGAGGACCAGCTCGCGGCACTCGAAGCCGACTCGAAGAAAATGGGCACGCAAGGGCAGAACATCGACTTCGCGCTGCTGGTTGATGGCTTGGCCGCCGAACGCGAACAAGGCATCACGATCGACGTCGCCTACCGCTTCTTCTCGACAGACAAACGCAAGTTCATCGTCGCCGACACGCCGGGGCACGAACAATACACGCGCAACATGATCACCGGCGCCTCGACCGCGGACCTCGCCGTGATCCTGATAGACGCGCGGCGCGGCGTGCTGACGCAGACGCGCCGGCACTCCTATCTGGTGTCGCTGATCGGCATCAAGCACGTCATCCTCGCCATCAACAAGATGGACCTGGTGAACTTCTCGCACGAAGTGTTCGACCGGATCCTGGGCGACTACACCGCCTTTGCCTCGCAGCTCGACATAACCAAGATCATCCCGATCCCGATCTCCGCTCTGGCCGGCGACAACATCACCGAGCGCAGCGGCAACACGCCCTGGTACCACGGCCCCACGCTGATGGGCCATTTGGAGGACGTGGAGGTTGCAGGCGCCTCGCGCGCCGCGCCGTTCCGCCTGCCTGTGCAATGGGTGAACCGGCCGAACCTGGATTTCCGCGGCTTCTCCGGCATGGTCTCGTCGGGCACCGTGCATCCCGGTGACCTGGTGAAGGTGATGCCGTCCGCCAGGCAAAGCCGCGTCGCGCGCGTGCTGATAGACGGCGACCTGCCTTATGCCACCGCGGGACAATCCATAACCGTCACGCTGGAAGACGAGATAGACTGCAGCCGCGGCGATGTGATCTGCGGCGCCGAGGCGCCGTGCGAAGTCTCCGACCAGTTCGAGACAACCATCGTGTGGATGGCGGACACGCCGATGCTGCCTGGCCGCTCCTATTTGATGAAGATCGGCACCAAGACGGTCACGGCGTCGATCACCACGCTGAAGCACAAGGTGAATGTGAACACGCTCGAAGAGATGGCCGCGCGCCAGCTCGAGCTGAACGAGATCGGCCTGTGCAACATCAGCCTGGACCAGCCCGTCGCCTTCGATTCCTATACGGAAAATCGGGACACCGGCGGCTTCATCCTGATCGACCGCCTCACCAATGACACCGTCGCCGCCGGCCTTATCCACTTCGCCCTGCGCCGCGCGCAGAACATCCATTGGCAGGCCGTCGACCTCAGCCGCACCGCGCGCGCCGTACAGAAAGGCCAGCGCGCCTGCGTGCTGTGGTTCACCGGCCTGTCGGGCGCCGGCAAATCCACCATCGCCAACCTGGTGGAAAAGCGCCTGTTCGCGCTCGGCCGTCACACCACCCTGCTGGACGGCGACAACGTCCGCCATGGCTTAAACCGGGATCTCGGCTTCACCGACACCGATCGCGTGGAGAACATACGCCGCGTGGGCGAGGTAGCGCGCCTGATGGCGGACTCTGGCCTGATCGTGCTCGTCTCCTTCATCTCGCCGTTCCGTTCCGAACGGCAATTGGCGCGCGAGATGCTGCCAAAAGGAGAGTTCCTGGAAGTGTTCATCGACACGCCGCTGGCGGAAGCCGAGAAACGCGACGTGAAGGGCCTCTACAAGAAAGCACGCCGTGGCGAGATCAAGCATTTCACCGGCATCTCCAGCCCCTACGAAGCACCGGAGGACGCCGAACTGCGCATAGACACCACTACGCTGAGCGCCGAGGAGGCCGCCGAGCTGATCGTGGCGCAACTCGATGCGCGCGGCCTGCTGCGGAGTGCACAAGCATGAGCGAAACACTCGATCTTTCCGCATTGCTCGCCGCCATCAAACCGATTGCCGAGGAAGCCGGCCGCGCCACGATGAGCTTCTACGGCCTGTCGGAGTCGATGGAAAAGGCTGACGGCAGCCCCGTCACCGCCGCCGACCAGGCCGCCGAGGACATCATCCTGCCGGCTTTGCGCCACCTTACGCCGGACATCCCCGTGGTGTCCGAAGAAGAAGCGTCCAAAGGCCTGTCGCCGGACGTCACCGGCACCCGCTTCTGGCTGGTGGACCCGCTGGACGGCACAAAGGAGTTCCTGAACGGCAACGGCGAGTTCACTGTCAACATCGCACTCGTCGAGCACGGCCACCCGATACTCGGGGTGGTCGTGGTGCCCGCGCGCGGCGAGACCTACGCCGGCGCCGCCCCAGGCACCGCGACACTCGCCGACAAGAACGGCGAACGCCCGATCAGCGTGCGCGCGGCACCTGCGCACGGCCTGACCGTCGTCGGATCGCGCAGCCACGGCGATGCCGCCGCGATGGAAGCGTTCCTGGACGGCCGCCACGTGGCTGAGTTCCGTGCCGCCGGTAGTTCGCTGAAGCTCTGCCTGATCGCGCGCGGCGAGGCGGATCTGTATCCACGGCTTGGCACAACGATGGAGTGGGACATCGCCGCGGGGCACGCGGTGCTGCGCGCGGCTGGTGGGCGCGTGCAGACTTTGCAGGGTGCGGCTTTCACGTATGGAAAGGCGGAGTATCGGAATCCGCATTTCGCGGCTTATGGAGAGTAAGAAAGAGAGGCCTTCTTTTTTGAAAAAAAGAAGCAAAAAACTTTTACTGCCCGCATTTGCAGCAGCCAGGTGCCGCTGGACACAGCGAAGCGCGGTAGCGTCGGGGGAAGAAAAGTTTTCTGCTTCTTTTCTTCAAAAAAGAAGGCCTTCCTTCCTTTCCTGCAACATCAACGAAGGATACCAAACCGACCGCCCCCGCGCGCTCGCCCAACGCCAATCCGGATCGCGCTTCAACAGCACGGTCGCCGCACACCCAAGCGCACCGGCCAGGTGCGCCACCATCGTATCGACTGTCACCACGTGATCCGCACCGCAGATCAGCGCCGCGGTTTCCACAACGTCGCAGTCGTCGTCAAACGGGTTGGCAAACCAGGCAGGCTCCGCCTCGGCCGAGGCGGCGCCGCGTTGCAGGCTGATGTAGCGCTGGCCGCCGCCCAACGCCCGCAACAGATCCGGCAAAGCCACGGACCGGTCAGGGTCCCAGTCGCCGGCGCGCCAGCACAGGGCCACGTGACCAGCCGCGCGCTGCCGGCCGCGGGCCAGGCGGTCAGGGGGCAGCGTCAGATACGGCACCGGTGCCGCAATCGCGTCGGCATCCGCGCTCAGCACGTGGGCAAGCTCCATCACCTCGATGTCGCACGGCGATTGCGGCAGCGGATACGCCGGATCAAAGGCCACCAGGCGGTCCACCCCCGGCACACAGGCCAGCAAGCCGCACAATTCTGGCTGGCATTCCAGCGTCACATGCGCGGCCCGCGCGCGCAGCGCCGGCAGGAAACGCGCGAATTGCAGCGTGTCGCCAAGGCCGTGGTAGCAGCGCACCAGCACGTGGTGGCCGTCCGGCTTCGTGCCGTCCCACACCCAGCGCTCGTGATACGGTGTCGCCGGGTCGTCGCGCGTGGCGGGGTCGCGTGCCGCCAGCACGGCGTCGCTGATGCGCCATCCCGCCGCGAAATCGCCGGCGCGCATCAGCTCCACCCAATCGCCCACCGACAGGGGGCGCAGATCGTCCGGCATCGCTCCTCCCCTCTGGATCGCGCCGCCCAAACGCCGCGTCGCCACCTTGCGTTGCCGGCCCTGTGAGCCGCCGCTCCCGCCGCGGCGCCGCCCGCCGCTTCGCCGATTTCATGCGCAGCGAGGCCGCCGGCGGTTTCCTGCTGGTGCTCGCCTCGCTGGCCGCCCTGGTCCTGTCCAACTCCAGCCTGGCGGACGGCTACACGCGGCTGCTCAACACGCGCCTCGCCGTGCACGGCACCGGCATCGCGGTGAACAGCTTCATAAACGACGGCCTGATGGCGCTGTTCTTCCTGCTCGCCGGCCTGGAAATCCGCCGGGAGATGACGCGTGGCCGCCTGGCCAGCCTGCGCGGCATGGCCGCCCCAGGCATCGCGGCCCTCGGCGGCATGGCGGTGCCGGCCGCGATCTACCTGGCGCTGAACCACGCAAACGCCGCCACCGCGCGCGGCTGGGCGGTGCCTGTCGCCACGGACATCGCGTTCTCGCTGGCCGTGCTGCGCCTGCTGGGCGAGCGCGCCGGCGGCTCCGTCCGCGTGTTCCTGACCGCGCTGGCCATACTGGACGACCTCGGCGCCATCGGCGTGATCGCGTTGTTCTACAGCCACGGCCTGGCCTGGCCGGTGCTGGGCGCCGCGGTCCTGCTCTGCGCCGCCCTGCTGGCCCTGCGGCGCGCCGGCGTCGCGCGCCTCTGGCCCTATCTGGTCGGCGCCGCCGCCCTCTGGCTGCTCGTTTATAACAGCGGCGTGCACGCGACGCTCGCCGGCGTTGCACTCGCCTTCCTGCTGCCACAGCGTGCGGCCGCGCGCCTGGAACACGCCCTGGAAGGCGTCGTAGGCTACATCGTCCTGCCGCTGTTCGGCCTGGCCAACGCCGGCCTCGCCTTTGCCACAATCAAGGCAGGCCTCCTGCTCACGCCCGGGCCGCTCGGCGTGTTCCTGGGGCTGTGCGTGGGCAAGCAGGTGGGCGTGTTCGGCGCCACCATGCTGGGCCGCTGGGCGGGAATCCTGACGCTGCCGCCCAACATGGGCGCGGCTCAGCTCTACGGCGCCTCGTTGCTGTGTGGCATCGGCTTCACCATGAGCCTGTTCATCGGCGACCTCGCGTTCCGCGGCACCGAGTTGCACGACGGGATAAAGCTCGCGGTGTTCTGCGGCTCGGTGGTGTCGGCTTTAGCGGGGGCCGTGGTTCTCAGGAGGAAGTAAGCGAGGCTTTCTTTCTTGAAAAAAGAAGCAAAAAACTTTTGCTCCCCCGACGCTGCGACGCCCGTGCTGGCCGACTAAACCCGGCTGATGCAAATGCGGGGGAGATAAAAGTTTTTTGGTCCTTTTTTTCAAAAAGGACTGCTTGCCTTGCCTACCCGTAGCCCCCGCCCCCAGGCGTCGCCACAGCCAGCACGTCGCCCGCTGACAACTCGACACGCGCGAGTCCTGGCAGCACCTGCGTGCTTCCATCCGCAGGCTCCACCCATTGCCGCCCCGCGCGGCCGTCCGCACCGCCGCACAGGCCGCGCGGCGCGACAACCCGGCCGGAGGACACGATCACCGCGGTCATTGGCTTCAGGAAACGCAGGCGGCGCACCACGCCGTCGCCGCCATGGTGGCGCCCTGCCCCGCCCGATCCGCGGTCGATCGAGAACTGTTCCACGCGCACCGGATAGCGCAGCTCCAGCACCTCCGGATCGGTCATGCGCGTGTTGGTCATGTGAGTGTGCACCGCGGATTGGCCGTCGAACATGGGGCCCGCACCGGCGCCGCCGCAAATCGTCTCGTAATATTGCCGGGTGGCGTCGCCGAACAGCAGGTTGTTCATCGTGCCCTGGCTGTTGGCGAGCAGGCCGAGGGCGGCGAACAGCACGTTGCACATCGCCTGGCTGATTTCGGTGTTACCTGCCACCACGGCGGTGCCGGGTGCTGGCGACAGGAAGGTTTCAGCCGGGATCACGATGGTCAGCGGTTTCAGGCAGCCTTCGTTGAGCGGGATGTCCTCGCCGACCAGGCAGCGCATCACGTACAGAACCACCGCGCGCGTCACCGCTGGCGGCGCGTTGAAGTTGTCCGGCGATTGCGGACCGGTGCCGGTGAAGTCGATGGTAGCGCTGCGTGTTTTGCGATCGACGCTGATCGTGACACATAGTTTGGCGCCGCTGTCGAGCGTGGCCTCGGCGCGGCAATCGCCGATTCGTGCCAGAGCGCGCCGTACGCTCTCCTCGGCATGGTCCATCACGTGGCGCATGTACGCGCGCACAACATCCCAGCCTTGCTCTGCCACGATACGGGACAGCTCGCCCGCGGCCGCCGCGTTAGAGGCCACCTGCGCCTGGATGTCGGCCACGTTCATGTCGGGCGAACGGGCCGGATAGCGCGCGCCGGCGAGCAGGGCGCGGAACGCCACCTCCCGGAAAGTGCCTTGGTCAACCAGCAGAAAATCGCGTATCACCACGCCTTCCTCGTCCAGCGTGCGCGAATGCGGCGGCGTGGAGCCGGGTGTCAGGCCGCCGATGTCGGCATGGTGGCCGCGCGCGCCGACGAAGAAGCGGATCTCCGTGCCGGCGGGGTCGAACACCGGGGTGATCACGGTGATGTCCGGCAGATGCGTGCCGCCGGCATACGGGTCGTTGAGGGCAACCACGTCGCCGGGCCGCAGCGTGCCGGCACGCGCGCGCAACACGGCGCGGACACTTTCGCCCATGGCGCCGAGATGCACGGGGACGTGCGGCGCGTTGGCCACCAGGCCGCCCTCGGCGTCGAAGATCGCGCAGGAGAAATCCAGCCGCTCCTTGATGTTGACGCTCTGCGCGATGTTGCGGAGCACATGGCCGGCCTGCTCGGCCGCGTGCATGAACCGCGCGTTGAACAGTTCGAGCAGCACAGGGTCGGGCCGCTCGGCGTGGGCCACCGCAGGCATGGACGCAGCACGGCCGCGATGCAACAGGATGTGGTGCTGCGGCGTCACCTCCAGGCGCCAGCCCGGCTCGACGACGATCGTGCCGTTCGGCTCGCAGACCAGCGCCGGGCCGTCGAGACGATGGCCTGGCTGCAGCCCAGCGCGGTCGAACAAGCCGGCCGGATGGGCGCGGCCGCCGCTCCAGATCTCCACCGTATCCAGCGGGCGCGGTGTTGCGTCCCCGACCGGCGCCACGGCGGGTTCACGTATGGTCTCGCCTGGGACGGTGGCTTCGACGGCGACCGCCTCGACGACCAGCTTGCGGTCCGGAGCGTCGAAGCCGTAGAGCAGCCGGTGCCGGATGGCAAAAGCGGCGCGCAACGCGTCAGGCGGCCCGAACGGCACCTCCAGCGCGGAGTCGGTGCCGGCCAGGCGCAGATGCACGGTGCGGACGACGGAGATCGCGTCCGGGTCGGCGCCCTGGTCGCGCAGGGCCAGCGCGGCATCGGCCGCGAGCCTGTCCGCGAGCGCTGAAAGCTCGTCCAGGATCGCCCCGTCCAGCTTGCGTTCCACCGCCTGCTGCCGGAGCACGGTCTGGTCGGCCAGGCCCATGCCGTAGGCGGACAGTACGCCGGCCAAGGGATGCAGGAACACACGGTCCATGCCCAGCGCGGCTGCCACCAGGCAGGCGTGCTGGCCGCCGGCGCCGCCGAAACATTGCAGGGTGAAGTCCGCAGGATCGTGGCCGCGGCGGGTGGAGACCTGGGCTATGGCGTTGGCCATGTTGGCGACCGCGATGCGCAGGAATCCTTCGGCGATGTCGCGCGGGTCGCGCTGCTCGCCGGTGGTCTGCGCAAGCGTGTCGGCGAGTGCTGCAAAGCCGGTTCGTACCGCGGCGAGATCGAGCGTCTGGTCACCGTCCGGGCCGAAGATCGCCGGGAAGTACGCCGGCTGAATCTTGCCCACGCAGAGATTGGCGTCGGTGACGGTCAGCTTCCCGCCGCTTCGGTAGCAGGCCGGCCCGGGATCGGCGCCGGCGCTGTCCGGCCCGACGCGGAAGCGGCCGTCGCCCGCATGCAGGATCGAGCCGCCGCCGGCCGCGACCGTGTTGATCGCCAGCATCGGCACGCGCAGGCGCACCCCGGCGATCTCTGTCTCGAAGCTGCGCTCCAGCGTGCCGGCATACAGGGCCACGTCGGTGGAGGTGCCGCCCATGTCGAAGCCGATCACCCGGTCGATGCCTGCCATCGCCGCCGTGCGCACCGCGCCCACGATGCCGCCGGCCGGCCCGGACAGGATGGCGTCCTTGCCGGAAAACGCGTGCGCGCCGGTCAGCCCGCCATGCGACTGCATCAGGAACAGTTTCGTGTCGCCCAGTTCGGCCGCCAGGTCATCGACGTGGCGGCGCAGCACAGGCGAGAGGTAGGCATCCACCACGGCGGTCTCCGCGCGCGGCACCAGGCGCAGCGTGGGGCTGGCCGCGTGGCTGGCCGACACCTGCGCGAACCCGGCCTCGCGCGCCAGCGCGGCCACGCGCGCCTCCTGCCCGGGATGCGCCCAGGCATGGATCAGTGCCACGGCGCAGGATTGCAGACCATCGGCGCGCGCATCTGCCAGGCTCGCGCGCAGCGCTGGCTCGTCGAGGTCCTCGAGCACCGTGCCGTCAGCCGCGACCCGGCCGGCAATCTCCGCCACGCGCTCGTACAGCAGGCCGGGCAGAACGATGTCGAGCGCGAACAAATCCGGCCTGGCCTGGTGGCCAATGCGCAGCAGGTCGGCAAAGCCGCGGTTGACCAGCAGCAGGGTGCGCGCGCCGCGGCGCTCCAGCAGCGCGTTGGTGGCGACCGTGGTGCCCATCTTCACCGCGTCGATCGTGCCGGCGGCAATCGGCGCGTCGGCGGCGAGGCCCAGCATCTGCCTTATGCCGGCCAGTGCGGCATCGCGGTAGCGCGCGGGGTTGTGGCTGAGCAGCTTGGCTGTGGTCAGCGCGCCGCCTGGCGCGCGGGCGACAATGTCGGTGAACGTGCCGCCGCGGTCAATCCAGAATTGCCAGCCTGCCATGGCGGAGAGATTGGGAGCACAGGCGGAAGCAAGGAAGGCCTTCTTTTTTGAAAAAAAGAAGCAAAAACTAAGCATGGGGCTCTGCCCCAAACCCCGCTGGGGCCTCGAGGCCCCAGACCCCCATCTATTTGGCGAGGTTGATAAATAGGTTCTAGGACGACTGTCCTTAGCGGGGTTCAGGGGCGTCACGCAAAGCGTGCTACGCACGACGCCCCCGAGCGACGAATGAGCAGCATGGCTGAGGCGGCGTAGAGGAAAGGCCGTTGCGGATCGGACGGTCTGTCGATGTCTTATCCGAAGCACCGGTTTACTCGAACCCGCCCCTTCCCGCAGCGCGCCATAGATCGCATTGAGCACGTCGGGCCAACGCAGCGGCGATGCCGGTCCGCCGCCCGTGGCGCGGGGTTGCACTTGACTTCAAACAGTTGTCTTAACTAATATTAGTGATGTCTAATGCTTTGGCTATCCTGACCGTACTCGCTGACCCGACCCGCCGGGCTCTCGTCGACGCATTGCGGAACGGCCCGCGCACGGTCACGGACCTGGCGGCAACGGTGCCGGTCAGCCAATCGGCAGTGTCCCAGCATCTTCAGGTCCTCAAGACCTCCGGCCTGGTCGAACTTCATCGCTCTGGGACACGCCGCTACTATCATCTGGATCCGGGCCGGCTCGGAGAACTCCGCGCCTATGTGGACTCGCTCTGGGAGGACGCCCTCGGATCAATGGCGGCAGCGGCCAGGCGTGATGAGTCCGAATGAGGGTCAGGTTGTTCGTATCCGCTCGCGCGTCCTTCCGCGCGGGCCGCGCCCCGGCCGACCGCATGCGCCGATGCAATGTGGCGGACCTCCCCTCACCGCATACGTGCAGGAGTACGCAATGAACAGTCAGCAATCCGAAACCGTCGTGCTTCCCGTGTCTCCGGTCCGCAAGGAAATCCATCTGCCCCTGTCGCCGGCAGAAGCGTTTCAGCATTTCGCGGGACGCTTGGGTGAGTGGTGGCCGTTCTCGAAGATATCGGTCGGCGCGACGAACGTCGCTTCGGTGCATCTCGAAGGCAGGCAAGGCGGTCGCATTTTCGAATGCTGGACCAATGGCGAAGAGCGGTCCTGGGGCACCATCCTCGTCTGGAATCCGCCGGAACGTCTCCGGTTCTCGTGGCATCCCGGGCAGGACGAACATCTCGCGCAGGAGGTCGAACTCACCTTCACGCCCGATAGGGACGGCACCAGGGTTCGTCTTGAACATCGCGGTTGGGAAAAACTAGGCGATCGCGCCGAAGCGGCGCGAGAGCGCTACAACAGCGGCTGGGAGCTGGTTTTCGGGACGTGCTACGCAGATTTTGCCCGGAAAGCACCGTGATGCCGCTACGCCCGGCGGCGTCTGATAGCTCGCCTTGAGGTTGACCGCCTCGTTCCATCCGTATGTCACGGGACGCTGCAGATGCGTGCGACCGGCGGCTGCTAAACAGTCGCCGACAGGGACCAAAAGTTTTTTGCTTCTTTTTTCCAAAAAAGAAGGCCTTGCTTGCTTCGGAACGGTCAACCTCCAAGCGCCGACACGAGAGGTGGGCTGAAGCCCACCAATGATTTATGATGTTGGCTTCAGTAGATCAGCGCGCGTTGCTATATGTCGGAGCAGCCGTCCCATCAGGCGCCCGCGCCGCGGCAAGCCGCTCCTCGGCACGCGCGATCATCGAGCGCCCGATGAACGCCCGCCGCAGCGGCTTCAGCACGAACAGCGCGAGCACGGCCGCCAGCAGGTTCACGCCGGCGGCGACATACAGCACGGCCAGCCAGGTGCCGGTCGCCTCGCGCAAAAGGCTGCCAAGCGGCACCAGCAGGGCGGCTGTGCCTTTCGCGGTGTAGAGCAATCCGTAGTTAGTGGCGGCGAACTTGCGGCCGAACGTGTCGCCGCAGGTAGCGGGGAACAGCGAGTAGATCTCGCCCCAGGCGAAGAACACCACGCCGGTCAGCACCACGAACGCCACCGGATTGGCCGCCTGCCAGACCAGGACGAGGATGCCCAGCCCTTCCAGCAGAAACGCGATGAACATGGTATTTTCGCGGCCGATATGGTCCGACACCCAGCCGAAGAACGGGCGCGTCAGCCCGTTCAGCACGCGGTCTATGGCCAGCGCGAAGGTCAACGCGGGCATCGTCAGGAACAGCAGCGTCACCGGGGTTTTCGCCACGCCGAAATCGGTGGCGATCACCGAGAGCTGGGCCGTGGCCATCAGGCCCCCGGCGCCCACCAGGACGAACATCAAATACATCAGCCAGAACACCGGCTCGCGCGCCACCTCGCCGGGTGTGTAGTCGCGGGTGATGTCATGCAGGCGGGACGGGCGGACCGCGCTCATGCCGCTGGAGGACAGCGGCGTAGTGCGCGATCTGTCCGACCCCGGCGGCGGCCGCAGCAATTGCGCGGCTATGACCACCACGATGCCCTGCAGCAGGCCGAAGACCAGGAACGTGTGCTGGTAGCCGCTGCGCGCGATCATGTTGGAGATCGGCACCAGCGTGATGGCGGAGCCGGCGCCGAAACCGGCCGCGGTCAGGCCGGCGGCCAGGCCGCGTTTGTCGGGGAACCACTTGATCGCGTTGCCGACGGTGGCGCCGTAGATGAAGCCGGAGCCGATGCCGCCCAGGGCCGAGCCGATATACAGCACCGTCAGCGACGCGGCCATGCTGTCCAGCACCCAGGACGCGCCGATCAGCACACCGCCGGCGCACACCGTCAGTTTGGGGCCGATCCGGTCGATCACGTAGCCTTCGAGCGGCAGCAGCCAGGTCTCGCACAGCACGAACACGGTGAAGGCGACCTGGATGGCCGCACGGCTCCATCCGGTGGCCTTGCCGATCGGCAGCACGAACAATGTCCAGCCGTATTGCAAGTTGGCGATCATCACCATGCAAAGGATGCCGATGATTAACTGGCCCCAGCGTGATCTGAGTGCGGACATGTCCGTCTAGCCCCCGCTGGTGTCGGCGTGACGCATGGCGGCGCGCTGGCGGACCAGCGCCAGCATGGCGTGGCTGAGCGGGGCCGGCACACCCACCCAGCCGGCCATCTCCACCACGGCGCCGAGTATCGCCTCGATCTCCAGCGGGCGGCCCGCCTCCATGTCCTGCAGCATGGATGTCTTGTGGTGGCCCACTTCGGCCGCCCCGTCGATGCGCTTCTCCACGTCGATGGCGAACTTGATGCCCAGCGCCTCGGCCACCGCCTGGCCTTCCAGCATCATCGCGCGCGCCACCGCCCGGCTGCCGGCGTCTGCGGTGATCACGTCCAGCGTGGCGGTGGTCAGCGCGCTGATCGGGTTGAACGCCATGTTGCCCCACAGCTTCACCCACAGCTCGTCGCG
>CAXTCL010000095.1:0-14410 GCA_964242035.1 uncultured Acetobacteraceae bacterium | reverse complement strand
CCAGCAGGGCCGACTGGCCGCTCAGCGGATCGCTGGCGCCGAACACCCAGCCGTCATGGTGGTTGCCGCGCACCACCCACTCGTCCGGCAGGTCCGCGCCGCGCAGGCTCGCGATCACGTCGTAGACCGGCTTCTGGCTCCAGTCAGACTTGACGGCAAGATGCACAGGCGTGGTGCCGGGGCCCACGCGATAGGTGATCGGCAGCGCGCCGCGCCAGCCCTCCGGCGCCACCGGGCCCTCCAGCGTGGCCAGGAAATGCTGCGCGTCGCCATAGGAAATTGGCAGCGCGGGTATCTTCAGGATCACCTTGGCATCCGCGCGCGCGATCCTCTTGGCACCCTCTGTGGCGCCAATTCCAGGTGTCAGCGGATCGCCAGGATATAGCGGCATGTCGGCCACCGAACCGCGCTGTATGCCCTGGGCTGGCCGCATGGGTCCGTCCGGATAGGTCTTGCCTGTGGCGTAGCCGTCATCGGCGGGATCGGAATAGATGATGCAGCCGATGGCGCCGTGATCCTGCGCCAGCTTCGGCTTCAGGCCGCGCCAGCCATGGCCGTAGCGGGCGATGGCGATCTTGCCACGCACGTCTATGCCCAGGCGCTGAAGGGCCAGATAATCGTCCTGCATGCCGTAATTCACATAGACCAGCGGTGCGGTGACGTCGCCGTCCCCCTGATACGCGACATAGGCCGGCAGCGCGCCTGCCGTACGTGCCGAAGTGGCGTCGCCCGCCACGGCCGGCTCCTGCAACGTGGCGCGGAACGGGTTAACGCCCGTGGTCTCCAGCACCTCGGACACCGGCGTGGGATAGAGCACCTGGAACGTCTCGATATGCGCGTCCCAGCCCCACTGCTTAAATAGGCCGAGCTCGAACTCGGCGTTAGCCTTGTCATGCGGCGAGCCGACCTGGTTCGGCTGGCTGGCCATCTGCTTCATCCAGCCGCTTATCTCGTCGGGGTAGATGGCTTCGTCGAGACTATGCTCGACGGCCGCCTCGTCGATCGGCTGGGCTGTCGCGGCGACGGAAGCCAAGAGGGGGAGGGCCAGGAGGAGGTGACGGCGGCGCATTTTTTGCTCCTTCAATTAGGCAAGGAAGGCCTTCTTTTTTGAAAAAAAGAAGCAAAAAACTTTTACTCCTGGCGCCTGCATCGATGGCTCGTCTCGTTCTGCAGATACGCACTTTGGCAAAACAAGACGGACCTCGGCGCAGGCGCCAGGAGCAAAAGTTTTTTGCTTCTTTTTTTCAAAAAAGAAGGCCTTGCTTTCTTCTTCTCCCCGCCGCCATCACCGTATTCTCCAGCAGGCAGGCAATCGTCATAGGCCCCACCCCACCAGGCACCGGTGTGATCGCGCCCGCATGGCCCAGGCATTCGTCATACGCCACGTCGCCCACCAGCCGGCCGTCGGCCAAGCGGTTGATGCCCACGTCGATGACCACCGCGCCAGGCGCCACCCAGTCGCCACGTACCATCTCCGGCCGGCCTGTCGCTGCCACCACGATCCCTGCGCGGCGACACTCGTCGGCCAGGTCGAGCGTGCGGGAATGCGCGAGCGTTACGGTGGCGTTCGCAGCGGTGAGCAACCCTGCTACCGGCCGACCGACGATTGCCGATCGGCCGATCACGATGGCACGCGCGCCGGAAAGTGTTGCACCGGAAGCGGCGAGGAGCTTCATCACCGCGCGCGGGGTGCAGGGGGTCAGCACGTCCTGACCGTCGGCGAGGCGGCCGGCATTGACGGGATGGAAGCCGTCCACGTCCTTTGCAGGGTCGATCGCCTCGAGGATGGCGCGGCTTTCGACATGCGGCGGCAACGGAAGCTGGACCAGTATGCCGTCCACGTCCGAATCCGCATTCAGCGCGGCGACCACCTCTAGCAGGGCAGCCTGGGTGGTTTCGGCGGGCAGGCGGATGGTGTGCGCATCCAGGCCGGCTTCGCGGGCGGCGCGGTCCTTTGCGCGTACGTAGACGGCGCTGGCCGGGTTATCGCCTACCAGCACCACGGCCAGTTTCGGGCGATATGCGAGCTTGGCGGCGTGTGCGGCGACTTCGGCCCGCAAGGTGGCGGCCAATGCACGGCCGTCCAGGATACGTGCGGTCATGGACTGCCCTAGAACAGCGGCTGCCAGACACCGTAGCGCAGGCCGTTCTGGAGCTCGACCAGCACCGGGGCCACGACGAGCTGCAACAGCAGCAGGACCACGAGCGGACTCAAATCCACCCCGCCGAAATTTGGCAGAACCGCGCGTATCGGCCGCATGGCGGGTTCGGTCACGCGGTAGAGGAAGTCGGCGATGGTCCAGACCATGCGGTTGCGCGTGTCAAGCACGTTGAAGGCGATGAGCGTGCTGACGATGGCGGACAGGATGATCGCCCAGGTGAACAGCTTGAGCAGGGTGAACAGCACGGTAAAGACGATGGACGTAAGCAACCGGAGCCTCCAGGTCAGCGGGGCGGACCCTAGGCGGTGGGGAGAAAGGAAGAAAGGCCTTCTTTTTTGAAAAAAAGAAGCAAAAAACTTTTTCTCTGCGCCTGCACGCTAGCCCGCGTCGGTCCTGCCAAGCCCCCGCACTTGCAGGAACAGCCGAGGCCATGGTGCAGGCGGGAAGACAAAAGTTTTGCTTCTTCTTTTCAAAAAAGAAGGCGCGGCCTTCCTTGACGTCACCCGCCGACCCTGAGCATTGTGCGCCCCCGCCGGTCTGGGGGGCTGTAGCTCAGTTGGGAGAGCGCCTCGTTCGCAATGAGGAGGTCAGCGGTTCGATCCCGCTCAGCTCCACCACCCCCGGCTTCACCGCACCACGCAAAACTCCGCCGTTCCACGGGTGTTCTGATACAACACCAGACGGAGCATGCCATGCGCGCCTCATACCTGTTCGCCACCGCAATGCTGCTTGGCGTAGCCGGGACTGTCGGACAGGCCGCGGAGCCCGTCTCTGCGGCAGACCGCATGTTCGTGGCCATGGTCAGCCAGGGCGGCATGTTCGAGGTGGAGGCCGGCACCGCTGCCGCCACGCAAGGCTCCACGCAGGACATACGCGACCAGGGGACGACGGAGCAGCACGACCACGGGCTGGTCGGCGACAGGCTGAAGAGCACGGCCGCCGCCGCAGGCCTTAGCTTTCCCGGCGCCCTCAACCAGCAGTTCTCCCAGGAGCTGGCCCTGCTGAAGGCCGCGCAAGGCAGCCAGTTCGATGCGCTATACCTGCAGGATATGGAAGACATCCACGCCAAGGACGGCGCAGCCTTCGCCAGGGAGGCGTCAGGCGGCACAAACCCCGGCCTGCGGGCGTTCGCTACGGAGACGCACCGTATCGTTTTGCGTCACATTGGTGAACTTCGCGCGTTAGGCCCTGCAAAAGGCTGACTATTCTGCCACACACCCCAATGTAGTCTCCAGCTCTCATTTTCGTGTAGTTCCTTTAAATTCGTTCTGCTTCAGGTTGCAACCTGGGGTTTCGCGGGAGATTTTTTTGGACATTCTGCTCGTGGAGGATGACGACCTCGTACGGGACTGCCTTTTTGAGGCTCTGGTGGAGGCCGGGCTGCGCATTGAAGGACGCGGTTCGGCAGAAGCTGCGATGGACCTGCTGGACGCCGATCATCCGCCCGCCGTGGTGGTGACGGACATAAATCTTGGCCCTGGCATGGACGGCCTGGCGTTCGCCCGCGCCGCACGCGAGATCTGCCCCGGCCTGCCCGTGGTGTTCATCAGCGGGCGGTATTCCGAGTTGCGTAATATGCTGCCGCACGAGCGTTTTCTGCCGAAGCCGTTCACCACGCCGGCCTTGCTGCGCGCCATCGAGGATGTCAGGGCAGCGGTAAGGGTCTAGGTGTCCGGAGCCCGGTCGAAAGGTCGGTCACCGCCGCAAAGCCTGAACGCGCCTGGCAAGCGTTGCTCCTCTGCAGAACAGCACATTCTGCTTTTGCGCGTGGCCAGGATCCGGCCCCTCTCTAGCGCTGTTTCGAGAACGCGGTCAGCGATATCCAGCGCCCCCTGGAGTAGTTGAAACCTGTCACCTCGCCGAGGCGGCGCGCGGCGACACCGGACGCTTCGAAGCGCGCCAGCTCCGTGCCGGCCACCAGAACCAGGCTGGCGGAGCCGGATTTGAGCATGGCCGCGGCTGAAATGCCGTTCGGCAGCAATATCGTGTGTGTACCTGTCAGGAACACCAGGCTGGGCTCGGCGTACCCGGCAATGGCCAGCCCGTCGCCCATGGGATTCCAACCCGGCCAGGTCTGTTTCAGCAGGGCGAGCGTGGGCGGACCGATCCAGAGGGCGCTGGTATCTGGCAGCTCAAGCTGGAGGATGCTCGCGTAGAGGGGTATGCAGGCAAGCACGGCCCAGACGATCCGGTGCTGCCAGGCCAGCAGGCCGGCCAGCCCTGCGCAGAAGGCCGCGGGCACACCGAGCCACCAGGCCGCATGCAGCACCGGCGGCAGCGCAATCGCCGCGGTGGCCAGAAGCACCGTCGCGGCGGCCAGGGCCCCCAGTCCGGCGCGCCGGTTCCAGGCTGGGACGGCGGACGGCAGATATCGCGCGGCGAGCAGGAACAGCGCAGGATAGAGCGGCAGCGTGTAGTGCGGCAGCTTCGTCGGCACCGCCTCGAACACCAGCCAGGCCGGCAATGCCCAGGCGATCAGGAAGCGCGTGGACGCGTCCCGCCTGTCTGCCCACGCCGACGGCAAGGACGCCACGACCGGCAACGTCGAGGGGAACGCCAGCAGCGGCAGGAGCAGGAGGTACAGCCCCGGAAAACCGCCATGTGCCTCGGCGCCGCCTGCAAGCTTGGCCGCCAGGTCGCCGCCCACGGCCTGGGCGAAGAACGCGCCCCTGGTGGCAAGGGTGATGGCCACGAACCAGGGCGCGGTGCACGCGAGCAGAAGCGGCATGCCCCAGACAGGGCGCAGCGCCAGCAGCCAGCTAGCGCGGCGCTCCCAGACGCAGAGCGTCCCCGCCGCCAGTCCGGCGACCATGGGGGTGATTGGCCCTTTGAGGAGGATCCCGGCAGCAAGCGCCAGCCAGAACGCGGCCGCCTGCCAGCGCCACAGCGGCGCACCGAGCCAGGCACGCGACAGGACGGCCATGGCGATGGTGGTGGCGCCGAGCAGGGCCGCGTCCGTCTTGGCGATGTGGGTCTCTGTTGTGAGAATGACGCAGGCAGCGAGCATGCAAGCCGCAAGCAGGGCCTGCCTGCGACTGCCCGTGAGGCGCAGGCCGGCGTGGAACGTGGCCAGCACCGCGGCGATGCCACCCAGCAGTGACGGTAGGCGATACGGCCAGATGGGGTTGGCCAGCCCAGGACCGGCCGCGGCCGCGAACGGCGCCTGCAGCCAGTAGATGCCGATGGGTTTGCGCAGCCTCGGCACCGTGCCGTTCATGATGCGCACGTAGTCGCCGGTCTCGTTCATCTGCTTGCTGGCTTGGGCGAAGCGGCTCTCGTCGCGGTCGGTGGGCGGGAGGGCGAAGAAGCCTGGTAGCCAGAGGGCCAGGCAGAGTAGGATAAGAAGTAAGCGAGGCCTTCTTTTTTGAAAAAAAGAAGCAAAAAACTTTTGTCCCTCGCCATGGCCGGCGTCCGTGCGCATCCGGCGCAGCACAACCGTCGCAGGTGCGGGGAGCAAAAGTTTTTTGGTCCTTTTCTTGAAAAAAGGACTGCTTGCCTTGCTTCCTGATGCGTCTTCCTGGGCCATGCTGCCAGGTGGGGTATCACGCCCGCACGCCTTACGCCATTTAGAGCCGGATGGACCGTCTCCTCGCCTTGCAGCTGCTGCGTGCCGTCATCGACCAGCACCGCTCCCTGGACGACGCGCTGGACCGCCTCTCCGGCGAGCCGCGCGACCGCGCCGCCGCCCACCGCCTGGCCGCCACCGTACTGCGCCGCGCCGGCACGCTGGACGCGGTGCTGGAACCGCACCTCAAACGCGCCCCGCCGGATGCCGTGCGGCTGATCCTGCGCATGGGCGCGGCCCAGCTGCTTCTGCTGGACACCCCGGCCCACGCCGCGGTCGCCACCAGCGTGGCGCTGGCCCGCGCGCAGAAACTGGCGCCGTTCGCCGGCCTGGTGAACGCCGTGCTGCGCCGTGTGGCCGAAGGCGGGCCGGCGGTGCTGGCCGAGCTGGACGGCCCGCGGCTGGACACCCCCGGCTGGCTCTGGGCGAGCTGGGGCGCAGACGCCCGGGCCATTGCCCTGGCCCACCAGCAGGAAGCACCGCTTGACCTGACGGTGAAGCCGGGCGTGATGGTGGAGGGCAGCGTGCCACTGCCCGGCGGCTCCGTGCGGCTGCCGGCCGGCACGAGGGTGACGGACCTGCCCGGCCTGGCCGCCGGCGATTTCTGGGTGCAGGACACTGCCGCCGCGTTCCCCGCGCGCCTGCTGGCCGCACAGCCCGGCGAGACGGTGGCCGATCTGTGCGCGGCCCCCGGCGGCAAGGCAGCCCAGCTGGCCCTCACCGGCGCGCGCACGTTCGCCGTCGACAGCAGCGAGAAGCGCCTGCCGCGCCTGCAGGAAAATCTGACACGGCTGGGACTCGCCGCCGACATCGTGTGCGCGGACGCGCTGACCTGGCGGCCGCCGGCGCCGCTGGATGCGGTGCTGCTGGACGCGCCGTGCTCGGCCACGGGCACCATACGCCGCCATCCCGACCTGCCCCACATCAAGCGCACGGCCGACTTGCCGGCGCTGACGGCCGGCCAGGACCGCCTGATCGAGGCCGCCGCCGCCATGCTCCGGCCAGGCGGGCGGCTGGTCTATGCCGTCTGCTCGCTGCAGCCCGAAGAGGGCGTGCAGCGCGTGCCCGGCGCCGGACGGTTCGGGCTGGCGCCGTCGCCGGTCAGCGAAGCGGAGCTGGCCGCCTTGCCGGAGGGACGCACGCCGGAAGGCTTCCTGCGCACCACCCCGGCGATGTGGCCAGAGCGCGGCGGCATGGACGGCTTCTTCTGCGCGCGCCTCGTGAAGACCTGAACCGTCACGGCCGGCCCGCCTGCCCGCCGATATCCGTCTCGTACGGCGACTGGCAGCAGGGCGGCACGCCAATGTGCTGCGCCCAAAGATCGGCCGCCTGAAGATCCTGCGGCACGTCGCGGAAGCGCAGCGGCGACGCATGCGGATCGGCCTGCAGGGGGGCGCGGCGGCGGCCGGTGACCGTGATCTCCTCGACCTCGCCGGTGGACCTGGGCACCACCTCTTCCTGCGGGCGGACGTCCAACACGCGGGCGGGCGGGTCCAACCTGAGGCCTGGCTGGGGCTGCGGGAACGGGGCGGCCGCGCAGAGGGCCAGCAGAGCGGACCGGGTGAACATGGGAGAAAGGAAGGCCTTCTTTTTTGAAAAAAAGAAGCAAAAAACTTTTGCTGCCCCGCATTTGCAGCAGTCGTGCCCATCAGGACAGGCCGAAGCGGCGGAACAGCTGGTAGCAAAAGCTTTTTGCTTCTTCTTTCAAAAAAGAAGGCCTTGCTTTCTTCCCCTTCGCGCATTGCCCGCTCACACATCGTCACACTAGAACCACCCGATGCCGCAGCACCCCACCTTGATCGCCCCCAGCCTGCTAGCCGCCAACTTCGCGCGCCTGGCCGATGAGGTCGCCGCCGTGGAAGCCGCCGGCGCCGACTGGCTGCATCTCGACGTCATGGACGGCCACTTCGTCCCCAACATCAGCTTCGGCCCCGTGGTGCTGCGCGCGCTGCGCCCCCTCACCCGCCTGCCGTTCGACGTGCACCTGATGATCGCCCCGGTGGATGCCTACCTCGCTCCCTTCGCAGAAGCCGGCGCCGACCACATCCTCATCCACGCCGAGGCGGGCCCGCACACCCACCGCTCGCTGCAGGCGATCGCGGCACTTGGCTGCAAGGCCGGCCTGGTGTTGAACCCCGCCACCCCCGCCTTGTACGCGGCCCCCGTGCTGGACATGGTGGACATCATCCTGGTGATGTCGGTGAACCCCGGCTTCGGCGGGCAGAAATTCCTCCACAGCCAGCTGCCCAAGATCGCCGAGCTGCGCCGTATGATAGACGCCAGCGGCCGCGACATACGCTTGGAAGTGGATGGCGGCGTGGACGCCCACACCGCGCCGGCCTGCATCGCCGCCGGTGCGGACACCTTCGTGGCCGGCACGGCGGTGTTCGCCACGCCGGATTACGCGGCCGCCATCGCCTCCATACGCGGCGCACCTGCGTCATGACGCCGGCACGGCCGTTCCGCGCGCTGCGCCTCCGTCTGGCCAGGCTGCCCAGCCTGCGCATGTCCGTCCCCGATGCGCCGGCGGTGCCGGTGCGCGACCCCTGGCCGGGCGACCCGGCCCGCGGCGCGCGGCTGCTGAAGGGCGAGCTGACCCTGTCCGGCGCCACCCGCGTGCTGAAACCCGGAAGCTGGGCGGACACCAACGGACACCCGGTGATGCGCGCCCACGCGCACGGCTTTACCTGGATGCGGGACCTGCGCGTGATCGGCACGGATGCGGCCCGCATGCGCGCCCGCGCGCTGGTCGGCGACTGGATCAGCGGCGGCGACGCCGACCCGCTGGCTCAGCGCCCGGACGTGGCGGGCAGCCGCATCGCCGCCTGGCTGGGCCATTATGACTTCTTCGCCGCCAGCGCGGACGACGATTTCCGCCGCCGCCTGATGTGGCGCCTGGTGGCCGATGCCCGCGTGCTGTCCGCCGCCCTGCCGGCCGAGGAGCAGGACGGCCGCGCGCTGACCGCGATCAAGGGCCTGATCGCCGCCGCAATCGCGTTGCCGGAACACGCGCCCTACCTCGGCCGCGCGCTGCGCTTCCTCCCGCAGGAGATCGGCCGCCAGGTCTTGCCAGACGGCGGCCACAGCGAACGCAGCCCGGCCGCCCACCTGGTCGCGCTGCGCGACCTGATCGAGACCCGCGCGCTGCTGCACGTCGGCGGCGCCACCGCGCCCGCCGCGCTCGGGGCGGCGATCGACCGGCTGTCCCTGGCATTGCGCACGCTGCGCCACGCCGATGGCGGGCTGGCCCTGTTCAACGGCACGCGTGACGAGCAGGCGACGCTGATCGAGCTGGTGCTGAGCCAGGCCGGCCGTGCCGGCCGCGCGCCGGCAGCCCTGCCCGACACCGGCTTCCACCGCCTGCAAGCCGGCCGCACCGTGCTCATCGCCGACGTCGGCGCACCCGCGCCCCCGGGCCAAGACCGCATGGCCCATGCTGGCACCCTCAGCTTCGAGCTGTCGATCGGTCGCGAACGGCTGATCGTGAATTGCGGCGCCGCCCCCATCGGCGCCGCCGCCTGGACGGATGCCGCACGCGCCACGGCCGCGCACTCCACACTCGTCATCGCAGACACCAGCAGTTCCGAGCTGAAACCCGGCGGCCTGGGCCGGCGGCCCGAACGGGTGACGGTCGAGCGCCAGGAAGCCAACGGCGCGCACTGGCTGGAAGCGAGCCAGGATGGCTGGCGCAAGCCGTTCGGCGCGGTGCACCGCCGCCGCCTCTACCTGGCCGAAAGCGGCGAGGACATACGCGGCGAGGACGTCATCGAGGCCGCGACGCCGCAACCTTACGCCATACGGTTCCACCTGCATCCCGCGGTGATCGCCAGCGTGCAGCAGGATGGCGAGGCGGTGCTGCTGCGCCTGCCCAGCGGCGGCTGGCGCCTGCGTGCGGAGGGGGCGAAGGTGTCGCTCGAGGAGAGCGTGTATCTGGGCGGGGCGGAGCCTAGGCGCAGCGAGCAGGTGGTGCTGAGCGGGAAGCAGGACGGGGCGCAGCATGTGAAGTGGGCTGTGACGAAGGTTGGGTAGAAGGAAGGAAGGCCTTCTTTTTTGAAAAAAAGAAGCAAAAAACTTTTGCTACTCCGCCTGCCCCAAGGCATCGCCTGGTTCTGCAATCACCCGACTTGCAGAACTGGCGCGCGCCTCCGTGCAGGCGGGGAAAAGAAAGTTTTTTGGTTCTTTTTTTCAAAAAAGAACTGCTTGCTTTCTTACCTTTGAAAATCATCGAGCTCACCAACGTAGATTTCTCCCTACGCCACTTCCTGCTGCCCCTGATGCGCGGACTGCGCGCGGACGGACACGACGTTATAGGCGTATGCGCCGAGGGCGCGCTGCTGGACAGCGTGCGCGCCGAGGGCTTCCGCATCGAGACACCGCCACTGGCGCGCAGCCTGTCGCCTATTGCGCAGGCGCGCGCTTTTCTCGCGTTATACAAGCTGTTCCGGGCGGAGCGGCCGGACCTGGTACACGCGCACATGCCGATCAGCGGCTTCCTGGCACGGCTCGCCGCACGCGCGGCCGGCGTGCCGCGTGTGGCCTACACGTGTCACGGCTTCCTGTTCAACCAGCCCGGGCCGTGGTGGCGGCGCGCCGCTTCGCTGGCGATGGAGTGGCTGGCAGGGCGGTGCACCGACGTCTTCCTGACGGTGTCGCGCGAGGAAGCGGCCGATACGGTGCGGCTCGGTATTTGCAAACATCCTGTTGCCGTCGGCAACGGGCGCAATCCGGCGATCTTCCGTCCTGACGCGCGGGCGCGGGCGCGTGTGCGCGGCGAGTTCGGCGTGCTGGACCAGCGTGTGGTGATCACCGCGGTCTCCCGCCTGGTGCGGCACAAGGGCTATCCGGAACTGCTGGCCGCCATGCGGGATGTGGATGCGGAATTATGGGTGGTGGGCGAACGCCTTGCATCGGACCACGGCGAGGACATGGAGCCGTATTTCGCCCGCGCCGGCCTGGGCACGCGTCTGCGCCGGCTCGGCTACCGCACGGACGTGGCAGCCATCCTGGCAGCGTCCGACATCTTCGTCTTGCCGAGCCATTTCGAAGGCCTGCCGATGTCGGTGATAGAAGCGATGCTGTGCGGATTGCCCGTCGTGGCCACGAACATCCGCGGGTCACGCGAGCAAGTGGAAGAAGGCGTCACGGGGTTGCTCGTGCCGCCGGCTGATGCCGATGCGCTGCGCGCGGCGTTGCTGCAGCTGGTCGGCGACGCGGCTTTGCGTCGGCTCATGGGAGAGGCGGCGCGGACGAAAGCGTCGGGTGTGTTCGATGAGGGCGTGGTTCTGCGGCGGACAATGGAGGCGTTGAAGGAAGGCATTCTCCCAAAGTCGCCGGCGTCGAAAGACCGAGGCGTGCCGAAACCGTAAAACGTTGCGGCGCTACCTCAAGAGTTGAACACCAAGAAAGAACAACGCCACCAAGGCACCAAGAACAAGCCGGCCCGTGTTTTTGCCGCAAAAACACTGCTTGTGTCCTGGTGTTCTTGGCGCCTTCCCCTCTTCTTGGTTTTCTCTTGCCGACCCACGTTCCGCAAACGAGGTGATCCAGGAGCCTCGCTACTCACAAAAGACGGCCGTTCTGTCCTACGACAAGTTAAACACCACCTTGATGCAGCTATCCTTCTTATCCCGGAAAGTCTTGTAGAGCTCAGGCCCTTCCCTCAAATCGGTGCTGCGGTGCGTAATCAGGAACGTCGGGTCGATCTTGCCTTCCTGTATCAGCTTGGCCAGCGGCTCCAGGTAGCGCTTCACGTGCGTCTGGCCCGACTTTATCGTCAGACCTTTCTGCACGACGGTAGCCATGTTGATCGGGATTGGCCCGGCATACACGCCGGGCACAGACACGATACCGCACGACCGCACCGCCATGATCATCTGCTCCAGCGCGTAGGGGCGTTGCATGCTGGTCAGCTTCTCCTGCACCGCGCTGATCGCACCGATGATGCCATGGCCGCCGCCGCTGGCCTCCATGCCCACACAATCCATCACCGAGTCGGCACCCTCCCCTTTGGTGATCTCCTTGATGCGCTCGAGCACGTCTTCCTTGGTGAAGTCGATGATGTCCGTGGCACCGGCCTTTTGCGCCAAAGCCAGACGCTCCGGAATGTCGTCGATCGAGATGATCCGCTCGGCACCCATGATCTGCGCCGACTTGATGGCGAACAGCCCGACAGGTCCCGCGCCCCAGATCGCCACGGTGTCGCCACCCTGTATCTCGCAATGGTCGGCACCCTGCCAGCCGGTGGGCAGGATGTCGCTGAGGAACAGCGCCTGTTCGTCGGACATGCCTTCCGGCACGATCATCGGGCCCACATCGGCCATCGGCACGCGCACATATTCTGCCTGCCCGCCCCAGTAGCCGCCCGTCAGATGCGAGTAGCCGAACAGGCCGGCCGTCGGGTAGCCCTGCATTTGCGCCGCCATCTTGGCGTTGCGGTTGGAGTTCAGGCAGCAGGACCAGTTGCCCAGCTTGCACATCCGGCATTCGCCGCAATTGATGTTGAACGGCACGACAACCCGGTCGCCCTTCTTCAGCTTGTGGTTCGGCGAGCCCACCTCGACCACTTCGCCCATGAATTCGTGGCCAAGCACGTCACCGGACTCCATCGTCGGCATCTGCCCGTCCATAAGGTGCAGATCGGAGCCGCAAATGGCGCAGCTGGAAACCTTCAGGATGATGTCGCGCGCGTCCTCGATCGTCGGATCGGGCACGCTATCACAGCGGATATCGCCCTTGCCATGCCAACACAGTGCACGCATCCATCAGCTCCATTTTGAAATATGCCGCCCTCCACGCAGAGCGTGTGGGCCTTAATCATCGCGCGCCGAGAACGCATACGAGGCGAATGGGTTGAGGCGAGAAGCTGACAAGCGCGTTACAAAGCAAGAAAGGCCTTCTTTTTCGAGGAAAAGAAGCAAAAAGCTTTTATCCAGCTGTCGCGGTCCTATCCGTTTAGGCGCGACAGCGGAGTCAGAAGTTTTTTGCTTCTTTTTTTCAAAAAAGAAGGCCTTCCTTGCTTACCTACGCGTCTACGCTCTCAAGAACCCGCACCGGCCGCATCCACCCATGCGCATCGTTCGTATCGCCATACTGGATCGCCGCGATCGCATTGTACAAACGCTGCGTCAGCTCGCCCGTAGCCCCGCCATTGATCACCATGCGCGCATCGTGGAAGCCCAGCTCCCCGATCGGCGAGATCACCACGGCGGTGCCCGTCCCCCACATCTCCGTCAGCGTGCCGTCAGCATGCGCCGCCATCACCTCGTGTATGGAGATTGGCCGCTCCTCGACCGCCACGCCCCAATCGCGCAGCAACTGCATGGCGGAGCGCCGAGTGATGCCGTCCAGTATGGTGCCGCCCAGCGGCGGGGTAACCACGGTGTCGCCGAGGCGCAGCATCACGTTCATGGAGCCCACCTCCTCGAGGAACTCGCCGCGTTTGCCGTCCAACCAAAGCACCTGCGCGTACCCGCGCGCGGCCGCGTCCTTCGCGGCATACAGGCTCGCCGCGTAGTTGGCCGCCGTCTTCGCCGAGCCAAGGCCGCCGGGCACTGCGCGCACATGCTCGTCGGTTGCCAGTATGCGCACCGGCGCCAAGCCTTCCTTGTAGTAGGCGCCCACGGGGCAGAGGATCACGTAATACCGGTAGGCGGCGGACGGGTGCACGCCCAGAAATGTATCCGTCGCGATCACCGTGGGCCGCACGTAGATGGAAGTGCCGCGCCTGGCCGGCACCCAGTCCGCGTCCACGCCGACGATGGCGGCGAAAGAGGCCTCCACCACCGCCGGGTCCAGCTGCGGTATGCACAGCGCCTCGCAAGAGCGGTTGAGGCGGGCGGCGTGCTGGTCCGGGCGGAACAGCCGTATCTGCCCGCTGCCGTCGCGGAACGCCTTCAGCCCGTCGAACACCGCCTGCGCGTAGTGTAGCACGCAGCACGCCGGATCCATGGTGAACGGTGCGTAGGGGACTATGCGGCCGTCATGCCAGCCGTGCTCGGGCGTGTAGTCCATGACGAACATGTGGTCGGTGAACACGTCGCCAAAGCGGAGCTTGTCGTCGGCCACGCGGGGCTTGGGGTTCTGGGTGCGTGTTACCGGGAAGTCCTGCATTGCGTCGTGCTACCTTGCGTGTGGCTGGCCGATGCATACGCCCGCGGTGGGGAAGGAAGGAAGCAAAAAGCCGGCGCTCGCCAGTGCCGCCGCCGCTTCCCACTGTCCGGCGCCGCCCGGCCGCCTAAGATGCGGACGCAGGAAGAACCGCTTCCTCTCCGTGCTTACATGACAGGCCGGCGGAGCGCAGACCGGCCCGAGCGCTGCTCCAGCATAGAGCCCACCGCGCGGCACAAGCCTCTGACCTCGGGTGCCCTCACGTGGTCGGCCTGCATCACCGCCCGGGTCACGTCATCGGCCAGGAGCTCCTCCAGTTTGGAATGGCGTAGAGACGGCGCGTCGGGTCTCTCATATCCGGCCATGGAGCAGCTCCTTGCAGCCGACGCAGTCAGGACGGTGTCGGTGTGCAAGGCCTAGCGCAGAGGGCGTCGGGAAGGATGACTCTACGATGCCGCTTGGTAACCGCTGGTAACATCTGCAAACAGAAGCGACCCAGAAGCGGGCGCGAAATGCTTCCGCACGCGTCTGGCGCCAAGAGCCGGTTTGACACAAACCGCCCACCACGCTTTGTTCG
>CAXTCL010000094.1:0-14412 GCA_964242035.1 uncultured Acetobacteraceae bacterium | reverse complement strand
CCGGACGGCGACGACGCCCAGGATCGCGGCCGATTGCGGCACGGCAATACGCACCACTGTTCCCCTGGACGTGGCCGGTGCGATGCCGACCGTGCCGCCCATCGCCTGGATCGCGGCGCGCACCGCGTCCATGCCCACGCCGCGGCCGGAATTGTCCGTCACCTGCGAAGCGGTCGAGAAGCCGGGCAGGAAGATCAGGTCATGCACCGCTGCGTCGTCCATGGCGTCCAGTGCCGCCTGTTCCGCCGCGCCGCGCGCGGCCGCCACCCGGCGCAGCGCCGTGGTGTCCAGGCCGGCGCCGTCATCGTTCAGCGTGATCACCACCTGCGCGCCCTCCAGGGCGGCGCGCAGCGCCACATGGCCCTGCGCAGGCTTGCCTGCCGCCAGGCGCGTCCCGGGCGGCTCGATGCCGTGGTCCAGCGCGTTGCGCAGCAGGTGCAGCAGCGGCTCGAACAGCCCGTCCACGGTGGCCTTGTCCGCCTGCACGCCGGCGCCCTCGATCGTGAAGCGCACGTCGCGCCCGAGCCCCGCCGCCACCTCGCGCACCAGGCGCGGCAGGCGGCGCAGGGTCTGGTCCAGCTTGACCAGGCGCAGGCCGGTCACCGTCCGGTGCATACGCCCGGACAGGCGGCCCAGATCGGCCTCCACCTCGGCCAAAGCGCGCGACAAAGCAGGCGTGCCTGCGCCCTCCGCCACGTGGGCAAGGCGGTTCTTCACGGCGAACAGCTCGTCGACCAGCCCGGCCAGCGCGTCCACCTCGCCGGAGGGCACGCGCAGCAGGCGCGCGGCAGCCTCCGCCGGCGTGGCGTCGGCCGGCTCGGATGGTGCTGGTGCGGCGGCCAGGTCCACCACCAACGTCTGGTCGGGCACGAAACGGAACAGCCCCCGCAGCGTCTCTGCTGGCGCCGCGCTCAGGGCCAGTATCTCCAGGTTGCAGGCGAACGGGTCGTGGTTCCACAACGACCAGGGGGTGCGCGGCCCTATTCGGAGCGCCAGCAGCCCGGGGATCTCGCGCACCAGCGCCAGCGGGTCGTCGCCCAGAAAGAAGCAGCCGGGTGCGGGCACGTAGCGCAAGGCGCTGCTTGCCTCGCCCGTGGCGTCCGCCAGCAGCGCGGGCAGCCACGGCGCGTCCTGCTCGTCCGGCCCGTCCCCGGATGCCGGCGCACCACCGCCCAGGGGCGCACGTAGCATTGCGGCCAGCGCCCCGACACGCCCCGCCGCGTCCTGCGGCAGCGCACCGTCGCGCGCGACCGACTCGATCCCGGCCTCCGCATAATCCATGCAGGACAGCAGCGCGGCCATGGCGTCTCGGCCCGGTGCAGCCTTGGCGTCCCGCAGCCCGGCCATCAGGTCTTCTGCCGCGTGCAGGACAGCGCCCAGCGGCGCCATGTCGAACAGGCCGGCTGAACCTTTCAGCGTGTGCAGCGCGCGGAAGGCGCTGGCGGTGCGCGCGGCGTCGTAGCCGGAGCGCTCCATCGCCAGGAGGTCGTCAGTGGCCTGGGCTACCAGCTCCCGGCCTTCGATGACGAATTGTTCCAGCAGTTCGTCCATGGGTCAGGTCGGGTAGGGAAGGAAGCAAGCAGTTCTTTTTTGAAAAAAAGAACCAAAAAACTTTTGTTCCCCCGGCTGCATGGAGGCGTGCGCAGGTTCTGCCGGGGCGCGTACCGGCAGGATCGGCGCGCACCTGGATGCAGGCGACAGGAGCAAAAGTTTTTTGCTTCGAGCTGCTTGCAAAACCTGGCACGGCGAGTCGACTGGCGTGTGTTTGCGAGCACCGGAGCGGAGTGGCCTCCTGTGGCCATGAGCACCGGAGCGCAACAAACGCACGCCAGACGACCGCCGGGGCAGGTTTGGCAAGTAGCTCGTTCTTTTTTTCAAAAAAGAAGGCCCTCCTTGCCTTGCCTTTGGAACACCACCGCATCCTCAAACCGCCGCGTCGCAAAACGATCCGATATGCGCGACATTGATTCGGTATGGCCAAGGCAGAGGAACCCGCCAGGCAGCAGGCTCTCGTAAAGATTGTGCGCGGCAGACAATCGTGATGACTCGTCGAAATAGATCAGCACGTTGCGGCACAGTATGACGTCGAAACGGCCCTGTGCTGCCATGCTGGCCGCGTCGATCAGGTTGCATTGCGTGAAACGCACCGATTCCCGCAGGTCGGGTATCACCTGCCGCAGGTTGCCCTGGACCGGACCGAAATAGCGCGCGCGCACCGCGTCCGGCAGGCGGCCCAGCGCGCGCTCGCCATAGGCGCCGATTCCAGCGTTCGCCAGCACGCTGGTGTCGATGTCGGAGCCCACGATCTCGATGTTGTAGGCGTCCACCAGGGGCCAGTTCTCCAGCAGCCAGATCGCCACCGAATAGGGCTCCTCGCCGGTGGAGCAGGGCACCGACCAGATGCGCACCAGGTCGCCCGGGCCGCGCCGGGCCACGATCTCCGGCAGCAGGGCGCGGCTGAGGCAGCGGAGCTGGTGGTCCTCGCGGTAGAAATAGGTCTCGTTGACGGTGAAGCTGTTGATCAGCGCCTCGGCCTCGGCGCCGTCGCTCTGCAGCAGGGCCAGGTAGGTGGGCACGCTGCGGGCGCCGGCGCGGTCCATGCGGTCGGCGACGCGGCGCTCGATGAAGTAGCGTTTGGCCTCGCCGTAGGACATGCCGGTGCGCTGGTAGAGGAAGTCGCAGACCCGGCGCAGGTGGTCGGCGCTTAGTGGGCCGGCGCTCATTGCGGGGGGGTACGAAGGCAGGCAAGGCCTTCTTTTTTGCAAAAAAGAAGCAAAAAACTTTTGTCTCCCCGCCTGCACGAAGGCGCGGCCAGGTTCTGCCGGCGCGCGCTCAAGCAGAACCAGGCCGCACCGTGGGGCAGGCGGGGGAACAAAAGTTTTTTGCTTCTTTTTTTCAAAAAAGAAGGCCTTGCTTTCTTCGAGGTCATCCGGCCGCACGCGCAACGGCGGGGGACGCAGCCCAGTCCAGTAGGACGCCAGCGATGTCTTCCAGCCGCGCCACGCGCTCGGCGCCCCCGGCGCGCACCAGTTCGCCAGGCATGCCCCAGACTACGGCGGTCTCCTGCGCTTCGGCGATGGTGCGGCCGCCGCCTTGGCGCAGGCACGTCATCGCGGTCGCCCCGTCATTGCCCATGCCTGTCATCAGCACGCCGACCAGATGCGGCGCGCCGATGTGGTCCAGCGCCGTGCTGACGAGGCGGTCCACGCTCGGGTGCCATCGGTGGCCGGGATCGGACGGGGCCGCCATCACCACGGGCCCGGCCGGCCTGGCGCCTACGATGATGTCGGCGTCGCCGCGGCCGATATAGACGTGGCCCGCGGCGATCGGCACCGGCTGGCCTGCCTCGACGACGTGCAAGGCGCAGCTTCGGTCCAGCCTTCGGGCGAGCGGGCCGGTAAAGGCAGCGGGCATGTGCTGCGCCACCAGAATGGGCCAGGGGAAATCGGCAGGTAGCGGGCGCAGCAGCGCGTCAAGCGCCGGCGGGCCGCCGGTGGAGGTGCCGACCAGGACGACCTGGCCAGGCTGCATCGGCCGAGGCTGCATTGGCCGAGGCTGCATTGGCCCAGGCTGCGTCGGCCGTTGCGCGAGCGGGGGTTCCGGCTGGGTGGCCGACCTGGCGGCTGCGGCGAGGCCGGTGCGCAGGCGCACGCGTTCGGTCAGCCTCGCCGCCGGGCGCAGGCGGGTGCCAGCGGCGGCGCGCACGCGCTCCATCAGCGCGTCGCCGAACGCCTCGGGTGCCAGCGAGATGGTGCCCTCCGGCTTGGCGATGAAATCGACGGCGCCGAGCTGCATCGCCTCCAGCGTCGCGTCGGCGCCCTGGGCGGTGAGCGAGGACACCATGACGACCCGGCTCGGCCGCTCCACCATGATGCGGTCCAGGCAGGACAGGCCGTCCATCTGCGGCATCTGCACGTCCAGCGTGATCACGTCCGGCTTGAAGGCGTGGAGCTGGGCGATCGCCTCCACCCCGTCGCGCGCGTAGGCCAGCTCCATGTCGGCCGCCCGGCCAAGTATGCCGCCAAGCACGCGGCGCATCAGTGCGGAATCATCGACGACCAGGACGCGTATCATCCCGCGCGATCTACCGGGCGCATCAGGCGGCGGCGGCGGAAGCGTGGCCTGCCTGCGCGCGGAGGTCGCGCCTGGTTTGGGCCAGCAGGAGGCGCGGCGAGATCAGCAGGACCAGCCGGCCCTCGTGGTGCAGCGCCACGCGGTCGAACAGCGCCTCCGTGCCGGGCGTGCAGGCCGGCGCGGGCTGCAGGGCGGCCCGCCGCACTTCGAGTATCTCCGAGACGCCGTCCACCGCCAGGCCGGCCTGCAGGCCAGAATCGGAGATCACCACCACGCGGCCGGCCTCCCCCGGCGCCGAGGCGAAGCGGCGCCCGATATCCAGCACCGGCACGCTGCGGCCGCGCAGCGCCATCATGCCGAGCAGGAAATCGGCACCGTGCGGCAGCCAGGTCAGCGCCTCCGGCCGTCGTACCACCTCATCCACGGCAGCGATCGGCAGGCCGTACTGCTCGCTGCCGAGGCGGAACAGCACGAAGCGCGCCGGCGGACCTGCCTCGGCCGCCATGGGTCTGGGCGCCGCCGCTTCGGTCCGGCCGGCGCTGCGCAGGCGCGCCAGCGTGTCCGCATCGAACAGGCGAGCGGCGGAGAGCAGGCCCACCAGCCGGGCGCCGTCCAGCCGGCAGATGCCGTCCAGCATCGTCTCGCCGCCACGTGCCAGCACCGCCGGCACTGCGTCGATGGCGTCAGGCCGCACCGCCAGGGTGCCGGTAACCTCGTCCGCGAGCAGGCCCAGCCGCGTGCCGCCGATGGTCGTGACGACGATGCGCGCGGCGACGCCGTTGCCCGCCTGCAGCCCGAGCAGGGCAGCGAGCGAGACGAGCGGCAGCGTGCCACCCTGGTAGGACATCACGCCCAGCATGGCGGGGGCGGCGCCCGGTACGTGGGCGATGGTGGCGGGCAGGCGCAGGATGGCGGACACGTCCTGCAGCTTCAGGGCATAGTCCTGGCCGGCCACCAGAAGCCCGACCAAAGCGAGACGCGCGGCGGCAGGAGCTGGCGCCGGCGCCTGATCCGGGCGCGCGCCCGGACCAGGCACCGTCGGGGCGGAGGGGCGGCGGCGCAGGCCCGCAAACCCCGAATCCAGCAATGCCTGCAGGTCCAGCAATCGGCCGTACCCGGCCGCGCCCAGCCCAGACACATGGTCCACCAGCACGCTCACCGGCGCGGCGCCGGCCACCACCAGCAGCCGCGACCCCGGGGTGTGGGCAGCCTGCGTCCGGCCGAGCAGGACGGCGAGCGAGACGACAGGCAGCACGGTGCCGCGTAGGTTGGCCAGGCCGGCCAGGCTCGCCGGTGCGTTCGGCACGCGGGTGCAGGCCGGCACCCGCGTCACCTCGGCCACGGTGGACGCGCGGACGGTCAGCTCTTCGCCGCCGGCGCCGAAACCGAGGTGCTGCGCCCCGTCCATCCCTTAGCTCTCGATGACGCCGAGCTCGTCGGCCAGGCTGGCGATCTCCTCGATCGCGGCCGCCAGCTCCTCGGCGCCGCTGGCCTGCCGGCGGGCGGCGGTCGCGGCCTGCGCGGCGGCGGCGCTGGTCTCCTCGGCGGCCACGGCGACCTGCCGCATGCCGTCCAGCACCTCGCGCACCGAGACCACGGTCGATTCGGCGCCGGCCAGGACGCTGGCCGACCCTGCGCCTATCTCGCCCACCCTGGCATCCACCTGGGCGAACCGGTCCACCAGCCCCTGGTTGCGGCCCAGCTCGCCCTGCGCCACCGACGCGATCGCGTCCAGGTCCCGACCCACCGCGCCCACCTGGTCCTGTATGCTCTGCACCATGTCGCGTATGCGGTCGGCATGGCCCGCCGAGTCGCGCGCCAGCGCGCGTATGTCTGACGAGACCATGGCGAAGCCGCGCCCGTGCTCGCGCGCGCGCGCGGCCTCCACCGCGCCGCTGACCGCCAGCATGTTGGTCTGCACCGCCACCAGCGCGATGCGTCCGACGATCTTGTCGATCTGCCGGCTGGAGGCCTCCAGCAAGGTGACCAGCCCGGCCACGGCCCTTGTCTCCGCCAGGGCCGCGGTGACGCTGGCGCTGAGCCTGGCGACCGCCGTGCAGTTCGCCGCGAGGAGCGGGCGCAGCGCTTCGGTCTGCCGGACGCCCTGCTCTGCCGCCTGGCGGGAGAAGCCGGCCGCGCGCTCGATCTGCGCCATGGCGGCGCTGGACTGGTGGGTGGCGGCGGCCTGCACCTGCGCGCCGCGGCTGATCTGCTCGATGGCGGCCAGTATCTGCCCGGCGGCGCCGGAGAGTTCCTGCACAGTGGCCGACAGCCCCTCGGCCGCGGCGCTCACCTGCCCGGTGTTGGCAGAGGCGCCACCAGAGTCGCCGCTGCCGTCCTGCAACGCCTCGGCGAGCCGGGCCAGCGAGAGCGCGGTCTGCTGGCTGTGCTCCAGCGAAGAGGTCTGCTGCTGCACGGCGCTCTGCGCCTGCGCGCAGGCGGCCGACTGCTCCTCGGCTGCGGCGGCTACCTGCGCAGCCCCGCCCTGAGCCTCGCGCATGCCGGCCTCACCCTGCGTGACCGCGTCCAGGATCGTCTGCGACCCCTGCGCCAGTCCGGCCATCTCCTCGCGTATGCCGTCCAGACTGGCGACCACCGCGCGGCCGCTCTGCGCCTCCGCCTCTGCCGCCTCGGCGGCGGCCCTGATGCGGCCGGCGATGGCGCGCACCTCGGTGCCGATGGCGCCTGCCAGCGTGCGCACCTCGGCGGCGCTGCGTTCGGACGTCTCTGCAAACGCGCGTACCTCGTCTGCCACCACCGCGAAGCCGTCACCGTGTTCGCCGGCGCGGGCGGCTTCTATGGCGGCATTCAACGCCAGCAGGTTGGTCTGCTCGGAGATGTCGCCCACCGTGCCGGTGATCTCGCCGATGTCCGCAGCCTGGTGCTCGAGCGCCTCCACCATGCGCACGGAGCGGAGCTGGCGGGCGGTGTTGTCCTGCACGGAGGCGACCAGCAGCCCGACCCCGCCGCCGATCTCGCCGAGCAGCGCCTGCAGCGCGGCGGTCTGCTCGCGCGACAGCCGGGCCTGCGCCCGCGCTTCGGCAAACACCTCCGCCAGGCTGTCGACCGAGACTTGCGATTGCTGGGCGCCGCCGGCCGCCTCCTCGGCGGCGCTGGCAATCTGCTCCAGCGCGCGGCGCAGCTCCTCGGCGGCGGCGGCGGCCTCGGCCACGCCGCTGGCCAGCTCCTCTGTCGCGGCACCGATGCGCTCCGCGGCCTTTTCCTGCCGCGCGGCCAGGCGGTCCCTGGCGCGGCGCTGGGAGAGCGCGGGCGTGGGCGACGGCGGGGGCGGTTCGCGGGCGGCGAGCGCCGACGTCTTCATGAGGGCCATGGCGGTCTTTGCTTGCAGGCGGCTGGTTCGGCGTCTTCTTAGCACAGGGTGGAGCGGAACCTGAAAGTTTGGGGGATTTGCAGGAAGGAAGAAAGCAGTTCTTTTTTGAAAAAAAAGAACCAAAAAACTTTTATCTCCGTACGGTGCGTGTCGTTGAAGCGCGCGCTTCAGCGTTCCCGCGACAGCGGAGCAAAAGCTTTTTGCTTCTTTTCTCGAAAAAGAAGGTCTTACTTTCTTACCCAAGCCAGCCGGCGCAGCAGAGGGAACAGACACGATGCAGGGTCAAACGGAAGCAGCACTCCCCGCCTGCCTGGAAGATGTGATCCTGCCGCGCGCACACGACCTAGGCGGCTTCGAGGTGCGCCGCGCACTGCCGGCCACGCAAAGGCAGATGGTGGGACCGTTTATCTTCTTCGACCAGATGGGGCCTGGCGAGTTCCTGACCGGCAGCGGGCTGGATGTGCGCCCGCACCCGCATATCGGCCTGTCCACCGTCACTTACCTGTTCGACGGGGCGATACAGCACAAGGACAGCCTCGGCTCTGACCTCTCGATCGTTCCGGGCGACGTCAACTGGATGACCGCCGGGCGCGGCATCGCCCATTCGGAGCGCACCGCGGCACCGTCACGCACGCACGCAAACCGGCTGTTCGGCATACAGTCCTGGGTCGCCTTGCCGCGCGCGCATGAGGAGACCGCGCCCGACTTTGCCCATCACGGCGCCGCCGCGCTGCCAGTGATCGAGGATGCCGGCGTCTGGCTGCGGCTGGTGGCGGGCACCGGCTGGGGCGCGGCCGCTCCGGTGCGGACGCATTCCGAGCTGTTCTACGCCGACGCGATCCTGCAACCGGGCGCGTCCCTGCCGATGCCGGACCATCACGAGGAACGCGCGGCCTACCTGGTGGAAGGCGAGGTCGAGGTGGCCGGCACGCGTTTTACCGCGGGCAAGATGCTGCTGTTCCGTGCAGGCGACGCCGTGTCGCTGCGGGCAGGGCCGCAGGGCGCCCGGCTGTTGCTTCTGGGCGGTGCGGTGATGGACGGGCCGCGCTACCTGTTCTGGAATTTCGTGTCCTCCTCGCGCGAGCGTATCGCGCAGGCCAAGGCGGACTGGAAGGCCGGCCATTTCGCGCTTGTGCCTGGCGATGATCGCGAGTTCATCCCGCTGCCTGAGGCGCCTGCGGCGGCGGCGGGATCGCCGACGAGCTGATGCGGCGAAAGTAGGTATGCAGTCCTTTTCTGAGACGAGAGCGGTGGCTTCAACGCTTTTGTGCCTCGGGTTGGGAGAGCTGCGACGGATTGTCGAGGCGTGCGCAACCGCCTGCGGCTGGTTTATCCCCGGCCCGGCTCGTATAAAATCGATCGGCATACGCGCGTGGATGTGCCTCAGCCTTCAGGGGGGTGATGTTGGCGGCGCTTGGTTGCGCTCAGTGATCCCAGGCTTACAGGACCCTCGATCCTGAAAACGCGTGCCTGGTAGGCTTGCGGCGCTTCGGTTGGGCCATCCAGGTTCGATAGGATTTTACGAACTGGCCTGAGAGATGACCTGTTCGGAAGCAAGCAAAAAACATTTGGCAACGTTGTCGCTGACTCATCCACGGATGCGCAAGAAAGAGGCGAAGTTTTTCGACTTTTCCGAAGTAGTGACTGCTTGTTTTCTGTTCTGTCAGCAGCCGGACCCAGTTGGTACTTGCGCAAGCGGTTCGCTCTTCGGACGCCGTCCTGCTTCGGCGCCAGTAAATGCCTAGCGAGATAATTGTATTTCCAGGCGCCTTGACAACGGGCAGCAACATGGTTCCATGAAATAAGGGCTGCTTCAGGGTCGGGACGATCGACCGCTCACCGGTCAGGCAATAGGAGGAGGTTTCGACGACATGCGCGCGAGCATCGGGCAAGCTATAAGGCACGTGCTCGTGGGGTCACACCTGGCCGAACCGGCGACGGCGATGCACAGGTTTCCCGCCGAGCAGGCATTGTTTATAATTGGGGCGGCGCGCAGCGGCACAACCATCCTGCAAAATGCGCTCAACGACTCGCCTGAAATCTATCTGCTCGGCGAGGCAAATTTTCACAAGGACCCAGGCGCACCGGGCTTTGCTGCCCGCTTCAACGCCGGACATCGCTTCTGGAACAATCAAGAAACGAAAAGTTCTTTCTGCCCTCCGGTTCTCCCGGACGATCCAAGCTGGCAAGACTACCTGAACCAGCTCGCACGCACCCACAAGGTGGTTGGAGAAAAGGTAGCGATCAATCCCATGCGCGCACCAGACGCCCTGGACCGGCTATTCGCTTTCCATTGCCAATCCTTCTTTTCCTCCCGGTATATCTTCATGTTCCGCGATCCGCTGGCGACGATCCTGTCGACACGTGACCTTCAGGAGTTGTTGATCGGCCGCACCGATGGGCTACCTGCGATCATGCGCAGCTATGTCGATACAGTGAGGCTGTTCGTGCGTATGCTGCGGACGCTTCCTAACGTGCGCGCGCTCTGCCATGAGGATGTGAACCGCGAGACCTTCGATCACCTCGGAGATTGGCTTGGTGTCGATCTGGCGGACGCGTACCGTTACTACGATACTGCCCGCATGCGCTCTTACAGCACCGCCGGCCTTGACGAAGCGACACAAAAGCACGTGGCAGTCCTTCGTGAGCTTTTCGAGCGACTTCGCAGTCAGATCAAGACAGGATTCACAACCCCGCAGCTCGATCAAAACAACAAACACCTGAATCCGGGCCACCTCACATTGTTAGGGCGGCTGTCGCGAGACGCAGACGAGATCGCGGCCGGCTTGCCGGCTCCCACGGATTTTTCCGGCTGTAAATGATTTGTCCGCCGCTGTACGGCTTTCTCGTCATCCTACAGGGCGGATCATCGAAATCGAGGCACTGCGTGGCGCCGCCATCCTTATGGTGCTGGTGGAGCACATGCCGCTCAACTTGTTTCATTGGCTGAGCCGCTTCTATGGCTTCATGCTGCATTACTGGCGGGGTGCTGGCGGCGTTGACCTGTTCTTCGCGATTTCTGGATTCGTGATCACACGCAGTATCGCGTCAGACCTGCTGTCCGAGGTCATCCTGCCGCGCCGGCGCGTCATGGTCGCGTTCTGGATACGTCGTTTTTGGCGGCTGATACCGGCCGCGTGGTTGTGGGTGGCAATACCGCTACTTCTTTCGCTGCTGCTCAACAGGTCGGGCGCATTCCGGTCCCTGCATCAGGATGCGCTGCCAGCGACAGCGGCCATACTGAATGTGGCCAACATCTATTTTGGCTTAACCTGGCCGGCGAAAGATGCGGGCATCACAAGTCCCTACTGGAGCCTGTCGCTTGAGGAGCAGTTCTATCTGTTGCTTCCGTTCGTGTTGCTGGTTCTTCGCCGGCAGACGATCTGGCTCATGTTGGGGCTGATAGCGTACCAATTCTTCCTGCCCGATACGGCTTTGGCGACAGCAACACGGCCTGGCGCGATCGCTGCGGGAGTCGTGCTGGGCCTGCTGCACGGCGGAAACGTCTATGACTTGACGGCTCGGCCCTTGATGGCGTGCCAACCCTGGCTGGCCGCGCTGATCCTGCCCTTCTCTGTTGTAGCAAGCGGAGCTTTGCTCGGTTCCGAGTTCGGCCTTCCATCCGGTCTGACATGGGGATTGGAAGCCGTGCTTTGCGGCCTGCTGGTGTTTGCAGCATCATTTGACCGTGGCTACATACTGAATGACGGACTAGTCAGACGCGCTTTGGTGTGGATCGGCGCGCGCTCATACAGCCTGTATCTGGTGCATATGCCTGGCTACGCGCTGGCGCGGGAAATCGCGTTTCGGGCGGGGCTGCCCGGGCAGGAGCACGGACTTGCTGCCGTCTGCCTGCTACTGGCGCTGGCCGTGCCGATCACTGTCCTCGCAGCCGTCACGACATACAGGTTTATCGAGCAGCCCCTGCGGGCCCACGGCAAGATGCTGGCCTTGCGCTATGCTCAGACCAGTTGAGGCAGCTGGAGGACGCTGAGCTTCGATCCCCAGAATCGTGCGACAACCCTACTTCGCGCTGCCGGCGTCCTGGAACTGCACGGCGTTGGAGCCAAGAGGTGTGGCGGTGGAGATCGTGGCACCGGCATTGTCGGTCATTGTCGTGTTGCTGAGGTTGGTGGAGGCCGGCGGCGACATGGCCGGAAAAGGCGAGCCGAACACCTGCTGGCCATACATGCTCGACATGTAGGAAACCACGTAATTCATCAGGGTCGTCAGGGTGTTGTCCTGATTTGCCGGACGCTCCATGATCCATTCGATGCTGGACCCCTGCAGGGTGGTGCCCGCAGGTGCGGCTATGCCCATGCTCACGTAGTTGTTCGTCGTCTCATTGGTGATGAGGGCCACGCCGTGGCTTGTGTTGTAGACAGGGTAGACCCAGACGGCGACGACATCACCTGCGGTGATTGCGAGGTTGGTAACCTCGATTGCGTTGGCCGGATACCACTCCACCCAGGCGTAATAGTCCGCCTGCGTGTAGGTGCCGGAGCAATAGGCGTCGGCCTCGGTGCCGGCCTGCAAGACCGAATTGTTCTTGACCCCGTCGAGCCCTACCCAAAGGGCGGAATACTCCCATCCGCCTGAACACGTGCCGAAAGCCTGCTGGGCGATAGGCACGTTGAAAGCGGCGATAGCGAGGTTGAAAGATCCAAGCGTGTAGGATGCCACATTGCTGGTCAGCGTGTAACCGCTCCAGTTCGTGCTGGTCGAGGCGCCGTTGCGGGTTATGTTACGGTTGCGGAGAGGACCACCCTGACCCCGCGGCGCCAGGCGCACATGCGGGAATACCCGGACACGGGCATGACTGATCATCTGCTCCCAGGCCTTGCGGACCTGACTGGTTGGCTCCGGGCGTGGCGGGAAACCGTAGGTAGCCAGGTCGGCGTCGGACGCGTGCACGGCATCGAAGCCGGCAGGCGGCCCCGCAAAGCTGACGACGTCCGGCAGCTCGGTCGCCAGCGAAACAGGAGCGGCCTGGCCTGCCCCCGGAACGCAGAGGGCAGTCACAGCAAGAGCGAGGTGAAGCGAGCGGCGCACGGGCTATCTCAGTATATCGTTTCTCGGTCGCAAGGCTACATCGATCACCGCACGGAGTCAGCTATATTTGATGCCTTTCAGGTTACAATCCATCACGTGTTGGACATCCGGCACGTCGCGTCCGAATGTGCGAAAGTAAGCAAGGCCTTCTTTTTTGAAAAAAAGAAGCAAAAAACTTTTGGCCATGCTGTCGCGAAGTCACCCACAGCCGCGCGACAGCGGAGTCAAAAGTTTTTTGGTCCTTTTTCAAAAAAGGACTGCTTGCTTGCTTCAAGTCAGAGGCCTGGACCTGGCGCGACGCGCTCCTCGTGCGGTGCAGGCTTGCGGGCGATGATCACCTGGTTCTTCGGCATGAACCGGTCCATCAGGTGCTTGATACGCAGCCCGTCCTTGCTCTCCAGCACGGCTGACCAGGTGCGTGCCCAGTTGTCCAGCACCGGGTGGCGGACCGCGCCCTCGAAGGAGACGTCGCAGGTCCAGAACAGCAGCCACCACATGGCCCAGAAGAACCCGTAATAGCTGCGCCGCTCGATCGTCAGGCCCGCATCGCGCACCAAAGCGTCGAACGCCGCGCGCTCGAAGATGCGGACATGATTCGGCTTCTCGAAATACAGCGAAGGCGCGAGATGCTTCTGAAGGTTCTCCTGCACGACATCGGGGACGGTGAGCAGGTACATCGCACCCGGGCGGCCGACGCGCACCAGTTCGGCGAGGAAGGCTGCCGGATCGTCCACGTGCTCCAGCACCTCCATGCAGATCACGCGGGTGGCGGATGCATTCGCCAGCGGCAGCGGGTTGCCGTCCGTCACATGCGTCTCCACGCGCCGTGCGGCGGAGGTTTGGATCCAGCTCCTTGCCCGCTCCACCCGCGCCGCGTCGATGTCCGCCAGGATCACGTGCGGCCCCTGCTTGGCGCAGAAATTCAGCGCACCGCCATCGCCGCAGCCGACGTCTATCACGACGTCCTCCGACGAGATCGCGAAACCTGGCGCGAGTTCGCCGGCCTCCTCGTTGTACCAGCCGCCCAGCATGACATCGTGCAGGCCGAGCGTGTTTGGATCGGCCCAGGGGCTGAGCCGCTGCAGCGCGGCTTGCGCCTCCTTGTCGTGCTGGGCCAGGAATTGCAGCCGTGCGACGAGCGTTTCTACTTCAGACGACATGGGCGGAAGCTTCCGGAAAATTACGACGCTGCACGAGTCGGTCGGCGAGCAGATAGCCATGCTTACGCGCCGGCTGCTCCACCCAACGCAAGTTCATCTCTGCGAGCACCAACATCAGACCCAACGCGAGCGCCAGTTGGACGTATTCGCTGGCGCCGCCGAGCCGGAAGCAGGACTCCCTGACTGCGTACATGGCCGGAACGTGGACCAGATACAGCGCGTAGGACCGCGTTCCGATCCACGCCAGGCAGCGCCGTGCCAGTCCCTCGCCGAAAACCCGTCCGGTGTCCTGGGCGGCAAGGAACACGAGCGTGGCGCTGATCAGGGCGATGCCGCCGATGCGGAAACGCCACAGCTTCCATTCCTCGGTGCCAAGCACGCCGAGCATCACGAAGAGCCCGAGGACCAGCAGCGTCATGGCGGGCTTGGGCACGCGTGCGACCATGCGGCTGGCTGACGTCCACACAGGCCCTGGCAGCATTGCCAGCAGCACGCCCAGCGCGATCGCATCTGTCCGGAACATCATGCCGTAGGCATTACGGGCAAACGGCATCTGGCTGGCCACGATCACGACAAACACGAACGGCAGCGCACGCCTGGCGAGCACGGCAGCCAGGGGCAGGAAGACGTAGAATTGTTCCTCGAGCGACAGGCTCCACCAAGCGAAGGAGGCCCCATATTCGGTGCGCATGACGGTCTGGCTGAACCGGATGTTGGCGACATTAAGCACGCCGCATATCGTCGCCTGGACGTTTGCCTGCATCGAACCGAAGAACCCCCCTTCGTTGAACAGGC
>CAXTCL010000093.1:0-14723 GCA_964242035.1 uncultured Acetobacteraceae bacterium | reverse complement strand
CGGAGTCAAAAGTTTTTTGCTTCTTTTTTTCAAAAAAGAAGGCCTTGCTTTCTTTCACCCCAGCAGGTCGGCCCCCTCCTCCGCCATGGCTCGCTCGGCCCACTGTGCCGGGAGCCGCACCGTAAAGACGCTGCCAGCACCGATCTTGCTGCTGACGGACACCTCTCCGCCCAGCATGGACGCATAGGCGCGCGTAAGCGCCAGGCCCAGCCCCGTGCCCCCGAACCGTCGCGTGGTGGAATCATCTGCCTGGCTGAAGCGTTCGAACAGGCGGTCGACCTGCTCTTGCGTCATGCCGATGCCGGTATCGGCCACGCTGAACGTGACGACCGGGCCGGCCGCGCCTTCGCGCGCCACCGACAAGGTGATGGTGCCGCCCTCGGTGAATTTCGCGGCGTTGCCAAGCAGGTTGAGCAGCATCTGGCGCAGCTTGGTGGCATCCGAACGCATGGTGCCGGCTTCCGGGGAGAGCTTTACATGCAGCCGGTTCGCGCGGCGGCCGACCAGCGCACCCACGTTGGCCGCCACCTCGCGCACCAGCGCCGCCACGTCGAAATCGCCCGCCGTCACGTCCATGCGTCCGGCCTCGATCTTCGACAGGTCGAGGATGTCGTTGATCAGGCCGAGCAAATGGCGGGCATTGCCCTGTATGTTGCGCAGGTCGCCCAGCAGTTGCGGCCCGGCCGTGCCGTCGGCCATCTCCTCTTCCAGCATCTCGCTGTAGCCGATGATCGCCGTCAGCGGCGTGCGCAGCTCGTGGCTCATGTTGGCGATGAACTGGCTCTTCACCTGGCTCGCCGCCTCCGCCCGGTCGCGCGCCGCGCGCAGCTCGTCCTCCAGCTCGCGCTGCGCGGTGATGTCCGCGTGCACGCCCACCCATTCGGACACTGCGCCGCCCCTGCCGCACACCGGCACGGCGCGCACCGCGCACAGCCGCCATACCCCGTCATGCCGGCGCACCCGCTGCTCCAGGGCGAACGCCCGCCGCCCGGCCGCGGCCTCCGCCCAGGCCGCCCGGGTGGCGGCCGCGTCGTCCGCCTGCACCGCACCCATCCAGCCGAACCCTGCGCAATCGGCTTGCGACTGCCCGGTGAAGCGCGACCAGTCCGGCTGCTCGCCCGCCATCTGGCCATCCGGGCCGGTGGTCCAGATGATGTCTCCCACCGCTTCGGCCGCCACCCGGAACCGCGCCTCGCTGGTGCGCAGCATCTGCTGTGAGCGCCCCTGGCTGATCGCCGAGGCGAACAGCGCCAGCACCAGTATGGCCAGCGTGGCGCCCACCACCCACACCACCAGCCCCGCCTGGCCGACCGCGCCGCCCGCCGCCGGCACCATCGGCCCACCCGCCGGAGGCACCGCGGCGCCGGAGAATTCCGCCGCCCACATCCCGGTGTAGTGCATCCCCGCCACCGCCAGGCCCATCACCACGGCCGCCAGCAGGCGCAATGACAGCCGATGCCGCCGGAACGCGATCGACAGCCCGACCGTGGAGGCCCCGACGGCGATCAGCACGGACAGCAACACCCGGCCCGGCGCAAAGCTCAGCGTCATCGGCATCCGCATCGCCGACATGCCGATGTAGTGCATGCCCGCCACCGCCGCCCCCATGCACACCCCGCCTGTCAGCACGGCGCCACTTCCGGCGCGCGCCCGGCTCACCCAGAAAAACGCCCCCGCGGTTGCCGCCACCGCCACCAGGAAGGACAGCACCGTCGGCGCCACCGCATAGGAGACCGGCACCGGCATACGGAACGCCAGCATGCCCACGAAGTGCATGGACCAGATCCCGCCACCCATCGCCAGGGCCGCTGCACAGACCCACACGACCCGCATACGCGCCCGCGCCAGGCCCACCCGGTCGCCCAACTCGAGCGCGGTGTAGGCGGCCAGTACCGCAATCGCTATCGACAGGATGACCAGCGTCGGGTCGTAGCTTGATGTCACCGCGCGGCCTCCGGCAGGGGAGCCGCTTCTTGCCACACAGAAAGCAAGCGGTCCTTTTTTGAAAAAAAGGACCAAAAACCTTTTGCTTCCTTCGCCTGCATCAGCATCCGTGGTCCAGAATAGAACACGGCGATCGCATCACCGGACGGACAGAGCGAAATTCGCCAAAGCCGCCGGATACAACCGGTGCTCCTCCACCAGAACCCGCGCCGCCAGCGCCGCCGCGTCATCCCCCGGCAGAACCGGCACCCGCGCCTGCGCCAGCACCGGCCCCTCATCCACTCCCTCGGTCACCAGGTGCACGCTGCACCCGTGCTCCCTCACGTCCGCCGCCAAAGCCTGCGCATGCGTCTCCAGCCCGGGAAACGCCGGCAACAGACTAGGATGGATGTTCAGCATCCGCCCCCGCCACCGCCCGACCAGGAACGGCGACAACACCCGCATGTACCCCGCCAGGCACACCACCGCCGCCCCATGCGCCAGCAGCACCTCATGCACCGCAAGCTCATGCGCCGCCCGGTCCCGCCCAAACGCAAGCTGGTCCACGCACACGGCCGCCACACCCGCATCGCGCGCCAGCGCCAAGCCGGGCGCGTCCGCTTTGTTGCTTATGACCACACATATCTCGCATGGGTAGTCGGGCGCCTTCGCCGCGTGCACCAGCGCCAGCATGTTGCTGCCGCGGCCGCTGATCAGGACGCCCACTTTCAGCCGCGGCATCAGCAAGCAAGCAGTTCTTTTTTGAAAAGAAGAACCAAAAAACTTTCCCTCTCTGTCACGCGCGAGCGTGCTCTTCGCACGACCGGCGGCTGCCGAAACACGGCACGACAGCGGACCAAAAGTTTTTTGCTTCTTTTTTTCAAAAAAGAAGGCCTTCCTTGGTTAACCCCACCAGCCATCAGAGAGCTCAAACCGAGTAGCGCCCGTCCCCGTCTCAACCCGCCCGATAGGATAAGCCGTCTCCCCCAACTCAGCCAAAGCCGCCAGCGCCGCCTGCGGATCGGACACCACCAACACCATCCCTATCCCGCAATTGAACACCCGCAGCAGCTCCTCCGCCCCCACCTGCCCCGCATGGGCCAGCCACCCGAACACCGGCGGCACCGGCCAGGCCCGATCCACCACCGCCACCAGCCCCTCCGGCAGCACACGCGGCAGATTGCCCGGCAACCCACCCCCGGTGATATGCGCCGCGGCCCGCACCAGCCCCGCCCGATGCAGCGCCAACACCTGCTTCACATACAACCGCGTAGGCGCCATCAGCGCCGCCGCCACGCTCTCCCCCGGCGACCAGGGAGCCGCATCCCCCCATCCCACCCGCGCTATCGAACAAATACGCCTGACCAGCGAAAACCCATTCGAATGCACCCCGCTCGCCGGCAGCCCCAACAGCACATCCCCCGCAGAAACCTCCCCAGGCAACAGCGCCCCCCGCTCCGCCGCCCCCACGGCAAACCCCGCCAAATCGTAATGCCCGGCCGCATACATCCCCGGCATCTCCGCCGTCTCTCCGCCCACCAGCGCACACCCGCTCAGCCGGCACCCCTCCGCAATCCCTCGCACCACCCGTGCCGCATCCGCCACCGCCAGCTTCCCCGTCGCAAAATAATCGAGGAAGAACAGCGGCTCCGCGCCCTGCACCACCAGGTCGTTCACGCACATCGCCACCAGGTCGATCCCCACCTGGTCATGCAGCCCGCTCTCGATCGCCACCATCAGCTTGGTGCCAACTCCATCCGTGCAGCTCACCAGCACCGGATCGGCAAACCCCGCCGCCCGCAGGTCGAACAACGCCCCGAACCCGCCAAGCCCGCCCATCACTCCGGGCCGCTGCGTCAGTGCCACAGCGGGCTTTATCGCCTCTACCAGCGCGTCGCCTGCCTCTATGTTCACGCCGGCGTCGCGATAAGTCACCACCTCTGGGCACTCCTGAAACGAGGGCAAGCAAGGCCTTCTTTTTTGAAAAAAAGAAGCAAAAAACTTTTGACTCCGCTGTCGCGGCCTGTCCGCACCACCGTGTCCTTCTTTTTAAAAAAAGACCGTCGCGCTTCCTTTCCGCAAGCCGCCCCGGATACGCTACACTCCCCCCATGCGAAACCACCCGCCCCCGCATGCCTGACACCGGACTCCCGCCCACACGCGGCAACGCGATCCTGACCCTCCCCAACATCATCAGCTTCGCCCGCCTTTGCGCGGTGCCGTGCGCCATCTGGCTTGTCCTGCACCGCCGTTTCGCGCCGGCCACCACCCTCTTCATCGCCGCTGGCATCTCGGACGCGCTGGACGGCTACCTGGCCCGCCGCCACGGCGGCACCACACTTGGCGCCATCCTGGATCCCCTGGCCGACAAGACGCTCATGGTCGGCATGTTTGTAACCCTCGCCGCCACCGCCCAACTCCCCGACTGGCTCGCCATCCTGGTCGTCTTCCGAGACCTCCTGATCGTTGGCGGCGTCGCCCTCCTCTGGCTTACCAGCCACCCCATCGCCATAGAGCCCCTGATGATCAGCAAGCTGAACACCACCCTGCAGATCACCCTGATCGCCACCACCCTCGCCCTGAACACCCTGTCCCTCTCCGCCCTCCCCCTGCGAGAAACCCTCATCACCCTGGTAACGCTGAGCACCCTCCTCTCCGGCGCCGCCTACGTCATACGCACGGCCCGCGCCGCATGAACGCCGATCCCCGCTCCACCTCGCTCCGCCCCCAGGCCACCAGAACCCAACGCCTCGCCCTCCTGGCCGGCATCCTCATCGCCCTCTGGCTGACGCTCCAGCTCTTCGCCAGCATCCTGCTGCCCTTCGTCGCCGCCTGCGGCATCGCCTACGTGCTGGACCCGATCTGCGCCCGCCTCACCCGCCTGCGCATCCCCCGCGGCCTGGCCAGCCTCCTCCTCGTCCTCGGCCTCATCCTCGCCGGCCTGCTCTTCGTCCTCCTCCTCTACCCGATCATCATCCGCCAGATCGGCCTGCTCGTCGGCCACGTGCCGGACTACGCCCAGGGCCTCTCCAACTTCGCCGGCCGCCTCATCGCCCGCCTGCAGCAGAACCTCGGGCCCGACTACGTCGACGCCAAACTCTCCGAGCTCGTCAGCGGCCAGGCCGGCGCCATGCTCACCTTCCTCGCAGGTGCGGCCACCCGCCTCGTCGGCGGCGGCTACGCCCTCTTCAACGTCCTCTCCCTGCTCATCGTCACCCCGGTCGTCGCCTTCTACCTCCTGCGCGACTGGCCCTACGTCATCGCCCTCGTGGATAGCTGGCTCCCCCGCCGCTACCAGGCCGTGCTGCGCGCCCAGGCCCGCGAGGTGGACCGCATCCTGTCTGCCTGGGTGCGCGGCCAGGCGATGTGCTGCATGATCCTCGCCCTCTTCTACGCCCTTGGCCTCTCCACCGTCGGCCTCGAACTGGGCCTGGTCGTGGGCCTCACCGCCGGCTTCCTCAGCTTCATCCCCTATGTCGGCTCCGTCACCGGCGCCGTCGTGTCCATCGGGCTGGCTTTCGCCCAGTTTCCCACCTGGGAAGGGGTCGCCCGCGTCGCCGCCGTCTTCGTCACCGGCCAGATACTCGAAGGTTACGTGATCTACCCGCGCTTCCTCGGGGACCGGGTGGAGCTCCCCGCCGTCTGGGTCATCTTCGCGCTGTTCGCCGGCGGCGCCGCCTTCGGCTTCCTGGGCGTCATGCTCGCCGTCCCCGTCGCCGCCACCGCCGGCGTACTCACCCGCTTCTGGCTCCGCCGTTACCTGGTCAGTCCCTTGTACCTGGACCCGCCACTTCCCACGCTCCCCTCGGACACCGCGCCCCTGCCCGGCCTGACAACCGAAGCCTGACCCCGCCCCCGATGCGCCAGCTCGCCCTCCCCTTCCCCGTCCGCCACTGGCTCACCGACGCCACCTTCGTCCACGGCGCCGCCAATGCCGAAGCCACCGCCTGGCTCGCCCACCCCGAGACCTGGCCCACCCACCGCCTCGCCCTGCACGGCCCCGCCGGCACCGGCAAGACCCACCTCCTGCACGCCTTTGCCGAACGCCACGCCGGCATCCTCCTGCCCGGCCTGGCCCTGCGACACCTCATCGGCCTCCCCCACACCGGCCCCATCGCCATAGACGACGCCGACCTCACCCCAGAACCCGAAACCCTCCTCCACCTCCTCAACGCCGCCGCCGAGGCCCGCATCCCCCTCCTCCTCGCCGCCCGCACTCCACCCGCCACCTGGCCCACGCCCCTGGCCGACCTGACCAGCCGCCTGCGCGCGATTACCACCGCCCCCCTCACCCTTCCCGACGACCCCATGCTCGCTGGCCTCCTCGCCTCGCTGGCCGCCCAACACCAGCTCCATCTCGACCCACAAATCCAGACCTACCTCCTGACCCGCCTCCCCCGAGACGCCGCCACCCTGCGCGAAGCCGCCTGCCGCCTAGACCGCGCCTCTTTGGCGTCCGGGAGGCGCGTGACACGCGGGATCGCGGCTGGGGTGCTGGCGGATATGGGCGCTGGGGGGGTTGGTGAGGCGAGCGAGGAAGAAAGGAAGCAAGCAGTCCTTTTTTGAAAAAAAGGACCAAAAAACTTTTGTTCCTGACGCTGTAGAAACGATGCGCTCATTGAGACAACAAGCGTCTGTTTAACGCGCTGTCCCACATGCGGCCTCGCGTCTTCCCGCGTTTGAACCGCGAGGCAGCTCAGGGAGGCACCTTGCGGCGGCAAATGCGAACGGAACAAACGTTTTTTGCTTCTTTTTTTCAAAAAAGAAGGCCTGCCTTTCTTGCTTTCTCCCAAATGCGATAGCCTCGCGGGGATACCTTTCTGCCCCGCGCGCCGCGTGCTTTCATGCACGCCAATCAACAAGAGCCAGGGCAGGCACATCCATGCGGCAGATCTCCCACTTCATCGGCGGCGCACACGTGCCAGGCCAGTCCGGCCGCAGCGCCCAGGTGTTCAACCCGAATACCGGAGAACCCCAGGCCGAAGTCCCGCTCGCCTCCCAGGCCGAAGTGCAGGCGGCGGTCGAGAACGCGGCCGCGGCCCAGCCCGCCTGGGCCGCGATGAACCCGCAGCGGCGCGCGCGCGTGATGATGCGCTACGTCGATCTGATCAACCAGAACATGGACGCGCTCGCCCGCCTGCTGTCCAGCGAGCACGGCAAGACGGTGGCCGACGCGCGCGGCGACGTGCAGCGCGGGCTGGAAGTGATTGAATTCGCCTGCGGCATCCCGCACCTCCTGAAAGGCGAATACTCGGACTCCGCCGGCACCGGTATCGACATCTACTCGATGCGCCAGCCGCTCGGCGTGGTCGCCGGCATCACGCCGTTCAATTTCCCCGCGATGATCCCGCTATGGAAAGCCGGCCCCGCCATCGCCTGCGGCAACGCCTTTGTCCTCAAACCCTCGGAACGCGACCCTTCGGTGCCCGTCCGCCTGGCCGAGCTGTTCATCGAAGCCGGCGGGCCGCCCGGCATCTTCAACGTGGTGCACGGCGACAAGACGGCGGTGGACGCGCTGCTCACCCATTCGCAGATCATGGCGATCGGCTTCGTGGGGTCCACGCAGATCGCGCAATACATCTACGAAACCGCCGCCGCGCACGGCAAACGCGCGCAATGCTTCGGTGGCGCCAAGAACCACATGGTGATCCTGCCTGATGCAGACATGGACCAGGCGGTCGATGCCCTGATCGGCGCCGGCTACGGCTCCGCCGGCGAACGCTGCATGGCCATCTCCGTGGCCGTGCCCGTGGGCCAGCACACCGCAGACGCGCTGGCGGCCAAGCTGATCCCGCGCGTGGAAGCCCTTCGCGTGGGCCTGTCCAGCGACGATGCCGCAGATTACGGCCCCCTGATCACCAAGGAGTCGCTTGCCCGTGTGCGCGGCTACATCGATACCGGCATCGCGGAGGGAGCCAACCTCCTTGTGGACGGCCGGGATTTCCGCCTGCAGGGCTACGAGAACGGCTACTTCATCGGTGGCTCGCTGTTCGACCACGTCACACCGCAGATGCGCATCTACCGCGAGGAGATCTTCGGCCCCGTGCTGAGCATCGCACGCGCCGACACCTATGAGGACGGCCTGCGCCTTTGCAACGACCATGAATACGGCAATGGCGTTGCGATCTTCACGCGCGACGGTGACGCCGCGCGCGATTTCACCACCCGCGTGCAGGCCGGCATGGTCGGCGTGAACGTCCCCATCCCGGTGCCGCTCGCCTATCACACATTCGGCGGCTGGAAGCGCTCCGGTTTCGGTGACCTGAACCAGCACGGGCCTGACTCGATACGGTTCTATACGAAGACGAAAACCGTCACGTCGCGTTGGCCTTCTGGTGTGCGCGAAGGGGCGAGTTTCGTTATCCCGACGATGTAGTAAGCAAGGCCTTCTTTTCTGAAGAAAAGAGGCAAAAGACTTTTGACTCCGTTGTCGCGCACTCGCAGGACAGGTTCGCGACAGCGGAGTCAAAAGTTTTTTGGTTCTTTTTTTCAAAAAAGAACTGCTTCCTTGTCTTTCTGAAGGAGCCACAAATGCAAACCCTAGCGTTCATCGGCCTAGGCAACATGGGCGCCCCCATGGCCGCCAACTTGGCCCGCGCCGGCCACCAGGTCCGCGGCTATGACATCTCCGCAGTCCCCGCCCCACCCGGCATCCAGCTCACCGCCACCGCCGCCCAGGCCGTGCAAGGCGCGCAGGTCATCTTCACCATGCTGCCAGCCGGCCGCCACGTCGTCACCACCACGCGCGAGCTCATCGATCACGCAGCCCCGGAAACGCTGTTCGTCGATTGCTCGACCATCGATGTGGCAAGCGCGCGCGAAACCCACGCGCTGCTGGCCGACGCAGCCATGTTCTCCCTCGACGCGCCCGTCTCCGGCGGCACCGGAGGTGCGACCGCGGGCTCGCTCACCTTCATGGCGGGCGGCACGGACGCCGCGTTCGCGCGCGCAAAACCCCTGCTCGAGGCTATGGGAAAACGTATCGTGCATTGCGGAGAGGCCGGCGCTGGCCAGGCTGCGAAGATATGCAACAACATGATTCTCGGCATCTCCATGATCGCCGTAAGCGAGGCCTTCGTGCTCGCCGAGAAACTCGGGCTGTCGCACGAGGCGATGTTCGATGTGGCCTCCACCTCGTCCGGCCAGTGCTGGTCGCTCACCACCTACTGCCCGGTGCCTGGCCCTGTGCCGGGCAGCCCGGCAAACAACGCCTACAAGCCCGGCTTCGCCGCCGCCCTCATGCTGAAGGACCTCCGTTTGGCGCAGGACGCCGCAACCGCCGCAGGCGCACACACTGCACTCGGCGCGCACGCAGCCGCCATCTACGAGAAGTTCGAAACCGGCGAGGCCACCGGACTGGATTTCTCCGCCATCATCCAGGCCATACGCGCGCAATCCACACCAGGCGCGGAGCCCAAATGATCATGGCGGGCGCGTATGAAACCATCCTGACCGAGACCACCGGCCGCGTTGCACGCATAACCCTGAACCGCCCGAAAGCGCTGAACGCGCTGAACCTGCAAACCCTCGCCGAACTCACCGCGGCACTCGCCGGCTTCGACCGTGATCCGCAAATCGGCTGCATCGTGCTGACAGGTTCCGAACGCGCCTTTGCCGCCGGTGCCGACATCAAGGAGATGGCCGGCCAATCCTTCATCGACATGCACCGCGCCGACTGGTTCGCCGGCTGGGACGCCGTCGCGCGCACCCGCACCCCGCTCATCGCCGCTGTGTCCGGCTTCGCACTCGGCGGCGGCTGCGAACTGGCCCTAATGTGCGACTTCATCCTGGCCGCCGACACCGCCCGCTTCGGACAGCCGGAAATTAAGCTCGGCGTCATCCCCGGCATGGGCGGCTCCCAACGCCTCACCCGCGCCATCGGCAAAGCCAAAGCAATGGAAATGATACTCACCGGCCGCATGATGGACGCGCACGAAGCCGAACGCGCCGGCCTCGTGGCACGCGTGCTCCCCGCCGACACGCTGTTGCAGGACGCGATGGAGACCGCGTCCACGATCGCCTCGATGTCGCTGCCTGCGGCGATCACCGCCAAGGAAGCCGTCAACCGCGCGTATGAAAGCAGCCTTGCCGAGGGATTGCTTTTCGAGCGGCGCGCATTTCACGCGCTGTTTGCCACGGCGGATCAGAAGGAGGGAATGGCGGCTTTTGGCGAGAAGCGGGCCGCGGAGTTCGCGCATAAGTAAGCAAGGCCTTCTTTTTGAAAAAAAGAAGCAAAAAACTTTTACTACCCCGCATTTGCAGCAGCCTAGTGACGCGGGATGCGCCAACGCGCTTTAGCGGCGCAGGGACAGAAGTTTTTGCTTCTTTTTTTTAAAAAAGAAGGCCTTGCTTACTTGATGTAATCCACAAACGCACGCAACGGCGCCGGCAAATACCGCCGACCTGGAAAGTACAGGAACGGCCCGGAAAACGGCTGCCACCACTCCTGCAGAACCGCCTCCAGCGCGCCGCTCGCCAGGTACGGCAGCAGCCACTCCTCGAACAACTGGATCACCCCGCAGCCGGCCACAGCCGCCTCCACCGCCAGGTCGGTCGCCGTGCCCACGCGAACCACCAGTGGGCCAGCTGGGTCCACTGTCACCACCTCACCCTGCCGCTCGAACTCCCAAACCGGCATCGCCCCGCTGGAAAAACGCCCGCGCAGGCACGCATGGCCCAGCAACTCCCGCGGATGGGACGGCCGCCCTGCGCGGTCCAGATACGCCGGCGCCGCGGCCGTCGCGTAACGCTGCACACGCGGCCCGATCGGCACGGCGATCATGTCCTGCTCCAGCCGTTCGTCGTAGCGTATGCCCGCGTCACACCCGGCCGCCAGTACATCGACGAAGCCGTCCTCAGCCACGACTTCCAGCCTGATGTCCGGATACGCCTGCAGGAACCCAGGCACGATGCGCGGCAGCACGAAACGCGCGGCAACACCCGGAACGTTCAACCGCAGCACGCCCGCCGGGCGGTCGCGGAACAGGTTCACCACATCCAGCGCCGCCTCCATCTCGCCCAGCGCCGGCGCCAGCCGGTCCAGCAGGCGCGCGCCCGCCTCTGTCGTCACCACGCTGCGCGTCGTCCGGTTCAGCAGCCGCACGCCCAGCCGCGCCTCCAGCCGGGTGACCGCCTCGCTCAGCCCGGAGGCGCTGGCCCCGCCCGCCCGCGCCGCCTGCCGGAACCCGCCCGCCTGCGCCACCTGCGCGAACGCCGCCAAGTCTGTCAGACTGGCACCCACTGTTCGCCCTCCCGAACGCCCTGTTCCGATCTTCCCCCGTTATCGCACGGCCATGCCAGGCCTATCTCCCCATCATCGAAGGAGACACCGCATGCCGAACATCGAAAAAGCCGGAACCACCCCGTTTGCCGGCCGCACTGTCCACCGCATGGGCTACGGCGCCATGCAGCTCGCCGGCCCTGGGGTCTTCGGCCCGCCACGTGACCACCAGGCCGCGCTGGCCGTGCTGCGCGCCGCCGTCGCCGCCGGCATCAACCACATCGACACGAGCGACTTCTACGGCCCCCACGTCACCAACCAGCTCATCCGCGAGGCGCTGCACCCGTATCCGGAAAACCTCGTCATCGTCACCAAGATCGGCGCCCGCCGCGGCGAGGACAAATCCTGGAACCCCGCCTTCAGCGCCGACGAGCTGACATCGGCGGTCCACGACAACCTGCGCAACCTGGGCCTCGACGCGCTGGACGTGGTCAATCTGCGCTTCATGTTCGGCCATCTCGGCCCCGCCGAAGGCGACATCGAAGCCCCGCTCACCGCCTTGGCCGAGCTGCAGCGCCAGGGCCTTGTCCGCCACATCGGCGTCAGCAACGCCACGCCGAAGCAGGTGGCCGACGCCCAGAAGATCACGCCGATCGTCTGCGTGCAGAACCTCTACAACGTCGCCCATCGGGAGGATGATGCGCTGATCGACAATCTTGCCGCCAAGGGCATCGCCTACGTGCCGTATTTTCCGCTCGGCGGCTTCACCCCGCTGCAATCGGACGAGCTCTCGGAGGTGGCGGCGGGGCTGCACGCCACGCCTATGCAGGTGGCGCTGGCCTGGCTTCTGCAGCGCGCGCCGAACATCCTGCTGATACCTGGGACGTCCTCGGTGGCGCATCTGGAGGAGAACCTGGCGGCGGCTGAGCTGTCTTTACCGGAGGGGGTGTTGGCCTCGCTTGACCGGATTGGGAAGGTGCGTGCTGCCGCATAGGTAAGTAAGCAAGGCCTTCTTTTTTGAAACAAAGAAGCAAAAAACTTTTGTCCCCGCGCCTGCATTGAGGTCCGCGCTGGCAGGGCAAGTCGCGCGCTGGCAGGATTTGCACGGGTGCGTGTGCAGGCGCGGGGACAAAAGTTTTTTGCTTCTTTTTGCAAAAAAGAAGGCCTTGCTTCCTTCCTTCCAACCCCACCCCGCCCTGCTATACTCCCCGTATGCCCCGCCCCCAGTTGCGCCCCGTCCCCAAGCCGGACGCCCCGCCCGCCATCGCCGCAGACGCCCCAGACCGATTCATAAACCGCGAGCTGAGCTGGCTGGACTTCAACAACCGCGTCGTCGAAGAGGCCGAGAACACCCGCCACCCGCTGCTCGAGCGCCTGCGCTTCGTCAGCATCTCGGCAGCCAACCTCGACGAGTTCTTCTCCGTGCGGATCGCCGGCCTCATCGGCCAGGCGCGTGCCGGCCTCACCCGCCTCTCGCCGGACGGCCGCACCCCCGCTCAGCAGCTCGCCGACGTCAACGAGCGCGCCCGCATCCTGCTGGACCGCCAGCAGCGCGTCTGGCTGGACCTGCGTACCGCACTCGAGGCAGCCGGCATAGAGGTCTGCAACGCCGCCGGCCTTAGTGAGGACGAACGGAACTGGTTGGACACCTGGTTCATGGAGCGGGTGTTTCCCATACTCACTCCGCTCGCCATAGACCCCGCGCACCCGTTCCCCTTCATCCCGAACATGGGCCTGGTGATGGCGCTGGCGTTGCACCGCGAAGAGGACCCGGGCAACCCTTCGTCGCTGCAGGGCGGCTACCACATGCGCGGCCTGATCCCGCTGCCTAGCCAGGTGGACCGCTTCATCCGCCTGCCCGCCGCTGGCCGCGACAAGATACGCTTCGTGATGCTCGAAGACGTGGTCACGATGTTCCTCCAGCGCGTCTTTCCCGGCTTCTATGTCACCGGCCAGGGCCTGTTCCGCCTGATACGCGACACCGACATCGAGTTCGAGGAAGAAGCCGAGGACCTGGTGCGCATGTATGAGACGGCGCTGAAACGACGCCGCCGTGGCACCGTCATACACCTGGCGGTGGACGCAGACATGCCGCAGCCGCTGGTGGACCTGGTGGCAGACAGCGTGGACGCAGATCGCGAAAACATCAGCGTGCAGCCCGGCCTTCTCGGCGTGGTGGACCTCAAGCAGCTCATCGTGGACGACCGGCCGGACCTGCTGTTCACGCCCTACACGCCGCGCTTTCCCGAACGCATACGCGATTTCGGCGGCGACTGCTTCGCAGCCATACGCGCTAAGGACATCATCGTACACCACCCGTTCGAAAGCTTCGACGTGGTGGTGCAATTTCTTCGCCAGGCCGCCGGCGACGCAAACGTGGTGGCCATCAAGCAGACACTTTACCGCACCAGCAAGGACAGCCCGATCGTAAAGGCGCTGATTGAGGCGGCCGAAGCCGGCAAGTCCGTCACCGCCATGGTGGAACTGCGCGCGCGCTTCGACGAAGAAGCCAACATACGCCTGGCGCGTTCGCTGGAAGCCGCCGGCGTGCAGGTGGTGTACGGTTTTGCCGAACTGAAAACCCATGCCAAGATCAGCCTGGTCGTCCGGCGCGAGGGCACCGCCATGCGCAGCTACGCGCATTTTGGCACCGGCAACTACCACCCGATCACCGCGCGCATTTACACAGACCTCAGCTTCTTCACCGCGGACCCTGACCTTACGCGCGACGCGATGCGGCTGTTCAACTACATGACAGGCTACGCGCAACCCGAACGCATGGACGCGCTTGCCTTCTCCCCGCTGACGCTGCGCGCCAAGCTGACAGAGCTGATCGACGCGGAAATCGCCTGCGCGCGCGCCGGCAAACCCGCCGCCATCTGGCTGAAGCTGAACAGCCTCGTCGATCCGAAACTCATCGACAAACTTTACGAGGCTTCGAACGCCGGCGTGCAGGTGATGGCAGTGGTGCGCGGCATCTGCTGCCTGCGACCCGGCATTCCCGGCCTGTCGGAAAACATACGCGTCAAATCCATCGTCGGCCGGTTCCTGGAACACGGTCGCATCTGCGTCTTCGGCAACGGACACCGGCTGCCGAGCCGGCATGCGCTGGTCTATATCAGCAGTGCCGACTGGATGGAGCGCAACATGGATTGGCGCGTGGAGACGCTCGTGCCGATACGAAACGCCACCGTGCACGCGCAGGTGCTGGACCAGATTATGGTCGTGAATTTGAAGGACACGCTGCAATCCTGGGAGCTCAGCCCCGTCGGCGAGTGGACAAGGCTGCCGCCCGGCGCCAAGCCGGTATCCGCGCATGAGTATTTCATGACGAACCCGTCTTTGTCAGGGCGAGGCTCGGCTTTGCACGGGCCGGTGGTGCCTGTTCCGCGGCCCAGGCCGATGCGGCCGGATCGGGTGCTGCAAGACTAAGCAAGGCCTTCTTTTTCGAAAAAAGAAGCAAAAACTTTGACACCGCTGTCGCGCGAACGTTCGACCGCGCGTGTTTTTCAAGAGGTGCACGCACCGCGTAACAGCGTCAGGAGTAAAAGTTTTTTGCTTCTTTTTTTCAAAAAAGAAG
>CAXTCL010000092.1:851-14725 GCA_964242035.1 uncultured Acetobacteraceae bacterium | reverse complement strand
ATCACGGTGGAGCATGCCAGCGGGCGGATGAAGCATCCGGCGCTGATCGTGGTGCCGACGAGCCTGATCGCCAATTGGACGTCCGAGCTGGAGAAGTTCGCGCCCGGCCTGAAGGTCGTCGTGCTGCATGGGCTGGATCGGCATCGCAAGCGCGACACGCTGGACCGGTATGACGTTGTGGTGACGACGTATACCGTGCTGACGCGCGACGTGATCGAGATGAAGGAGCGCGACTGGCACATCATCGTGCTCGACGAGGCGCAGGCGATAAAGACGCCTGATGCCAAGGCCACCAAGGCGGTGTGCCAGCTCGATGCGCGCCAGCGTATATGTTTGTCGGGCACGCCAATCGAGAACAACCTCGAGGAGCTGTGGTCGCAGTTCGCGTTCCTGATGCCGGGATTGCTCGGCGACAGGCGCGGGTTTTCCAAGCGGTTCCGCACGCCCATTGAGAAGAACGGCGACCAGCTCAGGCGGGTTCAGCTGGTGCGGCGCATCAAGCCGTTCATCATGCGGCGCAAGAAGAGCGACGTGGCGACCGAGCTGCCGCCGAAGCACACGATATTGCGGCGTATCACCTTGGCACCCGACCAGCGCGAGCTGTACGAGACGATACGCGTGACGATGTACGAGAAGGTGCGCGAGCAGGTGGCAGAGCGCAGCCTGGCGCAGAGCCGGATCGTGGTGCTGGATGCATTGTTGAAGCTGCGTCAGGCTTGTTGCGACCCGCGGCTGGTGAAATTGCGCTCGGCGCGTGAGATCGAGACGTCCAGCAAGCTGGACGACCTGATGGAGATGATCTCCGAAATGATCCCCGAAGGCCGCCGCATCCTGCTGTTCAGCCAGTTCACTTCGATGCTGGATCTGATAAAGCCGCGGCTGCGCGAGGCGGAGATACCGTTCGTGGAACTGCGCGGCGACACCATGGATCGCGGCGAGCCGGTGCGCAGCTTCGAGGCGGGCGAGGTGCCGCTGTTCCTGATCAGCCTGAAGGCAGGCGGGCGCGGACTGAACCTGATATCGGCGGACACGGTGATACACTACGACCCCTGGTGGAATCCGGCGGTGGAGGACCAGGCCTCTGACCGGGCACACCGCATCGGGCAGACGAAATCCGTGTTCGTCTACAAGCTGATCGCCGCCGATACGGTGGAGGAGCGCATATTGGAGTTGCAGGCGCGCAAGGCGGAACTGGCGTCGCTGGCGTTCAGCGAGGGCGATGGCGAGGCGCAGGAGGGCGGCGATCTGGGCGGCTTGGACGCCGGCGACATCGATTTCCTGTTCGGCGACGGCAGCGAGAAGGAACGCGAAGCCGCCTGACGCCGCGGGCGCTTTCCGGGCGAGCGGCCGACTGTTCCGAAGTAGGAAAGGCCTTCTTTTTTGAAAAAGAGGCAAAAAACTTCTGGTAAGGCTGTCGCGGACTTTCCCCCCAGCCGCGCGGCAGCGGAGTCAAATTTTACTATTTGTCTCAGGCTCTGCTGCCTTAACGCTTATTTACGACGAGCCTGATATGAACGACGCGAAGACATTCGCGGGCAAAGGGCATGACAGGCGAGCGTTCAGGTTGTCAGGGCTGCAGCAAATCCGTCGAGCTGCCGCCATTCACTATGGCGTTCCAGCCGATCGTCGATCTGCAGGAGTTCCGTATCGACGCCTACGAGGCGCTGGTGCGCGGCCCGGCTGAGGAGGGCGCCGGCACCATCCTCTCCCAGGTAAACGCGCAGACCCTCTACGCCTTTGACCAGGCGTGCCGCGTACGCGCCATCGAACTGGCGGCCAGGCTTGGCATGGACCGGCGGCTCAACATCAACTTCCTGCCCAATGCCGTCTATGAACCGCGAGCCTGCATACGCGCCACGCTGGAGGCCGCCGCTCGCACCGGGTTCGATCCGCGCCGGCTGACGTTCGAGATCGTAGAGACGGAGGGCATCGCCGACACGCCCCATGTGCTGCGCATCATCGCGGAATATCGCAAGCAGGGCTTCCAGATCGCACTGGACGATTTCGGCACTGTCCATTCCGGCCTGTCCCGCCTAGCGGATCTGCGGCCGGACATCGTGAAGATGGACCGGGCCCTGATACGCGACTGCGACCGGGACCAGGTACGGCTGGCCATCGTGCGCAACATGGTCGTGCTTGCCGGCGAGATCGGCATAAAGCTCGTGGTGGAGGGCGTGGAGCGGGCGTCGGAGGTGGCGGCGCTGCGCGCGGTTGGCGTGCGTTACATGCAGGGTTTCTATTTCGCGCGCCCGGCGTTCGAGCGCATTGTGTTGGATGGCGAGTTATTTCCGCAAGTTGCGGCCGAGAGCCGGCGTGAGGTGGCGGCTTGAAGCGGCGGGGATCCCGGAAGTAAGTAAGCAAGGCCTTCTTTTTTGAAAAAAGAAGCAAAAACTTTTGACTCCGCTGTCGCGCCGCGTTGGATAGAGCCGCGACAGCTTGATAAAAGCTTTTTGCTTCTTTTTCTCGAAAAAGTAGGCCTTTCTTGCTTTCGATGGTCAAGTCCAGTTGCCGCGTGCAGAAACGCTGCCACAGCCGCACAAGAACCCAACCGAATGACCGATCCCTACCGCTTCCTCCATCGCCTGCGTGTCCGCTGGGGCGAGTGCGACATGCAGGGCATCGTGTTCAACCCGCACTACATGGCGTTCATCGATGTGGCGCTGACCGAATACTGGCGCGACATCGGCCTGGCCTACCCGGACGGGCTCGCGGCGGAGGGGACGGACATTTTCATGGTCGCCGCCAGCCAGCGTTTCCGCGATGCGGGCCGCTACGACGACCTGCTCGATGTGGCGCTGCGCACCGAATATGTGGGCACCACCAGCCTGCGCTTCTGCTTCGAGATACGCCGCGCGGGGGCGGTGCTGTTCGAAGGCCAGGCCAGCTACGTGGTGGCCGACCGGACCACACGCCAGCCCAGGCCGGTCGGCCCGTCACTGCTGGACCGCATCCTGGCCTATGAGGCAGTGCCTCCCAGCCGCAAGCCCGCCTAGCCTCTCCAGGCCGCGCCTCCTCCGGCTGGCTGCTTCGAGGAACTCAAGGCAGCCAGCCGAGCTATGGCGTCCGGAGGCTCTGATGCCGGATGTAGCGACGCGTCCGATCACGCAAAGCCGCGCCGGTATCGCGCAACTCCTGGCCGCGGCGTTCCAGAATGATCCGGTAATGGCCTTCATCCTTCCGGATCCGGATGTCAGGCGGCGCAGCCTGCCCGCGTTTTTCACCTTGTTGTATGTCAGTGACGTGCCGTATGGCGCGTGCCTCACCAGTCCTGGCGGCGAAGCCGCGACGCTCTGGCGCGCACCGGGCTCACCGCACGAACCCTGGTCGCACACCCTGTTCTACGCCGGCCTGTGGCTGGCGGCTTTGGGACCCGCCGTGTCGCGCGCGCTGGCGTTCAGCGTGGCCAGCAACGCCAACCATCCACCCGAGCCGCACTGGTACCTCCACGCCGCAGGGTGCGATCCCGCACACCGGGGCCACGGCCATGGCCGTGTGGCGATACAGGCCGGGTTGAGACTGGCCGAACAGGATGGCGTGCCCGCCTATCTGGAGACGGCCACACCACACAACATCGGCCTTTATCAGACGCTCGGCTTCCAGGTGACCCATAGCTGGCGCGCGAGAGGCGGCCCGCAGACCTGGTCGATGATCAAAAATCCCCAGGAATTCCCGACGCCAGGTCAGTAGGCATATCCGCAAAGCCTCACCCGCAAGGCCGGACGCGGTGTGAACCTGGCTGGGCTGATCCGGTCGATTGCGAGCAGCGCCGTGTCCCACACGATGTTCGACGGGTTGCAGAGGTTCTCGTATTGCGAGGCTTCGATGTTCAGGTCGCCGCTGATCGCGGCGGGGTCCACGGACCAGGCGAGGCTGCCGGACAGCGGGGCGCCGCGCGGCAGCATGCAGATGGTGTCTGCGCAGCGCGTGTGGCGGAACGTCACGTCGTGCTCGCCGCCGCCATAGATGCCGAAACACCCGTTGCTCTGGTGCACGGCATCCACGTTTTCCACCAGCACGTGGCCGCTTAGGTTGTCGGCGATGACGCCGTCCCCGGAGGGAGAATTGTTGGTATCGACCAGGCCGTTCCTGATCGTGACATACTGGGTCTGGTAGATGTTGACGTTATCTTCCGTCCAGGAGCTGGCAAGCGCGTTCTCGTCGGAGAAATTGGTGAGCGTGCCGTGATCGGCGTTGTCCCACTGCACGAGCTGGCCGCGCGGGAACGGACCGCGCTGGTCGTGACCTTCGATGAAAGACAGCGTGCTGCCGGTGCAGCGGTTGAGGTAGATGCCGGAGGAGCCCCGTGTGAGGCGGACGTTTCGTATGGTCAGTCCGGGGGATTGCAGGCAGTCGATGTTGTTGTCGCCGGCCGACGGGTTCGGGCCGGCGGCGGGCGCGCCGTCGAAGACGATGTCCGAGTTCAGGATGGTCAGCGAGGGTGCGTTGGCCACTGCGATGCCTGGGCCGCCGTTGTGGTGTATGGTGACGTTGTCGATCACCACGCCGGAGAAGCCGGCTAAGGTGATGGCCGGGCCGTTCGTGGAGGTGATGTCCAGGGCACGGATGACCTGGTTGTTGTGGGTCACGGTGATCGGGCCGGATGCGGTGTAGATCGGGCAGAGCGGGGCGGCACCTGCCGGCAGCGTGGCCGTGCAGGCCAGCAGGAATGCGAGTGCAACCGGTTTCATGTCGGCCCTCGAAGGTGATCCAGCGCCAGCGTATTCGATTCAAGAGCAAAATGAAAGCCTCTCGTGCAAGGCTGCAACGCTCCCGGCAAGCTTGCGCGCCCCGCCCACCCCGCTAGCCTCCAAGCCCGCCACAGTCCCGCCCCAAGTAGCAAAAGTTTTTTGCTTCTTTTTTACAAAAAAGAAGGCCTTCCTTGCTCCCTTCCTTCACGAGGCCAAGAATTGAACGACAAGACCTGGGACAAGTCCCGCCTCCCCTCGCGCCACGTGACCGAGGGCCCCGGCCGCGCCCCGCATCGCAGCTACTATCACGCGATGGGCCTGTCGGAGGCCGAGATCGCCCAGCCGTTCGTGGGCGTGGCCACCTGCTGGAACGAGGCCGCGCCGTGCAACATCGCGCTGTCGCGCCAGGCGCAGTCGGTGAAGCGCGGCGTGGGTGAGAGCGGCGGCACAGCGCGGGAATTCACCACCATTACGGTGACGGACGGCATCGCCATGGGCCACCAGGGGATGAAGAGCTCGCTGGTGTCGCGCGACGTGATCGCCGACTCTGTGGAGCTGACGATGCGCGGCCATGCCTATGACGCGCTTGTGGGCCTGGCCGGCTGCGACAAGAGCCTGCCCGGCATGATGATGGCGATGCTGCGGCTGAACGTGCCGAGCGTGTTCATGTATGGCGGCTCCATCCTGCCGGGGCGGTTCCACGGCCGGGACGTCACCGTGGTGGATGTGTTCGAGGCGGTGGGCCAGCACGCGGCCGGCAACATGAGCGACGCGGATTTGCACGAACTGGAATGCGTGGCGTGTCCCTCCGCCGGGGCGTGCGGCGGGCAGTTCACAGCGAACACCATGGCGATGGTCAGCGAGGCGATCGGGCTGGCGCTGCCGGGTTCTGCCGGCGCACCCGCGCCTTACGAGGAGCGCGACGCCTGGGCCGTGGAGTCCGGGCGCACGGTGATGAACCTGGTGGCCAACCGGATACGTCCGCGTGACATCGCCACCCGCCGCGCCTTCGAGAACGCCGCCGTCTGCGTGGGTGCGACAGGCGGCTCCACCAACGCCGCGCTGCATTTGCCGGCGATGGCGCACGAGGCGGGTATCGTGTTCACCATGGACGACGTGACGGACATCATGCGCCGTACGCCGTACATCGCGGACCTCAAGCCGGGCGGCAAATACGTGGCGCTGGACGTGCACCGCGTGGGGGGCATCCCGGTGATCCTGCGCGCGCTGCTGGATGCCGGGCTGCTGCACGGCGACTGCCTGACGGTGACCGGCCGCACGATGGCGGAGAACCTCGAGGGCGTGGTGTTTCCCGAGGACCAGGACGTGATCTACCCGGTCAGCCGCGCCATCACGCCGACCGGCGGCGTGGTCGGCCTGCGCGGCAATTTGGCGCCGGACGGGGCGATCGTGAAGGTCGCGGGGCTGCACCACCAGCGCTTCGAGGGCACGGCGCTGTGCTTCGACAGCGAGGAAGAGGCGTTCGCGGCGGTGCAGGCGCGCGCGTACAAGGCGGGCGACGTGATCGTCATACGCTACGAGGGCCCGCGCGGCGGCCCGGGCATGCGCGAGATGCTGTCCACCACGGCGGCGATCTACGGCCAGGGGATGGGCGAGCAGGTGGCGCTGATCACCGACGGCCGCTTCTCCGGCGGCACGCGCGGGTTCTGCGTGGGGCATGTGGGGCCGGAGGCGGCACTCGGCGGGCCGATCGCGCTGCTACGGGACGGCGACCGCATCGTGTTGGATGCCGAGGCCGGTCTGATCGAGGCGCAGCTCGACGCTGCAGAGTGGGCGGCACGGCGTGCCGCGTGGCGGCCGCGGCAGACCGACTATCAGAGCGGAGCGATCTGGAAGTTCGCACAATTGGTGGGACCGGCGCATCTAGGGGCGGTGACGCATCCGGGGGGGGCGGCGGAGACGCATGTCTATGCGGATGTTTGAGTAAGGAAGGCCTTCTTTTCTGAAGAAAAGAAGCAAAAGACTTTGATTCCTTCGCCTGCGCAGAGCTGTGCGCTAGGTCTGCCAGGCCGGGTGGCTGCAGAACAGAAGCGGGCCATGGTGCAGGCGTCGGGACAAAAGTTTTTTGCTTCTTTTTTTCAAAAAAGAAGGCCTTCCTTGCCTTACACCCGTTCGCTCACGGCAATAGCCACCTTGCACCCAGCCTTGATAACCCCAGCCAACACCCGGTACCCAGGTGTCAGCTCCGCCTCGTGGTCCAGCCCGATGTCGCGATGCTCCAGCTCCTCCGCCCTGAACTTCTCTATCGTCTCGCGCAGGACAGGCTCCTCTTCGCCTAGGTCCTCCACCTGCGCGCGGTAGTGCTCGTCGATCGCCTCTTCCACCGCCACCGTGCACGCCATCGCCGCACGCTCGCCCATGGCGGCCGTCACCGCGCCCAGCGCGTAGCCGGCGAGGTGCCACAAAGGCAGCAGCGCGGTCGGGCGCACGCGGCGCTCGGCGATCAGCTTGGTGAACGTGTCGAGGTGGACCTGCTCCTGCGCCTGCATGTGGCGGAGTATGTCGCCCTTGTCGCCGCCGCCGAGCACGGCGAGCTGGCCCTGGTAGATGCGTTGCGCGCCGTATTCGCCGGCGTGGTCCACGCGCACGATGCGCTCCAGCCGCGTGCGGGCCGGCGTGTCTCCCGGAAGGCTCATCTGAATCGTCTCCTGCTTGCCGAGAGGGAGATGGCGAGGCCGGCCGAGATCGCCAGGGCGTAGGCGAAGCCCATCTGGGTCATCGACACCGGCACGCCGGGGATCAGGAAGTCGGGGTCCTCGCAGTTCTTCGCCGGGCGCGCCGGCATCGCCGCGATGCGCTGCGCCATGGACAGGCCGGCCAGGTTAGGCGCGGTGCACTCCGGCAGCGGGTCCGGCCACCAGCGCTGCTCCACACCGACATGGACGAAGGACAGCCCGGCGCCGCCCAGCATCACCAGAGCGAGCAGCCAGAGCACGGCCCGGCCCGGCGTGCGGGGCAGCAAGGCGGCCAGCACGCCCAGGCCAGCGCCGATGTAATACGGCCAGCGCTCGAGCAGGCAGAACGCGCAGGGGATCAGTCCCAGCACGACCTCCGACCCGCGCGCCACCACCAGGGCCAGGACGCAGGCGAGACATCCGGCCACCGCTATCCAGCGGTGCCGGTTCAGGCTGTCGATCATCGGCTGTCAGGTGCTGTTCAGCCGCCCCAATGCGGGCCGATCCACACGCCGCCGGCCCAGTGGCCGGGGACGAAATGCACGTAGCCGGGCCGCGTCGCGATCCAGTGGCGCGGCACCCAGACGTAGCGGACCAGCCGGGGGCGCCATTGCCAATGGCCAGGCTCCAGGACGAAGCCGGCAGGCGGACCCGGCGGCGGCGGCGGCGGGCCGAGTTCAGCCTCAGGCGGCGGGATGGCAGGCTGGGCGGCTGCTGGTGCGGCCAAGCCCGCGGCGGCCAGCAGGGCCAGTGCCGCGGCGACGGTATGGTGCGATCTCATGGTGTGCTCTCCGAAGTCACGTGGCGATAACGCTGCCACAGTGGAGTTGGTAGCGTTGCGCTAGCTAGTCCGGCGCATGAACTGGCGGCAAAGAACGTCTCCCTTATCGTGCACACCCGGTTTTGCAGGACGGCAAGGAAGGCCTTCTTTTTTGAAAAAAAGAAGCAAAAAACTTTTGCTTCCCCGACGTTTTGGGGCGTCGGTGTGTTCTGGAGCACCTGGTTTCAATGCACATTGACCCGCACCTCCTTCACCGTCACGCCAGGGTCCAGCCTTACCGCCTGCTCCACCTGGCCCGCCTCCGCCCCGTCATCGACGATCGCCTGCGCCACCTCGCGGCCTGACGCCGCGGCCTCCTCCGGCGAGGCGGCTTCTGGCACCACGCTGGTCACCGTGAACAGCACGTCGCGCTTGCGGGCCAGCGCCCTGGTCACCAAAGCGGACAGCGCGTCGCGGTACTGCGGCTCCGGCGTGGTGTAGCGTATGGTCACCAGCGAGGGCGGCGGCGGCGGCCCGGGCGGCGCGGCGCGCGGTTTCGGCGGCTGGCCGGCACTGGCGTCGAAGTCGCGCTGATCCACCAGGTGACAGCCGGAGACGCAAACGGCGAGGCAGAGGCAGGCGGCGATCTGGCGGGCTGACATGGCGGCGACCGTTGCAGACCTGCCAGGCCGCTGCAACAGATGGCCCATGCCGGACGACCCTGAACTCCCGCCGGACGCCGGCGCCGACCTTCCCAGGATCCCGGGCCAGGTCCGTCTGCTGGCCGCAAGCCTGCAGCACGAAGCCGGCGCGCAGGCGGGCGCCCTCTGCCTGGCCGCGGCCCAGCTTGCCGGCCGCCATCTGCGGTCCGACTCCGCGGACCCGCTCTGGCCGGATCGCGACCGCCTCATCGTGGACCCTGCCTTCGCCTGCCTCGCCGAGGCGTTTTCCGGCCTGGCCCGCACGCCGGGTCTCTGCACCACGCAAAGCCCGGCAGCCGGCTGCGGCGTGGGACTGGCGCTGGCCGAGCGCCTGCTGGCCGCCCGCTTCGGCCGGTCCCTGGTGGACCACAGGATCTGGGTGCTGTGCCCTGGCGCAGCACTCGCCACCGGACCTGTCCAGGAAGCCGCCTGGCTTGGCGGCGCATGGCGGCTGGGGCGGCTGACCGTCTTGGCCGCCTGCGGGGGGGATCAGCCGCCGGGTGTCGCGGGCTTCGTGGCCGCCGGCTGGGCGGTCCGGCGGGCAGATGCGGCCGATCCGGCTGCCATCGCGGCTGCGCTCTCGGCCGCCCTGCGTTCGCTCAAACCCACGCTCATCCTCTGCACCGGCGGGCTCGAAAGGCTGGACGCGGAAGGCGATGCCGGGGGCGCTTGGGACGCGGCCGGGCGGCGCCACGCCGGAGTCCGGCGCGCCTGGCTCAAGCGCCTGGCCCGCCATGGCAGCCGGCAGGATTTCGACATCGCCGTGTCCGGCCGCCTGCACGGGCCATGGTCCGCCAGGTTGTCCGAACCCGGTCCGCTTCTGGCCCCCGGCCAGACAGCGATCGCCACCGCCGCCGCCCTGATGCGCGTCACGTCCACGCTGCCCGCCGCCATGCCGGAGCTGGTGATGCTGCCAGGTTCCGCCGGCTGGACGATCCCGCCTGCGCAGTCCGAGCCGCCGGCATCGGGCCGCGCGGCTGCGGGCCCGCTTGCGTCCGGCATCGGGGCCGTGCTCTTCGGCGTCGCGTTGCACGGCGGCCTGCTGCCGATCGCCACGCACCGCATCGACGCGCTGGATGCGCTCCTGCCGGCCTTGCGCAACGCGGCCGCTGCCGGCACGCGCCTGGTGCTGATACTCGTGGAATCGCAACACCAGGCGTCCGGGCTGGACGCGGCGCTGCACGCCATACCCGATCTGCAGGTGTTCCGCCCGGCCGACGCCTCGGAAGCGCTCGAATGCCTGGAGCTGGCGATCAGGCACACGACCGGCCCGAGTGTCCTGCTGGCCAGTGACGCGCCACGCCCCCTGCTGGCCGATCGGCCCGCCAAAGCGCGCTCCGCCCGCGGCGGCTACGTGGCAGTACCCTCGCCAGGCTTGCGCGCTGCGACCCTCATCGGCAGCGGCCCTGACCTCGACCTACTGTTCCAGGCGCGCCTGCTGCTCATCAGGCGCGGGATACGAACCGCCATCGTGTCGCTGCCGTGCTGGGACCTGTTCGCGCGGCAGGACGCTGCCTGGCGTGAGGATGTGCTCGGCGAGGCGCCCCGCATCGCCATCGCATCAGGCGGCGGCTTCGGCTGGGACCGGTGGACCGGGCGTGGCGGGCTCTTCCTGGCCCCGCCGGACACGGCGGCGGCGTTGACCGATGCGGTGATGCGGCACCTGGCATACCTCGTATCGGTCTAGACAGCGCTCGCCAGTTTCTAGATTACACGGGACCAGACGGGCTCCTGCACGCTAGGGGCCGGATATTGCAGTGCGATTTCGCAAAAAATAACGGGAGACAAGCGTCAGATGGCAGTCAAAGTCGCGATAAACGGGTTCGGCCGGATCGGCCGGCTGGTGCTGCGCGCCATGGTGCAAAGCGGCCGCACGGATGTGGAACCCGTCGCGATCAACGACCTCGGCAGCGTGGAGGCCAACGCCCATCTGTTCCGCTATGACAGCGTGCACGGCCGCTTCCCGGGCGAAGTGTCGGTGGACGGCGACGCCATCACCATACGCTACAACGGCCGCACGTACGGCCCGATCAAAGTGTCGGCCGAGCGCGATCCGTCCAAGGTGCCCTACCAGGGTGTCGATGTGGCGATGGAGTGCACCGGCCTGTTCACCAGCAAGCAGGCTGCCTCCGCGCTGATCACCGCCGGCGCCCGCCGGGTGCTGGTCTCGGCCCCGGCGGACGGGGTGGACGCGACCATCGTGATGGGGGTGAACCAGCACGCCCTGAAGCCCGACATGACCGTGGTCAGCAACGGCTCCTGCACCACCAACTGCCTGGCGCCTATGGCCAAGGTTCTGCACGATGCGTGCACCATCGAGCGCGGCTACATGGTGACGATACATAGCTACACCGGCGACCAGAAGACCGTGGACACGCTGCACAAGGACCTGCACCGCGCGCGTGCGGCGGCGCTGTCCATGATCCCGACCAGCACGGGGGCCGCCAAGGCGCTGGGCCTGGTCATGCCGGAGCTTGCCGGGAAGCTGGACGGCACCTCCGTGCGCGTGCCCACGCCCAACGTGTCACTGGTGTCTTTGGACGTGAACCTGGCGCGTCCGCCGGCCGATGTCGCGGCCGTGAACGCGCTGTTCGCGGCGGCTGCCGCCGGCCCGATGAAGGGCATACTGGACTACAACACGGAGAAGCTGGTCAGCAGCGACTTCAACGGCGTGGCCGCGAGCTGCACGTTCGATGCCACGCAGACGGCCAGCGTGGATGGCGGCAGGCTGGTGCGCGTGGCAGGTTGGTACGACAACGAGTGGGGGTTCTCCTCGCGCATGGCAGACACGGCAGCCCTATGGGGCAACATGTGAACTTCGAAACGCGCCTGGAACGGCCATCTGACGCGCGTTCCCTGTGCTCCGGTGCTCATGGCCCAGCGGCCACTCCGCTCCGGTGCTCGGGAACGCACGCCAGCTGACCATTCCAGCCACGTTTCGGATTGGGCTGTAAGGAGCGGGCAATCTTTTGGTCGATTAAACCTTGGCTTGGTCGTTTTATTTAGTGCTTGTTTCCAGTGGTGATGCTGGGCCTGCTGTGGCTTGCCTATTGGGTTGCTTCACGAACATTCCGTTCTCCGCAAAAGCTTTTCGATAAGGCTGGCGATCGCTAAAACTCGAAACCCAGGCTGCGCGACGTGTGCCCAAACTTGTGCCGGACGTGCACGCGACAGCAGGATCAAAAGTTTTTTGCTTCTTTTTTGCAAAAAAGAAGGCCTTTCTTCCTTCCTAAAAAAGGAAACGCCATGTTCAAGACGATCGACGGCATAGACGTGGCCAACAAGCGCGTCCTGCTGCGGGCCGACCTCAACGTGCCCGTGCGCGACGGCCGCATCACCGACCTCACCCGCATCGAGCGGCTGTCGCCCACCATCAAGGAACTGGCCGAGGCCGGCGCGCGCGTCATCGTCGTCAGCCATTTCGACCGGCCGGGCGGGCAGCGCGTGGAGACGATGTCGCTGCGGCCCGTCTCCGCGGCGATGCGCGACGTGCTGGGGCTGGACGTGTTCTTCGCAGACGATTGCGTGGGACCGGTGGCCGAGGACGCGGTGGCGCGGCTGGAGCCCGGCCAGGTGCTGGTGCTGGAGAACACCCGCTTCCACGCAGGCGAGGAGGAGAACGACCCGGAGATGGCGCGCCGGCTGGCCAGCCTGGCCGACATCTTTGTGAACGACGCGTTCTCCGCCGCGCACCGCGCGCATGCGAGCACCGAGGGCGTGGCGCGGCATTTGCCCAGCCATGCCGGGCGGCTGATGCAGCGCGAGCTGGAGGCGCTGTCGGCAGCACTCGAGCATCCGGAGCGGCCGGTAGGTGCCATCGTCGGTGGCGCCAAGGTGTCCACCAAGCTCGCCTTGCTGGGCAACATGATGGGCCGGGTGGACGTGCTGGTGATCGGCGGCGCCATGGCCAACACGTTCCTGGCGGCACAGGGCATCGAGGTCGGGCGCTCGCTGCAGGAGCCGGACATGCACCAAACGGCGCGCGAGATCCTGGCCCAGGCGCGCGCCGGCGGCTGCGAGATCATCCTGCCCGTCGATGCCGTGACCGCCACCGAGTTCCGCGCCGATCCGCCCACGCGAATTGTGGACATCGGGGCGGTTCCGCCTGACTCGATGATCCTGGACGTGGGGCCAAAGACGGTGGCTCTCCTGCGTCAGCGCCTGCCGTCCTTGCGCACCCTGGTCTGGAACGGCCCGCTTGGCGCGTTCGAGACCAGGCCGTTCGACGCGGCCACGATGGAGCTGGCCCATGCGGTGGCCGAGGCGACGCAGGGCGGGCACCTGCGTTCGGTGGCCGGCGGCGGGGACACCGTGGCGGCGCTGCGGCAGGCCGGCGTGCTGGACAAGATGAGTTACGTCTCGACGGCCGGCGGCGCGTTTCTCGAGTGGCTGGAAGGCAAGATGCTGCCCGGCATCCTGGCGCTGCAGTCGCTGGACGGCGTGGTCATACCGGCATGATTGCTGCCGCGCACCGGTTCCACGGCTGCACGGGCAAGTTTGTAACACTTATCAATTTTTTCATCTTTTCATTGATACTGACTGCAAAACTCCGCATGGTCCGGTCATGCATATGAACGCATCATTTTCCCGTCAGATACGCTTGGCAGCGCTCATAGGAGTGACTGCCGTTCTTGGCGCCGCTGCACCGGACGGAATGCACGTGCAGATCGGCGATGTGGGCCCGTTCGCCCAGCCGGCGCCGGCGCCGCCTAGGCCGCTGACCTTCCAGAACACGTTATACCAGGCTGCACCGGTTCCGAACGAGGATGTGGAAGCACCACCCGGCAGGGTAGAGACAGAGGCGCAATTGTCGCCCAAGTTCCTGTCGCCTAACAGCCTCTACCAGGGCGATGGCTACTCCGGCGCGTCGAGCCAACAAGGCACGCTGGAACGACGCAAGACCGGCGCCGCCGGGCTGGGCCTGAGCGTCCCCGTAGAGCAGTAGCCCGCCGCTCCAAAAAAGGCGTATCCAGAAAGGCCACTCCGTTTAAATGCGGGGAGCGGAAGTTTTTTGGTCCTTTTTTTCGAA
>CAXTCL010000092.1:0-841 GCA_964242035.1 uncultured Acetobacteraceae bacterium | reverse complement strand
GCTTGCTTCTACCCTTTCTGCCGAGCCGCGGAAATCGCTGATTCAAGCGCCCCCTGGTCCACCGCGCCCGGGATGAAATCATCGCCCACGATCCACACCGGCGTACCCTCCACCTTAAGATCATGCGCCAAAGCCATGTTCGCATCGATCTGGTGCGTCACGGCAGGACCGTTCATGTCCGACGCGAGCCGGGCGGGGTCCAGGCCCAGTGACTTCGCCGTTTCGCGTATCAGCGCGTCCGTCGGCTGGGCAGGGTTAGCCATGAGGGCCGCCTGCATCTTCTCGTAGCCGCCCTGGCGCTGCGCCGCCAGGATCGCGCGCGTCTCCAGCACGCTGGCCGGGCCCAGGACGGGAATGTCCTTGTATACCACGCGCAGTTTGGGGTCGTGCTGGATCAGCGCCTGTATGGCGGGCAGCATGCGGCGGCAATATGGGCAGCGCGGGTCGTAGAACTCCACCAGGGTGACGTCGCCGCGGGGGTTGCCGGCAACGGGATCGCCCGGAGCCGCGGTCAGCGCGTGCTCGCTGGTGCCGATGCGGGCCTTGGTGTCCGCCGCCTCGTGGGCGTCGGCGTCCGCCCGCAGCGCCACCACGGCATCGCGCAGGATGGAGGGGTCCGTCTTCAGCGCGTCACGCACGATCTGGATGATCTGCTGGCGCTGCTCCGGCGTGAAGCCGGGCTCGGCCGCTGCGGCCGGGGCGGTGAGGAGAAGGGTGGCTGCTAGCAGGATGGCGCGGCGCATGGGGGAGCCTCGTTGTTCTTCGGCGGGTGTAGCATCGGGGAAGAAGAAAGGAAGCAAGGCCTTCTTTTTTGAAAAAAAGAAGCAAAAAACTTTTATCT
>CAXTCL010000091.1:0-14875 GCA_964242035.1 uncultured Acetobacteraceae bacterium | reverse complement strand
AGGCCTTCTTTTTTGAAAAAAAGAAGCAAAAAACTTTTGTTCCCCCGCATTTGCACCAGCCCGGTGTCTCCTTAGGCAGCGATGCGCTGAAACAGCGCAGGGGATGAAAGTTTTTTGCTTCTTTTTTTCAAAAAAGAAGGCCTTGCTTGCTATCGCACGTGTTCCCTCAACAGCCGATATTGACGGCAGAAATCACGTTTCCTTTCGCGGAGATCGTCTTCTTCGCGCAGGGCGCCGACGTTCCCGTGCGCGCGTAGTCCGCCGTCTCCGCCTGGCTCTTATGGCCCGTAACGCTGAAGTTCTTGTCGAAGAACAGGACGTCGCCCGTCGCGATCGCATCGGTCAGCGTGTCCTGCGCCGAGGGAAGGTTGTCGGTGCTGCCGATGAAGTTCGAGAGGTACTGCTGGTTCACGCTGGTGGTCTGGACCGCACTGCCGTTCCCCTGAAACCCGAAATTGTAGTAAAGGACCAGCGGATAGTTCAGCGTCGTGGTGGTCTTGTATGTCGCACTTGGTCCGGCGGACGTGCTGGTGGTCTTGGTGACCGTATCCTGATGGGTGATCTGCAACTCGCGGTTGGCGGAAACATCGAAACTCTGGTTGCTAGTGAACTGGTTCGACTGCGTCACAGTGTTGACGATCTCGCCGGTGGAGCCGGTGGCGGTGCCGCTGATGGTGAAATCATGCACGCTCGTGATGTCCACCTTGCCGGTGGCGGCGCCATCCGCATTGGTGATGCTGGTGACGATGTCGGGGTTGGCCGGACCTAGGGTGTTGCGTGTGATGCCACCGGTGACGGTGGTCGCGCCATGATCCAGGAACAGGCGCAATGCGCCGGTTGCCGAGAAATAGCCGTTCGCGTTGAACACGGAGGTGGCGATCGTGTGTGGCTTGCCGTTGCTCAACACGCCGGCGAACGGTGAGAGGTCCGCGTGAAACGGGGTGAAGTCGAACGTCTGCACGCCTGGGATCGGCTGCCACAGATAAGGATCGATCCCGCCGGTGAATATCCACGGGAAGATCGGCGCCACGCCCGCAGGCACGCCGTCCACCGTGATCTCGCCCTCGCGAAACGACGTGTTCCCGCAAGTCTCCAGCTCGCTTGTAAGCGCGCTGGGCACGCAGGTGTACCAGAACTCGTCACCGATCTGCGCCTGCAAGTAGAGATCCAGCGTGGCGTGCGCGATGTTGGTGGGCAGCGTGGCCGTGGTGGTGAGCTGGTCCGCACCGGTGTTCAGCGTGGCCAGGCCGCCGCGTGCGGGCAGCGGCAGGATCACATCCGCAGTGACGGGCGCGGGTGAGGCGCTGGTGGCCGGATAGAATGACAGCGAGGCGCTGGCCGTGATGGTGCTCGGATACACGCTGCTCTGGTAGTTGGGGATCTGCATCGTGCCGGACTGCGCTGTCGCGAACAGCGCGGTGTAGTCGGTGAGGTTCTTCTGGAAGCTCCAGCTCGGCGCAAGCGTGGCGCGCGGCTCGGCGGTGGTGCCGAACCATAGCGGCACGCCGCCAAGCTGCAGCAGCCCCGTCCGGTCGAACTGCACGCCGTGTGCCACCGAGATGCTGATGTCCAGCACGACCGTCGCCCATGGCCCCGGGCACGAGGCCGGCGGCGCGTAGCTATACGTCACGGTCTCCGCCCCGAACTTGGCGCCGCTCACCAGCGGCACCACGCAAGGCGTCTCGTTCGGATGCGGCACCGGCGGCTCGATGACCGCCTCGTTGCCGGAGCCAACGACCAACGGACCTGCGAGCGCTTGTGACGCGGCGGCAAGGCAGGCGGCGGCGGCGCTCAGCAGGAGAGCGGTGCGGTAAGGGGTCATCCGATGGGCTGCCTTGCGCGGTTGTAATGCGCGAAGCTGCCCTTGTGGGCGCTGTGACGTCAATTGGAGGAAAGAAAGGAAGCAGTTCTTTTTTGAAAAAAAGAACCAAAAAACTTTTGCTCCCGTCGCCTGCACCACGGCCGGACCTGTTCTGCCAACACGCGCATTGCAGAATCAAGTCGGGCCACGGTGCAGGCGGGGGAACAAAAGTTTTTTGGTTCTTTTTTTCAAAAAAGAACTGCTTGCTTCCTTACATCGCCCGCCCCACCGCCCGATGCCAACCCGCCAACAAATCCGCCCGCCGCCCGCCATCCATCCCCGAGCGCCAGCGCTGATCCACATGCCAATGCGACGCCAGCTCGTCCGTGCCGCTCCAGAACCCGCTCGCCAGCCCGGCGGCATAGGCCGCCCCAAGCGCGGTCGTCTCCGTCACCATCGGCCGCACCACGTCGGCGTCCAGCACATCCGCCTGGAACTGCATGAGCGGCTGGCTGCGCACCATGCCGCCATCCACGCGCAGCTCCGTCAGGGCAATGCCGGCATCCTGCGACATCGCACGCACCACATCCACCGTCTGGTAAGCGGTCGCCTCCAGAGCGGCGCGGCAAAGATGCGCGCGGTTGGCGTAGCGCGTCAGCCCGCAGATCAGGCCACGTGCATCTTCCCGCCAATACGGCGCATACAGCCCGGAAAACGCCGGAACGATATACACGCCGCCACTGTCAGGCACGCTCTCTGCCAACGCGTCGACCTCCGACGATGTCGTGATCAACCCCAGGCTGTCGCGCAGCCACTGCACAAGCGCGCCGGTGATGGCGATGGAGCCTTCCAGCGCATAAACCGCCGGCGCCGTGCCTAGCCTGTAGGCGACCGTTGTGATCAGCCCGTGCTGCGAGGACACAGGCGCCTGGCCGGTGTTGAGCAGCAGGAAGTTGCCGGTGCCATACGTGTTCTTGGCTTCGCCCGCCGCGAAACACACCTGCCCCACCAGTGCGGCCTGCTGGTCGCCGATCAGCGCCATCACCGGCACGTCGCTCAGCTCACGCGCGGTGCCTACCAGGTCCGACGAGGCGATGATCTCCGGCAGGCAGGGGCGCGGGATGCGGAACGCTTCGAGCAGCCCAGGGCACCAGTCCAGCGTCTGCAGGTCCATCAGTTGCGTGCGGCTGGCGTTGGTGACGTCAGTCGCATGTCGGCCGCACAGATTCCACGCGAGCCAGGAATCGATGGTGCCGAACAGCGCGTCGCCCGCTTCTGCACGCGCGCGCGCTTCGGGCACGCGGTCGAGCAGCCATTGCAGTTTGAGGGCGGAGAAATAGCTGGCCAGCGGCAGGCCGGTCTTGCCCTGGAAGCGCGCCTTGCCGCCGTCCGCCGCGTAGTCGGCCACCAGCGTGTCCGTCCGCGTGTCCTGCCAGACCAGCGCGCGGTGCAGCGGCCGCCCGGTGTGCCTGTCCCACAGCAGTGTGGTCTCGCGCTGGTTGGTGATGCCGATGGCGGCCAGCGCACCGGCGTCCAGGCCGGCGCGCGCCAGCGCCTCGGCCGCGGTCGCCTTCACGTTCCGCAATATCTCCTCCGCGTCGTGCTCCACCCAGCCGGGACGTGGGGTGTGCTGCGCGTGCTCCTTCTGTGCCGCGGCCACGATACGCCCGTCGCGCCCGAACACGATGAAACGCGTGCTTGTGGTGCCTTGGTCTATCGCGCCGATGTGGTCTTTCAACGCATCACCTCCGCCAGCCGCGCCTGCGTGCCGGCCGGCACGTGCAAGCCCAGCTTGGACCTGCGCCACAGCACGTCCTCCGCCGTCCGCGCGAACTCGCGGTCGCGCAGATAGACGAGTTCGGCCTGCGTCAGCCCGCCGCCCAGGTCTCGGCCGAGCTCGCCCAGCGTCTTCGCCGCGCCAAGCATGGCTGTCACCCGCGTGCCGTAAGCGCGCGCCAGCCGGTGCGCCAGATCGGCCGGCAGGAACGGATAGGCCGCGCGTAGATCGGCGAGGAAACGCGGGAAGTCCGCGCCAGGCAGGTCACCCCCAGGCAACGGCGCTGTGCCGGTCCAGGACGCCCCGCTTATACCCAGCTTCGCCAGCGCGGCCTCCGCCAGCCGACGATAGGTGGTGATCTTGCCGCCATAGATGGAGAGCGCGGGTGGGGCTCCCTCCGGCGCATCCAGCTCCAGCACGTAGTCGCGCGTCACGGCGGACGCGCTTTCCGCCCCGTCATCATGCAGCGGCCGCACGCCGGAATAGCTCCATACCACGTCCGCGGGCGTCACCGGACGGGCCGTCCAGCGCGTCACCGCGTCGCACAGATACGCCGTCTCCTCGGCCGAAATCTCCACGTGCCCGGCATCGCTGTCCCAGGGCAGGTCCGTGGTGCCGATCAGCGAGAACCCTTGCTCGTAAGGAATGACGAAGATCACCCGCTTGTCGGGGTTCTGCAGCAGATAGGCGTGCTCGCCCTCATAAAGCCGCTTGACCACGATGTGGCTGCCCTTCACCAGACGCGTGCGCGCCGCCGCGTTCTGCCCCAACGCACCGGCCAGCACCTGGCCAACCCAAGGCCCGGCGGCGTTCACCACCATGCGCGCCTGAACCGCTTCCTCGCCGCCCTCCGAAGCCAGCACCGCATGCCAAGCGCCGCCCTCGCGTCGCGCGCTGACCAGCCGCGTGCGCGTGCGTATGCTGGCGCCGCGCTCGGCCGCATCCACCGCGTTCAGCACGACCAGCCGGCTGTCTTCCACCCAGCAATCCGAATACGCGAACGCCCGGCCGCCCTGCTCGGCCAGGCCAGCGCCGAGCCCGCCGGCCTCCAGCCGCACCGCCCGGCTGCCGGGCAGGCTCCGCTTACCGCCGATGTGGTCGTACAGGAACAGGCCCGCGCGTATCATCCAGGCCGGCCGCATGCCGGCCCCCAGCGGCAACACGAACCGCATCGGCCAGACGATGTGCGGGGCTATCGCCAGCAGCCGCTCCCGCTCTGCCAGCGCTTCTCGCACCAGGCGGAACTCGTAGTATTCGAGGTAACGCAAGCCGCCGTGGATCAGCTTGGTGCTGGCGGCGCTGGTGTGTCCGGCCAGGTCATCCTGCTCGACCAGGCAGACGGAGAGGCCGCGGCCTGCGGCGTCCCGTGCGATGCCGGTGCCGTTTATGCCGCCGCCTATGATGAGAAGGTCGTACACTGGGGTCTCCGGGGAGAAAGTAAGAAAGGCCTTCTTTTTTGAAAAAAAGAAGCAAAAAAACTTTTACTCCGCTGTCGCCGCCCGTGGCCATCAGTCGGGTGCCGATTGGAAGAAACGAGCGGCTGAAGCAGCGCCAGGAACAAAAGTTTTTTTGGTCCTTTTTTTCAAAAAAGGACTGCTTGCTTCCTTGCTTACCTGCCACGCTGAAACTTCCCTTGCCTTACAAGCGCCCAGCAAGCGAGACTCCGCCATCATGCAAGCCTCGAATTGGACGCCGGCAACCTGGCGCACGCATCCCATACACCAGGCGCCCACCTACCCGGACGCCGCGGCACTCGCCGCCGCCGAGGCGCGCCTGGCCGGCTACCCGCCGCTGGTGTTCGCCGGTGAGGCGCGCCGGCTGAAGGAGGCGCTGGCCAAGGCCGCAGACGGCCAGGCCTTCGTGCTGCAGGGCGGCGATTGCGCCGAGAGCTTCGCCGATTTCAACGCAAATTCCGTGCGCGACACCTTTCGCGTGCTGCTGCAGATGGCCGTGGTGCTGACGTTCGGCGCCACCGTGCCCGTCATCAAGATCGGCCGCATGGCCGGGCAGTTCGCCAAGCCGCGCTCGTCGGAGACCGAGGTCGTGGCGGGCGTGTCCATGCCCAGCTACCGCGGCGACATCATCAACGGCCCGTCGCCGGAGGCTTCCGCCCGCGTGCCCGATCCGGCGCGCATGGAGACGGCCTACTTCCAGTCGGCCGGACGGATGAACCTTCTGCGCGCATTCGCCAATGGCGGCTACGCGGACCTCCACCAGGTGCATCGCTGGAACCTGGATTTCGTCGCCCGCTCGCCTTTGGCCGCCCGCTACCAGGACCTAGCCACCCGCATCGACGAGACGCTCGGCTTCATGGCCGCCTGCGGAATCGGCAGCAGCAACACCGCGCAGATACGCGAGACCGAGTTCTACACCAGCCACGAGGCGTTGTTGCTGCCTTACGAGCAGGCGCTGACCCGCATCGACAGCACCAGCGGCGATTGGTACGGCTGTTCGGCCAATTTCCTCTGGATCGGCGACCGCACGCGCCAGGTGGACGGCGCCCATGTCGAGTTCCTGCGCGGCCTGCGCAACCCTGTCGGCATCAAGGTCGGGCCCACCACCCCAGCCGACGACCTGCTGCGGCTCATCGACATACTGCACCCGGCCGACGAGCCAGGCCGGTTGACGCTGATCTCCCGCATGGGTGCGGAGCGCGTGCGGTCCCACCTGCCGCCGCTGCTGCGCGCCGTGCAGCGCACCGGCCGCCGTATCACCTGGCTGTGCGATCCCATGCATGGCAACACGGTCAGCACCTCCTGCGGCGTGAAGACCCGCAGCTTCGACAGCATACTCGCCGAGTTGCGCGGCTTCTTCGACGTGTTCGCCGATGCCGGGGCGCGGCCGGGCGGCGTGCATGTGGAGATGACAGGCCAGCCAGTGACAGAGTGCGTGGGCGGCGCGCATCTTTTGACGGAGGCCGATCTGTCAGAGCGTTATGAGACGTTCTGTGATCCGCGTCTCAATGCGGAACAGGCGTTGGAGCTGGCGTTCGTCGTGGCGGCGGAGTTGAAGGCACGGCGGGTGGCTGGGGCTGCCATCGCGGCGTGACACGAAAGCTTTTTGTCCCGATCAGGCTCGCGTCGGTGACACGCACGCCTCAACACGACGCGACAGCACAGACAAAAGCTTTTTGCTTCTTTTTCTCGAAAAAGAAGGCCTTCCTTCTCTTCCCGACCGCGTTCTCGTTCCTCGGCCAACGAGCGTGATAGCGGCGCTCACGCTGCTTCTAGGCTGCCAGCTTGGGGGAGAGGTCGTGTCGCAAGCCTTGAACCTGCCGGTCCCAGGACCCGTGCTGGGCATGGTATTCCTGGCCATACTGTTGATAACCCGTGGCAAGCTCAGCCAAGAACTTGGACAGGCAGCGGATTTCCTGCTGCGTCACCTCAGCCTCTTCTTTGTGCCGGCCGCGGTGGGCGTTATCTCCAACGGGGCCCGCATCGCGCGCGAATGGTGGCCGTTGAGCGTCGCACTTGTCTTGTCCACCGCTTTGGCGATCACAGTGACTGCGCTGGTGTTCCAGTACGTGGAGCGGTTGCTCGCGCGCGGCGGCCGCACATGATCCATTCCGGCCATGCCGCGATCGTCGGCCTCTGGGTGTATCTGCACACGCAGCCGCTGCTGTGGCTGACGGCGACCTTGGCTGCCTATGCGGTGGGCGTTCTGCTGCACGAGCGTGCCGGCCGCTCGCCGTTGGTCAACACGGTGGCGATCGCCGTGGCGTTTCTGGTGAGCGTGCTCCTGGCCACCGGCACCAGCTACGCCACCTATTTCGACGGTGCCAAATTCGTCCATTTCCTGCTCGGCCCCGCAACGGTGGCGCTGGCGGTGCCGCTGTTCCGCAACCGCCATGTCGTCGCACGCGCCATCGTGCCGATTGCCGCGGCACTCCTGGCTGGATCGCTGACTGCGGCGTGTTCCGCCATGGCGATCGGCTGGGCGCTGGGCGCGTCTTGGCAGACCGTGCTGTCGCTGGCCCCCAAATCCGTAACCACGCCGATCGCCATGGGCGTGTCCGAACGCATCGGCGGCTCGCCTTCGCTTACCGCCGTGCTGGTGATCCTGACGGGTATCGTGGGCGCGGTCATCGCCACGCCATTGCTGAATGTTTTGGGCGTGCGGGACTGGCGGGCGCGCGGCTTCGCGGTCGGGCTTGCCGCGCATGGGCTAGGTACGGCGCGGGCGTTCCAAGTGCACGAGATGGCCGGCACGTTCGCGGGAATAGCGGTGGGCTTGAACGGGATTGCGACGGCTGTGCTCGTGCCTTTGTTGGTGGAATGTCTGAAATGACCAGCTGGCAACGTGCCTGGAACAGCAGCTCCCTGGTGATGCCGGATAGCGGGTGTCCAGAGACAAAAAAAGGCGCCCAAACAGCGTAAGGAGCCAAAGTTTTTTACTTCTTTTCCTCGAAAAAGAAGGCCTTGCTTCCTTTCTTTCACCCCAACAACGAAGCCCCAAAACAAGCCAGCAGCGCCCCCGGCCCAGGATACACCTGAGAGCACCCGCCCGCGCGCAGATCCGATTCGGTGAAGCCACCGCACAGCATGCCTATCGTGGGCATGCCCGCCTTGCCTGCGGCTTGCGCGTCGTAAGGCGTGTCGCCGATGGCTACCGCGTCCGCGGGAGCGATCCCGAGTTTGGCGAGCGCCACCTGGAAGATGTCCGGCGCCGGTTTTGAATGCTCGGCATCTTCGGAAGACGTCTGCACGTCCACCAGCTTTTCGATCCCCGCGATGCGCAGGTATTTCTCCAGCTCGTTCTGCTTGGCCGAGGACGCCACGGCGATCTTCAGGCCGGCCGCGCGTACTCTGGCGAGCAGGTCGGGAACGGCGGAGAAGGGGCGCACCATGGGCAGATAGTGTTCGCGGAAGCGTTCGCCGCGCCAGGTCTCCATTTCCTCGCCGTGATCCTCCTGCTCGGCCTCGCTGAGGAAGACGGGGAGGAGCTGGTCGCCGCCTTTACCTATCTGGCTGCGTGCCTGTTCGAAGCTCACCTTGTGGCCGAACTTTTCAAACGCGTCCTGCCAGGCGCTGGCATGCAGGTCCACAGAATCGACGAGGGTGCCGTCGACATCGAAGATGGCGGCTTTTGGCATGAGGCTGGATCCCGCTGGTTGGACTCGGCTGAACGCGCTCGCCTGCGTCGGGTCGCGCGTTTTTTGCTGGCGTATTCGAATGTTTTACCAGCGGCTGGTTTCTGGTAGTGAGGCTGCGATGCCTGACATGTTTAACGCTCGTGCCGTCCTCGCACTGAAGGTGTTCGGCTGGTTCAGCGCGGCGGCGGCGTTCGTTCTGGGCCTCAGCGTTCTCGGGGGCTGGGCCGCTGGCTTCCCCACGATAGTGACTGTGCAGCCTGGCCTGGCAGCCATGGCGCCGGTGACGGCTGTCTGTTTCGTAATCTCCGGCCTGTCGCTGGGGGCCTGGAAGCTTGATTACAGGCGCGCGGCACACCGGACGTCTCTGCTCCTGCTTGCCATCGGGCTGGCCGTGCTGGCGGGGTATCTGACCACAGGCACCGACGTGCTGAACCCGCTCATCGGCAGTCGCTTGCCCGTAGGGGCAGGCGTGCTGGTGGGGCGGACGGCGCCGGCCACGGCGTGCGGCTTTGTGCTGCTCGGAGCGGCACTGACGTCGCTCGGCCGCCGAGATCGATCGGGTCGTCTCGTAATGCTGATCTGCGGCACTGTGGGTCTGCTGCTCTCCGGCCTGGCTGTGCTCGGCTACGCCTACGGCGTGGAAGGGCTTTACGCGGTCCGCTTCTACAGCACGGTCGCCTTGCACACGGCAGCCGGGTTGTTCGCTCTATATCTCGGCTGCCTGGTGCACGACCCCGAACACGGCTGGACGGCGATACTTGCCTCTTCGCGGCCTGGAGGCATGAACGGGCGTCATACGGCGGATGCCGGGCGCGTGCTGCGGCCGGGCCTGAAGGTGCCGTTCATCACGGGATATGCGGAGACGGCGGCGCTCGGCGACGGCCATCTGGAGGGCGGCATGCAGGTGCTGACGAAACCCTTCGCTATCGGGGCCCTGGCGGAGCGCGTGGGGGCGCTGGTCTAGGAAGGAAGAAAGGCCTTCTTTTTTGCAAAAAAGAAGCAAAAAACTCTGGCTACCTGGACGCTGATGCACCTCGCCTTTTCAGGAGGCAGCCGACTGATGCAAATGCGAGGGGAGTAAAAGTTTTTTGATCTTTTTTCAAAAAGGACTGCTTGCTTCCTTTCTGCGATGCCTCAGCTCTTCACCACAGGCAGATCGATAAAGCTCGTGGCCAAACCCGCATCGAAGACCTTGATAGTGGCAGGCTTGTAGTCGGCCGGCTTGGCGAAGAAGATGTTCTTCACGAAAGTCTGCGGGTTGCGGTCATACAGCGGAAACCAGCTCGACTGTATCTGCACCATCACGCGGTGACCGGGCAGGAACACGTGGTTTGCGGTGGGCAACGCGAACTTTATAAGCTGCTTCTGGTCGGACGGCATGGCTTCGGGTTTCGAAGGGTCATTGCGGTATCGCGCGCGCATGATGTCTGCCGAGATCATGAGCTGGTAGCCGCCGAGCTTCGCATCCCGCCCGTTCTGGTCAGGATAGACGTCGATCAGCTTGACGACGAAATCGCCGTCCGTGCCAGTGGTCGAGGCCTGCAGGTTGGCGATAGCCTGTCCCGCGATCTTCAGCGGTGCGGCGAGCGGCGGTGTGCTGTAGCTCAGCACGTCCGTCCGGGCGGCCGGGTCGCGCTGGTCGCTGGTTAGCCAAGTCTGCCAGCTCTGCTCGCCCTGGTCGCCCTCGATATGCACCGGGCGCGGCAGGTAAGGCACCGGCCGCGCGGGGTCGGATATGTAGCTGTCGAAGCCCTTGAGGGAGGCGGGAGGCGGCGCGGTGGCCAGCTTGAAGCCGGGTTGCAGATACATCGGCGTGTGTTCGATGCGGCAACCGTCGTCGCAGCCGGACGGCCATGCCTTTAGGCCGTGCCACCCGTTCGTGCCCGTCTCGAAGGCGTTCACGGCTGCCAGGCCTAGTGGCGGCGCCTCGTCCTTGAGGAAATGGTCGAGGAACGGCCGTAGCAGATTAGCGCGGAAATACGCCGCCGTGTCGCTGCCGAAGGCGATGTTGCCGACCGCCGAACCGTGCAACCGCTCCTGGTGGTGGAACCAGGGGCCGATAACGAGAAACAGGTTTTGGTTGGCGTCGTGCGGTTTCACCGCGTTCCAGACGGCGATGTTGCCGTAAATGTCCTCCTGGTCCCACAGCGAATGCACGAGCATGGTAGGGACGGACAAGCCTTGCTGGGCGAGCAGTCTGTCGATCGCCTGCCCCTGCCAGAACGCGTCATAGGCCGGATGGAACATCAGCTTGGCGGCGAAACCTGTCTGCTCCAGCCCGTGCAGCCGGGCCATGTCGCCGGCGGAGCCTGCCGACAACCACGTGTCGTAATCGTCATAGTAGTCCGTCCACCATTTCAGATCGCTGCCACGCGTGGCTTCCTGGTCATGCACGTAGACCAGGCTGTCCTGCCGGAAGGCGCCGTTGTGGAACCAGTCGTCGCCGCGCCAGCCATCCACCATCGCGTTTATCGGCACGGCCGCGTGCAGCGCCGGGTGCGGATGGAACAGCGCCATGAGCGAGGTGAAACCGTCATACGAGATGCCGAGTATGCCGACTTTCCCGTTGCTCTCTGGCGTGTTGTGCACGAGCCAGTCGATCGTATCCCACGTGTCGGTCGAATGATCGACCCGGGTGTCGTTTAGCGGGCCGCGCAACGGACGCGTCATCACGTAATCGCCTTCGGAGCCGTGCTTGCCGCGCACGTCCTGCACCACGCGTATGTAGTTGTCGTGCGTGACGAGCTCGTCGGCCACGTCATGATCGCCCATCACCTCGGATAAATGCGCGCTGCTGATCGTGCCGAAGCGCTCTTCGGCGCCATACGGCGTGCGCGTCAGCAGTATCGGCGCATGCGCCGCATTGCGCGGAATGATGATGACGGTGTGCAGTTTCACGCAGTCGCGCATGGGGATCATCACCACGCGCTTGGTGTAATCGAACAGGTCGGTTCTCGGCGTGAAGGTTGCGGGGCTTTCATTGACTAGCGGCGGCGGGGCGGGAGGAGGTGCTGCGGCTACCGTCAGGGTTGCTGCGCAGGCTAGCAGGAAACGTTTCACGGTTTATCCTTGGGTCAGGAAAAGAGGCCTTCTTTTTTGAAAAAAAAGCAAAAAACTTTTGCTCCCGGGCGTGTTTATGCGTCCATCGCTTCGTCTATTTCGAACGTGCCTTCGATTTCTACCGGCGCGTCCAGGGGCAGGGAGGGGACTCCTACGGTTGCGCGTGCGTGGCGGCCGGCATCGCCGAAGATCTCTACCGCCAGATCGGAGGCGCCGTTCATCACCGCAGGGTGACGCGTGAAATCGGGCGTGCACGCGATGAAGCCGCCCAGGCGCACGACGCGCGCCACGCGATCCAGATTACCTTCGCAGGCGGCGGACAAATGGGCGAGCACGTTCAGCAAGCATTGCCGCGCCGCCGCCACGCCGTCCGCGTCGCTGACCGCGGCGCCAAGCTTGCCCGCCCAGGCGAGCTTGCCGGACAGCATGGGAAGCTGTCCGGAGACGACGACCAGGTTTCCGGTGACGACATAGGGGACGTAGGTGGCGACCGGCGGCTGCGCCGGCGGCAAAGTCAGGCCGAGTTCCGCCAGCCTTGCGGCAATACGTCCGTCCATGTTTCGGTCTCCAACAACAGGTCGGGTGCTTTCACTCGGTTCTGGCGTTGGGCGCAAGCGCCAGAAAGAAAGCAGTTCTTTTTTGAAAAAAAGAACCAAAAAACTTTTATCTCCGTCGGGCGCGCTTTGGTGAAACGCACGCCTCAACGTTCCCGCGACAGCGGACCAAAAGCTTTTTGCTTCTTTTTCTCGAAAAAGAAGGCCTTGCTTACTCCCGCTTCGCCTACGTCAGGCTGAACTGCAAATCAGCCAGTCGCGCGTATAGCCCAGCCTCGCGCACCAGCGTGTCATGCGTGCCCTCCGCCACCACGCGCCCGCGTTCGATGACGACGATGCGGTCCGCGCGACGTATCGTGGCCAGGCGGTGCGCCACGACCAGTGTGGTGCAGCCATCCGCCAGCACGGTCAGCGCATGCTGTACCGCCGCCTCGCTCTCGGCGTCCAGCGCGGAGGTCGCCTCGTCCAGCAGCAGTATCGGCGCCCGGCGCAGGATCGCGCGTGCGATCGCCACCCGCTGCCTTTGCCCCCCGGACAAGCGGACACCTTTTTCGCCCAGGAACGTGTCAAGCCCTTCCGGCAGCTCGTGCAGGAAATCCGCCGCCGCCGCGCTGACTGCCGCGCGCACGTCGGCATCCGACGCGTCTGGGCGGCCGTAGCGTATGTTCTCCCAGGCGTTCGCGCTGAAGATGACGGGGTCCTGCGGCACCACCGCCATGCGGGCGCGCAGGGCGGCGGGGTCGGCGTTGCGCACATCCACGCCGTCGATGCGTATCGTGCCAGACTGGGCGTCATAGAATCGCAGGAGAAGCTGGAAGATCGTGGTCTTGCCGGCCCCCGAGGGGCCGACAAGGGCCACGGTCTCGCCCGGCTGGACGGCGAAGCTCAGGGCGTCCAGGGCAGGCGCCTCAGGCCGCGAAGGATAGCGGAATGTCACCTGCTCGAACGCGACGGTGCCGAGCGAGGCCTCGGGGAAGCGCTGCGGATAGGCGGGTGCCGCGATGGCCGGGCGTTCGCCCAGGAGGTCCGTCAGCCGGTCGGCGGCACCAGCGGCGCGCTGCATCTCGCCCCACAGTTCAGACAGCGTGCCGCCGGCGCCGGCCAGCATCACGGCGTAGAACACGAAGGCGGCAAGGTCGCCGCCGGTCATGCGACCGGCGATCACGTCCTGCCCGCCTACCCAGAGACTGAAGGTGATCGCGCCGAAGCCGAGCAGGATGACGACGAGGATGAGCAGCGCGCGCGTGCGTATGCGGCGCACCGCGGCGGCGACGGACTGCTCGATGCGGTCGGAAAACAGCCGGCGATCGACCGGCTCGTGGGTGAAGGCCTGCACGGTGGACAAAGCGGTCAGCGTCTCCTCCGCATAGGCGCCGAGGTCGCCGATGCGGTCCTGCGCCAGGCGGGACAGCTTCTTCTCGCGACGGCCGAACACGATCAGCGGCACGACGACCACGGGGACAACCAGCACAACGATGCCGGCGAGCTTGGCGCTGGTGGCGACCAGCAGGGCGAGCGCACCGATCGCCATCAGCAGGTTGCGTATCCACATGGAGATCGCTGAGCCCACCAGCGTTTGCAGCACGCTTATGTCGGCCGTCATGCGCGAGAGGATGTCCCCCGTGCGCGCCGTCTCGAAATAGCCTGGCGAGAGGGTGATGACGTGGTCGTAGAGGGCGCGGCGGAGGTCGGCGCCCACCCGCTCGCCGAGCCAGGCGATCAGCGAGAAGCGGGCGTAGGTGGCGACCGCGAGGGCAGCCACGACGGCGAACATGCCGATCGCGGCCATGTTGAGCGAGGCGGGGCTGTGGTTGCCGAAGCCGCTGTCGATGAGGTGGCGCAGGCCCTGGCCAATGCCCAGCACCAGGCCGGCGGCGACCAGCAGCGACAGGCTGGCACCGGCCACGTGCCAGCGATATGGCCGCACGAAGGGCAGCAGCAGGCGCAGCGAGGAGGGCGAGGGCCGGCGCGTGGGCTCGGGGATCATGTGTCGTCCTGTACATTCGTTTGGGCAAGCGGGCGGCGTTCGACATAGGCGCCCACGCCTGGGCGACCGTCCGGCATGGCCCGCCGTGCCGCGACATGACGGCCCGTGTCGGCAGCCAGGGCTCGCTCGTCTGGCGGCCCTGCCAGCGACCTGACTTCTGCCTGGGCCTGCCCAGAGCCGGCGGGCATGGCAGACATCAGCGCGTCACGCGTCGCTTCAAGCCCTTCCGCTGGCACGAGCCCACGACCCGGCCGATCTGCTGTGTGTGTTTGGCGGTAGAGACTTCCACCATGGTGAAGTATCGCCGTGCCTGCCGCGTACCGATGGCGTCGAAGACAGAGGGCCGGATGGCGGCCGGAATCGGCCAGAGCCTGACTTCGCACAGAGAGAACTTCGCGGTGTTGTTGAAAGGTTGGATTGGCTAACGAGCGTCAGCGTGGGTCCGCCGCGCGTGTCTGTGTCAACCAGGATCATGTAGCAGCCTTGCGAATGCTCATGACGCCGAAGCAAGCCGGCAGATGCATAGTCGTTTCAAGGGACCCACCCCGCATCCACAGCGTCAGGAGCAGAAGTTTTTGGCTTCTTGTTTTCAAAAAAGAAGGCC
>CAXTCL010000090.1:823-14899 GCA_964242035.1 uncultured Acetobacteraceae bacterium | reverse complement strand
GGAAGGTGCCGGCGCCCATCTCCAGGTCGTAGGGCTGCAGGATGACGCAGCCTTGGGCCGCCCAATAGGCGTGCAGGCGCAGGATGATGTCCTGGAAGCTGGGCGGGTTGAGCATTGGGGAGTAAGGCCTTAAGGAAGGAAGCGGTTCTTTTTTGAAAAAAGAACCAAAAACCTTTGCTCCCTGCCTGCCCTACGGCGCGCGTAGGTTCTGCAACCACGTGCGCTGGCAGAACCGGCGCAGCCCTCGGAGCAGGCGAGGAACAAAAGTTTTTCGGTTCTTTTTTTCAAAAAAGAACTGCTTTCTTTACCTACCACACGCAAAGGCAAGCAAGACATGCGCCGAAGAGACTGGTGGGGCCTCGCCACCGTAGCCGCAGCCACGGCGCTGCTGATCCTCTACCGTCTGTATTTCTTGGAGCCGAGAGAGTGGGGGGCGGCTTGTGCCGCGGCAGCGCCGCCGCTGGCTTGCGTGCCGCGCGGCGCGCTGATCTGGCTCCAGGGCCAGTATCTGCTGGGTGCGGCGGCGCTGGCACTCGGTCTGGCGGGATTTGCCTGGGGTGGTGCGTTCGTGGCCCAGCTCGGCGCCATGCTGGCCGGAGTGGCGGCGATTGAGAACTACAACGCGACCTGGGGCGCGATCGGGCTTGCGCTGGGCGCCTGGGGCTGGCTGCGACGCACCGGCTGGCGGGGGCGCCAGCCTGTCTGATCAGCCGGGCTGATCGGGGGGTTCGCGGTGGCCTTTCGGCTCGCGCTGCAGGTCTTGCGGGCGGCCGGCGTTGTTGTCGCCGCTCACGATGCTCTGGCTGACCTGATCCGGCTTGGCGGGGCCGGATTTGTCCGGGTTGCCCGGTTTCGTGCTGTGCGTGCCGCCGGGGTCGGCGCCTTCGATAGGGTCATTGCCAGTGGTGCGTTTGCTGTCGCTCATGCAGGCTGAACGCGGCTTGAGGCCTGGCGCCCGCATCAACGCATCGTGTGCCGGGATTCGGCCGCCGTAAGAAAGGAAGCAGTCCTTTTTTGAAAAAAAGGACCAAAAAACTTTTGCTTCCCCCGCCTGCGTTCAGGCGCGCGCTGGTTCGGCCGGCACGCGTATTGGCAGCACCAGCGCGGGCTTTTGGGCAGGCGCGGGAAGTAAAAGTTTTTTGCTTCTTTTTTTCAAAAAAGAAGGCCTTGCTACCTTCCCTTCAGCCAGCCCCTACCTTCGCCACGAACTCCCGCACTTCCCAGCGCAACTGCTCCGCCTGTCCAGCCAGCGCGCTGGCCGCGCCAAGCACGTCGGACGCCGCAAGGCCGGTGCTGCCGGCCGCCTCGCGCACCCCCAGTATGTTTTCCGTCACCATCTGCGCGCTCTCGGCCGTTTGCTCCATGTTGCGGGCGATCTCCGCGGTGGCCGCACCCTGCTGCTCCACGGCGGACGCGATCGCGGTGGCCACCCCGCTCACGTCCTCCACGGCGCCTGCGATGTCCCGTATTGCGGACACGGCCTCCTGGGTCGCCGCCTGCATCTGCGCCACCTGGGTGGCGATCTCTTCCGTCGCCCGCCCGGTCTGCAGCGCCAGGCTCTTCACCTCGCCTGCAACGACCGCGAATCCTTTGCCGGCGTCGCCGGCGCGGGCCGCCTCGATGGTGGCGTTCAGGGCCAGCAGGTTGGTCCGGCCGGCGATGCCGCTGATCGTCTGGACCACCTGGCCGATCCGCTGCGCGCCGTCGGCCAGCGCCTGCACGATCGCGCGGGTGCGGTGCGCATGCTCCACCGCGTCGTTCGTCATGCGTGCGGAAGCGGCGACCCGGGCGCTGATTTCCCGGACGGACGCGGTCAGCTCGATGGAGGCGGCCGACACCGTCCTCACGCTGGCGCCCGCCGTGGCGGCCGCTTCCACCACCAGGCCGGCGCGTGCGTTGGTCTGCCCCGCGGTCGATGTCATGGAGCGCGCGGTGGTCTCCAGCTCGGTCGATGCGGTGGAGAGCAGGGCCACCATGCGGCCGGTCTGCCCCTCGAACGCGTGGACGGTGGCAGCCAGGTGTTCGGCCCGGTCCACCTTGCGCGCGGCCTCGGCCGCCTGCTCGGCCGACAGCCGGTCCGCGCGCGCGGTGCTTTCCTTGAACACCTCCACGGACGCGGCCATCGCGCCGATCTCGTCGCCGCGGCCCAGGCCGGGTATGCGTATGGTGAGGTCGTGCGCGGCGAGGCGCCGCATCGCCGACGCCACCGCGGTCAGCGGCCCCGCAATGGCGCGGGTCAGCAGCCATCCGATGCCGCCGCAGAGCAGCGCCGTGACGGCAAGTGCTGCCTGTATCCAGCGGTGTGCGCCTTCTGCCAGCAGCACCGCGCGCGCCTCCGCCTGGCCGCTGCGGTCCACGTTCGTGGCGATGCTGGTTTGCAACTGCTTCTGGAACTGCAGGGACAGGGTGCGCATTTCGCCGCGGAACAGGCGCGACGCGGCTGCGGCATCACCGCGGTGCAGCGCGGCGAGGAAGCCGGCATCGCGTTTGACATAGGCCGCCCAGGTGTCCTGCATCGCCGCGAAGTCCGCCCGGTCCGCAGGGTGCCACGCGAGCTTTCCGTAGTCAGCGAAACTGGCCTGCAGGAGCTTGAGCGACTCGCGTGTGCGGGCGGCCTCGCCGTCCTGCCCGGCGCCGCGCTCGGCCATCGCCGCCGATGCCTCCAGCATCCTGAAACGCATCGTCTGGAAGGCGATCTGGCCGAGCGCACGGCTGGCCGGAAGGTATTCCGTCTGTATGTCGCGGGCGGCATCGTTGCAGGCAGCCAGGCGGCCGATCGCGAACAGGCCGAGGCCGGCGGTGCAGCAGATCACCAGCAGGAAGGCGAGCGCTATCTTGTTGCCGATGGAGATCTTGCTGAGCATGGGGGGAGTATGGGCGGGAAATCCTTCGGGGTGGTTACGGGCGGGGTAAGGAGGCAAGCAGTCCTTTTTTGGAAAAAGGACCAAAAAACTTTTGCTTCCCACGCCTGCATCGAGGCGCGCCCTGGTTCTGCCGGCACGCGCGTTGGCAGAACCAGCGCGGGCGCGTGTGCAGGCGGGTAGCAAAAGTTTTTTGCTTTTTTTTTCAAAAAAGAAGGCCTTGCTTTCTTTTTCGCGCTACCCCGCCGTCATGGATATCTCCGCCGCCCACGGCTCTCACATAATCACCGTCTCGCGCGCCGCCTTCGCGCGGCCGGACACCGATTTCCTCTGCTTCGGCGAGAGCGACGTGGCCGCGCCGCGCGTGGCGCACGATGCGCTGGCCGCCGCCATGGCTGCCGGGCAGACGCGCTATTCGGACGTGCGTGGCCTGCCGGCCCTGCGCCAGGCGCTGGCGGATTACCTGGGCGGGCAGCACGCGAGGCCGGTGGAGGAGGCGCGCGTGCAGGTGACCGGCTCCGGCATGGCAGCGGTGCACGTGGCGATGGCGGCCGTGCTGCGGCCCGGCGACCGGCTGGTGCACCTGACGCCGGCCTGGCCCAATTCGATGAATGCGGGGCGCATGCGCGGGGCGGAGGTGGAGGAGTTTCCGCTCACGCCGACGCCGGAGGGCGGCTTCGAACTCGATCTGGACCGGCTGGCCGCGCGCCTGGCCGGCGCGCGCGCGGTCTGGGTGAACAGCCCCAGCAACCCCACCGGCTGGACGGCGACGGCTGCCGACATGGCCGCCGTGCTGCAGATCTGCCGGACAACGGGCACCTGGCTGATCGCCGACGAGGTGTATAACCGGCTCGTCTATGACGGGCCGCGCGCCGCCTCCATCCTGGACATCTGCACGCCGGAGGACCGCGTGCTCGTCGTCGGCAGCTTCTCCAAGGCGTGGGCGATGACGGGATTCCGCATCGGCTGGCTGATCGTTCCGGCCAACACGCGCGACAGCTTCACCGAGCTGGTGGAGATCACCCATTCGGGCGTGGCCGCTTTCGTGCAGGCGGCGGCACTGGCCGCCTTGGCGGACGAGGATTTCGTGGGCCGGTTCCGGGCGTATTGCGCCACCGGCCGCGCGATGACGGCGGCGGCGCTTGGCGGGCTGGCGCGTGTGCGCTGGGCAGCGCCGCCTGGCGCGTTCTATGCGTTTTTCGGCGTGGACGGGCTGCAGGACAGCCTGGGGTTCGCGTTGCGCCTGGTGCACGAGCATGGCGTGGCGGTGGCGCCAGGCTGCGCGTTCGGTGCGGGCGGGGAAGGGCATCTGCGGCTGTGCTTCGCGCAATCGCCGGTGGTGCTGGGGCGGGCGCTGTCGCGATTAGGGGAGGCGCTGCGGTAGGTGGCAAGGCAAGGCCTTCTTTTTTGAAAAGAAGCAAAAAACTTTTGTTCCCCCGCATTTTCAGCAGGCGTGTCTGTCGGGATAGACAGGCACGCTGACAATGCGCGGAAGAAAAAGTTTTTTGCTTCTTTTTTCAAAAAAGAAGGCCTTATCTTTCTTGCGTTCCCCGTACATCATCTTTCGTATCATTCCGCACTAGACCACAAGCGCCGCGTGACCAGGGCTGCGCGTCTGCTCTCGGCCACCGGGCCTTCTCTGCTGGCAACCGGCGTGGATTTCGGGTGTGATGGACTTCATGGCAACGTTCCGGATGCGCGTGCTCCTGTTGACAGCGTTTTGCCTGGCTGGTGGCACGAACCTGCACGCAGCCTTGCCGCCCGGGTCGGAGACGGAGCCCGCGCCTGCTCTCGCACCCGTGCCGGCTGCCAAGCCGCCGGCGCCGCCATCCGTCAAGCCTGACGCGCCTTCGGCCGCGTCCGCCGCCGCGCCGGTGCAGAAAATCGCCGCGGGCGGCATACTCGGACGAACGGTGGTAGGGCCGGACAACCAGGCAATCGGCCGGGTGGTGGACGTGCTTGTCGATGCGGGGAGCAACCCGCGCGCGGCGGTGATCGATTTCGGCGGCTTCATGGGCGTGGGCTCGCGCCGCATCGCGGTGAACTGGTCGGACCTCAGCTTCCCGCCGGTGAGCGCCCTCGGCACGGATAGTGACATCAAGCTGGACCTCAACGCGGAGCAGATCATGACCGCGCCGGAATATACGGATCAGACGAAGCCGGCGGCGGTGGTGCAGCCGCCGCCCGCGCCGAGCAGGCTGGCGAGTCCTGGGCACTGAGCGAGGAAGCAGTCCTTTTTTGAAAAAAGGACCAAAATGACATCCTGGATGCAGCCGTGGGCGTTTCCGGATGAGGTGACCCGCATCCGTCAGCGGACAGGACAAGCGTTTTTTGTTTCTTTTTTGCAAGAAGGAAAGCCTTTCTTTCTTGCTACGCCCCCATGACCGACCGCCGCAGCAACGCCGGCCTGGACTGGCTCAACTTCTTCACCGCCAACCTGCAGACCGCGTTCGGCCCGTTCGTCTCCGTCTACCTCACCCAGCGCGCCTGGACGCAGGGCGACATCGGCCTGGCGCTCGGCGTGGGGTATGCCGCCAGCATGGCCGCCCAGGTGCCGGCCGGCGCGCTTGTGGATGCCATGCGGCGCAAGACCATCGCGGCCGCTTCCGCGATCGTGGCGATCATCGCCGGCGCGCTCACGCTGGCGTTCCTGCCAGAATTGCTGCCGGTGCTGCTGGCCGAGATCAGCCATGCTTTCGCAAGCTGCATGCTGGGACCGGCGATCGCCGCCATCAGCCTGGGGCTGGCGGGCCAGGCGGCGGGTGCCGCCGGCGAGCGACTGGGCCGCAACGCGCGCTTCGCCAGCATAGGCAACGGCACTGCGGCCGGGCTCATGGCGGTGGTGGGAACCAGCTTCGGCGCGCGCGCCGTGTTCCTGCTCGGCGCGGGGCTGGCAGTGCCCGGACTATGGGCGCTGCGGCTGATCAGCGCGCCGAACCTGCCGGCGGGCAAGCACGGGCGGACGCCGCTCACCGGGCTGGCAAGCCTGCTCACCGACCGCCGCCTGCTGTGGTTTGCTGCCTGCTGCGCGGCGTTTCACCTGAGCAACGCCGCAATGCTGCCGCTGGCCGCCGGCGCCGCCACGACGAGCCTGGGACGCCGTGCCTCGCTGGTGATCGGCGCCTGCATCGTAGGGCCGCAGATGGTGGTGGCCGCATTGTCCCCCTTCGTCGGCCGCGCCGCGGAGCGCTGGGGCCGACGCCGGGTGTTGGCCGCCGGCATGCTGGCGCTGCCGGCCAGGGGTCTGGCGTTGGCGCTGATCGCGCTCAACCCGGCGATTCCGGCCTGGCAACTGATCGGCGTGCAGTTGCTGGACGGGGTGAGCGGCGCCGCCTTCGGCGTATTGCTGCCGCTGGTGGCCTCGGACATCGCGGCACCCGCCGGGCGGTTCAACCTGTGCATGGGCGTGCTGGGGCTGGCGATCGGGGCGGCCGCGGCCAGCAGCACGTTCTTCGGCGGGCGGATCGCCGACGGGTCGCTGCCCTTGGCGTTTCTGTGTCTGGCCGGTGTGGGGGCGGTGGGGGTGGTGCTGGCCTGGCTGATGCCGGAGACGCGGCCGGCTGGGTGAGGGGAAGGAAGGCCTTCTTTTTTGAAAAAAAGAAGCAAAAGACTTTGGCTTCCCCGACGCTGATGCGCATCTTCGCGTTCTGGAGCGCCCGGCTGGTTTAGATGCGGGCGACATCTGGGAACGCTGTCGCGGACCTGTCCGCACCGGCGCGACAGCGGAGTCAAAGTTTTTTGGTCCTCTTTTCAAAAAAGGACTGCTTGCTTTCTCTCTTCCCGGTCAGTCTGGTCCAATGCTGAACGCCGCGCTCGACCTCCTGCTCCCCGCCACCTGTGCCGCCTGCGACAGCAATGTGGGCGCGCCGGGACAGCTCTGCGCCGCCTGTTTCCGCGGCCTGAACTTCGTCACCGCGCCGTTCTGCCTGACGTGCAGCCGGCCGTTTGCCGTGCATGGCGAGTCGGTCTGCCGTGATTGTCGGGCCGAACCGCCGCCCTGGGGAGAGGCGAGGGCGGCCCTGGTCTATGATTCGGCGTCCAGGAGCCTGATCCTGGCGTTCAAGAACGCCGACCGCACGGAGATCGCGGCCACCCTCGCCCTGCACATGCAGCGCGCCGGGGCGGCGCTGCTGGCGCGGGCCGACCTGCTGGTTCCGGTTCCGCTGCATCGCTGGCGGCTGCTGGCCAGGCGCTACAACCAGTCGGCACTGCTGGCGGCGGCACTCGCGAAGCGCTCCGGCCGCCAGGCGCTGCCCGATGCCCTGCGGCGTATCAGGGTCACCCAGTCGCTCCGCCGGCTGCCAGGGGCGAAGCGCGAATCGCTGCTCATGGGCGCCATCGCCGTGCGCCCCGGCAGGGCCGCCGCGGTTGCCGGCCGGCGCATCCTGCTGATCGACGACGTGCTCACCTCCGGCGCCACAGCGCGGGCCTGCACACGCGCGCTCCTTGACGCGGGCGCCGCGAGCATCGACGTGCTGGTGGCGAGCCGGGTCGCCGACCAACGGCCCGAGATCGTGCCAGACACAGGACCAGACGATGAAGACAGTTGAGATCTACACCCAGCCGTTCTGCCCCTATTGCGCCCGTGCGATGAACCTGCTGACCAAGAAGGGCGTGGCGTTCAAGGAAATCGAGGCGCCAGGCGGCTCGCCGGCGCGGGCCGAGGCCAGCAAGCGGTCTGGCGGCCGCAGCTCGGTGCCGCAGATCTTCATCGACGGCACGCATGTGGGCGGCAGCGACGACCTGGCGGCGCTCGATCGCTCCGGCAAGCTCGCGGCGATGCTGGCGTAGGCCGTCTCCCGCGCCGTAGGGTGGTACACGCGTCAACTGCTCCCACGTCTTGCGCCCCATGTCTTGCGCCATGAAAGCCCGCTCGCTCCGCCATGATCCATTACGCCCTACGCTGCGACGCAGGACACGAGTTCGACGGCTGGTTCCGCGGCAGCGCCGCGTTCGACACGCAGGCGGAGGCGGGCCTGCTGGCTTGCCCGCTTTGTTCGGGCACACGCATCAGCCGCGCGATGATGGCGCCGCGCCTGTCCTCGGGGGCCGCGGCGCCTGAATCCACTTCGCCGCCCGCGCCGGCGGTGCAGCCTGATGCGTTAGCGCGCTCGGGTCCGGAGGGTGGGCCGGCGCCTGGCATTAGCATGGGCGGCCTGCAGGCCATACCGGACCAGGTGCGCGCCACGCTGCAACGGCTGCGCGCCGAGGTCGAGCGGAAATGTGATTATGTAGGGCCGCATTTCGCCGATACGGCGCGTGCTATGCAGGACGGCAGCCAGACGCCCCGGCCGATTTACGGCGAGACCACGCCGGAGCAGGCGGCGTCGTTGGCCGAGGACGGGATCGAGGTGACACGCATTCCCTGGGTGCCGCGCGCCGATGGGTAAGACGGCGGGCCTGCTCCTCATGCTCGTGGCCGCCGTGGCGCCGGCAAATGCCGCCCTCGCCCGCGTGCCGGTCGGCTACTGGTTCACCGAGGATCTGGGCGGCATCGTGCAGATACAGGCTTGCGGCACGGACATGCTGTGCGGGACCATCGTCGGCCTGCGGGACTGGCCGGCTTCCGGCCAGCGGCTCGACTGGCGCGGCGGCCCGCAATGCCGCTTCCCGCTGTTGCGTAACCTGCGTGCGCAGGAAGACGGCCGGTGGCACGGCACGGTCACCAACCCCGAAGACGGGCGCACCTACACCGCTGAGGTTTGGGTGCCAGAGGACGGCGTCCTGCGCCTGCGTGGCTACGTCGGCCTGCCGATGTTCGGCTCCACCCAGCGCTGGCGGCCGTCGCCAACCGGCGCCAGACCCGATTGCCACTATCTCAAGTAATGCACATGCCCAGACCGCATGGCTCCTAATCGGTAAGCAGGCTTATCATCTGCCAGGTTAGGCTCATGTTGCAATGCATCATCTGCGGAGCAGCATCATGGCCAATCAGCGTATCGGGACGGCCGCGACCGCCGCCGCCCACTTCCTGGCTGTTTCCTGGAGCGCGTTCGTGGTCGCGTTCCTGTATTATGTGGCGCTGACCCTGGTCGCCATCAGCGTGGAGCAGTTGCCGGACGCCGCAATGGTGGCATCCTACCTGTTGCCGGTTGCCGCCTATGCGCTGTTCCTGTTGTCGCGCGTGGTTCGCGCCGTCTCTGGGGTTCACGTCGAGATCGGGCACCTGGCTGTGCCTCGCCTGCAATAGGCCGCCGCCATGGCGATGGCCGGGGCTTCCTCCGGCCGCAGGTTGCTTCGGAACGTGGCTCATCGCCCAGCCTCCGGAAGCTCCTCACTAGGGTTTCACTTACAACGCGGTGCGACTATGTCTAAATGACTGCCGCGCCACTTCGCCGGCTGGCCGAACGCGGCCATATAACCCATTGAAGGTGTCCCTGATGACAGATGAGACGAGCGTAGTTCCCGCCGAAGACGCCAACACGGACCGTTTCGCCGCAAAACTCCAGCAGGACGTGCGCTCCTGGTCGGCCCGCGACAACGACGCCACCGACCGCGCCGCCGACGCGACCCTCGCCGCTGCCGCCAAGGCTGCAAAGGCGGCAACCGCCCGCAAGCGCGCCAAGCCGGCTGCCAAGGCGGAGGCGCCCGTTGAGAGCACAAAGGGCCGCCCGTTCTCGATGAGCTACGAGGGCGTCAGCAACGCGCAGTATCTGGCCGGCCGCATCGCCCGCGGCGCCCGTTGAGGGTGCCAAAGACGATTTGCGCTAACGCCATTTGCCTGGCCGGCTTCCAGGCCGCACGATGACTTACGTTGCGAGAGCCGACCGGCTGCCTGGCGTCGGCAGCAAGCGCGTCTGCGTGTCCTGTGCCACGCGCTTCTATGACCTGGCGCGCATACCGCCCGTTTGTCCGAAATGCGGCACGGAGCAGCCGCCGGAGGCGCCACGTCCGCCGCCCATGCGGCGTGGCCCGACCCGGCATCGGATGATAAAGGCGCCGGCTCCTGCCGCGCGCGATGCGGACGATGATGGCGCCCCCGTGCTGGAGACGGACGAGGACGAGGCGGAGGCGGACGAGGACGCCGACGCGGTGGAGGAAGAGGTAGAAGAGGAGCCCGATGCCGAGGCGGGGCTGGACGAGACGCCGGAACATTAAAAAGCAAGCAGTCCTTTTTTGAAAAGAAGGACCAAAAAACTTTTGCTCCCTGTCGGCGAACGTTTCAGCACGCGCCGACAGGGACCAAAAGTTTTTTGCTTCTTTTTCTCAAAAAAGAAGGCCTTTCTTCCTTTCCTATGAGCACCCAGCAACGAGCCGCCTCCGACCCGCGCGCCTCCGCCTTCGTCTCCGCGCACGCAGGCACCGGCAAAACCAAGCTGCTGATCGACCGGCTGCTGCGCCTGATGCTCGCAGGCGCAGACCCGGCGCGCATACTCTGCCTCACCTACACCAAGGCGGCCGCGGCGGAGATGGCCATACGGCTACAGAAGCGGCTGGGCGGCTGGGTCGCGGCACCTGACGCCGACTTGGCGCACGCGCTGCGGGATCTCGACGTGCCGGCCAATTCCGCGAGTCTACGTCAGGCGCGCGCGCTCTTCGCCCGCGTGCTGGACATCCCAGGCGGGATGCGCATCGGCACCATCCACGCATTCTGCCAGTCGCTGCTGAAGCGCTTCCCGCTCGAAGCCAGCATCTCCCCGCATTTCCAGCTCGTCGAAGCTGCGGAGGCACGCGCGGCACTCCAGCAGGCCCGAGAGGCCGCCCTCCCACAGGCGGACCCGAACGCGCTGGCCGCCCTGGCCGGTCTGGTCAGCGCGGACGGTTTCGCCGGCCTGGTCGAGACGCTGGAGCACGAGCGCCACCGCCTGGTCGCCGCACTTGCCCTGCCGCCGGACGCCCTGCGCGCCGCCATGCGACGCGCCGCCGGCGCCACGCACCAGGATGACGCGGCGATCCTGGCCGCCGCCGTGGCGTGGCCGGACGAGCGCCCGCTCGCGCACGAGATTACGCTGGCGTCGCGCCACGGCAGCGACGGCGTCAAGACAAAGGCCGGGCGCATGCTGGAGTGGCTCTCCTTGCCACCTGACCTGCGCGCCGAGCACTGGCCGCATTGGGTGGAGGAGTTCCACCTCTCGGACGGCAAGCACCGTGCGGTCAGCGCGTTCGCCAACGCCAAGCTGGCCGCCCAGCACGCCACCATCATCCCGGCCTGCGCCGCCGAGCAGGCGCGTATCGAGGCGGTGCAGGACAGCCTGCGCGCGCTGCGGATGGCCGATGCGTCGGCCGCCCTGCTGACCCTGGCGGCACCGATCCTGCGCAGCTACGCCGGTGCCAAGGACCGCCGCGCGCTGCTGGACTACGACGACCTGATCGGGCGAACGGCCAGTCTCCTGAACGACGAGGACGCCGCGGCCTGGGTGCTGTTCAAGCTGGATGACGGGCTGGACCACCTCCTGCTGGATGAGGTGCAGGACACCGCGCCGGCGCAGTGGCACATCGCCGACCGGCTGACCGCGGATTTCTTCACCGGCGAGGGTGCGCGCGAACCCGCTGGCCTGGCCCGCACCATCTTCGCCGTTGGCGATCGCAAGCAGTCCATCTACTCGTTTCAAGGCGCCGATCCTGCCGAATTTGATCGCTGGCGGGCCATCTACGGCCAGCGCGTCACCCAGGCCGGCCTGGCCTGGCGCTCCACCGTGCTGGACGTCTCCTTCCGCTCCACGGCGCCGGTTCTGGGCCTGGTCGATGCCGTGGCCGCCGCGCTCGGGCCGCAAGGCGGCGTCGGCGAGCCAGACGTCGTGCTTCACCACGTGCCGCACCGTGCCGGGCAGCCGGGACGGGTCGATCTGTGGCCGCTGACGCCCAGGCCGGAGCCGGCGCCGCACGCGCCCTGGAGCATTCCGCGCAGCAACCAGGCCCAGTTTTCCGCGCCGCAGACCCTGGTCAACCACCTCTCCGCCTGGATCGCCGGCGAAGTGGCCACCGGCGCCATACATCCGGGCGGGATACTGATACTCGTGCGCCGGCGCGGCGATTTTGACCGTGCTCTGGTGCGCGCGCTGAAGTCGCGTGACGTGCCGGTGGCCGGGCTGGACCGCATGGTGCTCACCGACCAGCCCGCCGTGCAGGACCTGATCGCCCTGTGCGAGACCCTGCTCCTGCCGCAGGACGATCTGACGCTCGCCGAGCTGCTGACCTCGCCGCTAGGCGGCTTGTCGGACGACAGCCTGATGCAGCTCGCCACCGGCCGGCAGACTTCGCTGTTCGAGGCGCTGCGCACGCGGTCGGCGGAGCGGCCGGACTGGCAGGCAGCCGCCCTGTTCCTGACCACGCTACTCGCCAGAGTGGACTACACCCCGCCGTACACGCTGCTCTCCGAAGCGCTCGGCCCGCTCGGCGGGCGCGCCAGGCTGTTCGCGCGACTCGGCCCGGAGGCGGCCGAGCCGGTGGACGAGCTGCTGAGCGCCGCCCTGCTGCACGCCGCCGCGCATCCGCCCTCGCTGCAAGGCTTCCTGCACTGGCTGCGCCTGTCCGCCGCCGAGGTGAAGCGCGAGGCAGAGGCTGCCGGTGACGCCGTGCGCATCATGACTGTGCACGGCGCCAAGGGCCTGGAAGCGCCGCTGGTCATACTGCCCGACACCACGGCCCTGCCGCTGGACGAGCGCGGCCTGTGCTGGACACGCGACGAGGGCACAGGCGCCGAACTGCCGCTTTGGCAGCCGCACAAGGATCTGCGCTGCCGCGCCGTCGAAACCATCCGGCAGGCTGGTGCCGCCGCACGCGCCCGCGAATACAACCGGCTGCTCTACGTGGCCCTGACCCGGGCGCGCGACCGGCTTCTCGTGTGTGGCTGGGAGCCGCATACGTCCCAGCCAGGGAGCTGGTACGAGCAGGTCAGCGCCGCCCTGCAAGCGATGGGCGCCGAAGCTAGGCCGTTCAATCCCTGGCCCGGCCGCGCGCTGCGCATCGACGCGCCGCAGACCGCGGCGCCGTCCGAAGCCGGACAGGACGCAGCCGAGCCGGCCCGGCCCGTCCCCGCCTGGGCAGGTGCGGCGCCGGCCTGGCGGCCACGCGCGGTGGCAGCCGAGCCGGCACTGCCCAGCCCGCTTGCCCCGAGCCGGCCGGAGGGCGTCGATCTCGGCCCGGTGCCGCCCGCCCGCTCGCCTCTGGCCAGCACGAAGCAACGCGGCCGCTTCAACCGCGGCCTGGCCATGCACGCGCTGCTCCAGCATCTGCCCGATCTACCGGAATACGCCAGGGAAGCGGCAGCCCTGTCCTATGCCGCGCGGTCCGCGCACGCGCTCGACGACCACGCGGCATTTGCGGCCGAGGCGCTGCGCGTGCTGCAGACGCCAGGGCTCGCCGCGCTCTTCGGCCCGGGCAGCCGCGCGGAACAGCCGCTCTCCGGCCTGGTGGCAGGCCGGATCGTGTCCGGCCAGGTGGATCGCCTTGTCGTCACGCCCACCCGGGTCATCGCCGCGGACTACAAGTCCGGACGCGAGCCGCCTGCCTCAGCCGCCGGCACCCCCGTCCTGTATGTGCGGCAGATGGCCGCCTACCAGGCGGTGCTGGGCCAGCTCTACCCCGGCCGGACAATCACCTGCCTGCTTATCTGGACGGATGGGCCGGTGGTCATGGAGCTGCCGCCAGACCTTCTCGCCGCGCATAGGACGTCCGCCCCTGCCACGGCAGACGCTTGATCGGGCCGTCCATCCCCTCCACCTGAGCAGCCGACAGAGCAGGAGACCACCATGAGCGCCAACACACATGCCACCACCGACGACACCTTCGAGACCGACGTGCTGAAGGCGTCCGGCCCCGTGCTGGTGGATTTTTGGGCGGAGTGGTGCGGCCCGTGCAAGATGATCGCCCCCGCGCTCGAGGAGATCGGCGCGGAATACGCCGGCCGCGTGCGCGTGGTGAAGGTGAACATCGACGAGAACCCGCAGACGCCGAACAGCTACGGCGTGCGCGGCATCCCCACGCTTATCATGTTCAAGGATGGCAAGCCTGCGGCTACCAAGGTGGGGGCGGCCCCTAAGAGCCAGTTGAAGGAGTGGGTGGCTTCAAGCATCTGAATCGAAAGGGAAGGAAGGCCTTCTTTTTAAAAAAGAAGGCCTTCCTTACTTCCTTCTGAGTGGTCCCAGACACCGCCGCATGTTGTGGGGCGACGACAACGCTGGCAGACAGGCGCCACACCAGCTTGGAAACTATAATGGCCGATACCGCCCGACAGGCTCCCGTCTCACCCAGCACAGAAGACGGCTTCCTGGCA
>CAXTCL010000090.1:0-813 GCA_964242035.1 uncultured Acetobacteraceae bacterium | reverse complement strand
CGCCTGAGCTTTTGGGCATTGGTCACCAAGTTCATGACCAGGGTGGTTATTGGCTTGGTCGTGTTGCTGGGCTTGATGTGGTGGTTTCTCGTCTGACCACGCGGCTGTCCGCATCAGCGGTTCAGCAAACCGCCTAAGTCCGCCGAACCCACGATTTTGGCAATGCGACAAAGCAGAAGCATTTTAAAAAGGACTAACTGCTTCCTCGCCTGCCAACGTGCGCCTGAGAACGCGCTGGACCAGAGTGCAAAAGCTCCCGAGCTGTGCGCGTCCTCAGCCGAACGGACTAATGCGTGTCGGCGGCGTGCGTCACGTCTTTGCCAACGGAAGAGACGTCCTGGCCGGCACCGGCCACGGTGTTGCATGCGCTGAGCAGGGTAGCGGTGCTGAGCAGCAAGGCGGCGGTGAAAGCGGCGGTAAGCATACGCGACATGGTGGTTTCTCCTGAGGACGCTGGACCCCCGTCCAGCCCGTTTCACGCAACGTAACGCAACCGCGTTGGTTCGCCTACCGGAGCCGGCAGGTGCATTAGGCGTGCAGCACGCGCAAACCGGCCACAACCAGCCCGAGTAGCAGCAGCGAAAAGGCCACGCTGGAGAGCACGAATAGCACGAACATGCGCGCGAGCGTGCCGGCCAGGCTGGTCCCGTAGACGCCACGCAGGTGTGCGAACAGGTGCACGGGGGCGGCGCAGAGCAGCCAGCCTTGGCCGGTCAGCACGGTTAGGCTGATCAGCAAACCCTGGAAAGAGAGCGAGTGCATCGAGAAGACCAGGTGGTCGAACAGCACGAAGCCGCGCCGGAACGCGAAGAT
>CAXTCL010000089.1:0-14921 GCA_964242035.1 uncultured Acetobacteraceae bacterium | reverse complement strand
CAGGGACCAAAAGTTTTTTGCTTCTTTTTTCAAAAAAGAAGGCCTTCCTTACTTCTTCTCCACGTGGAACCGCAGATCCCGCGTAGCCACACGGTTGATCGCCTCAGGCACGAAAGGCGTGATCATCGCCAACCTGAACAATGCCTGCGGGAACCCGATCACCGCCCGATTGCGCGCCACACCGGCCGCGATCAGCCGCGCCGCCGCCGGCGCGCTGATCTTGCCGGGGTGCTTGCCGATGTGGCTGTCGGTCATCGCACTCTCCACGTAGCCTGGGCACACGACGGAGACGCGCACGCCAGAGGGCTCCAGGGCCGCCCTGAGTGCCCTGCCATACCCCAGCAGCCCCGCCTTGCTGGCGCTGTAGGCCGGCGCGTCGGCCACCGGCGAGAGGCCGGCGAGCGAGCTTACCAGCACGATGTGCCCGGCGGCCCGCCCGGTCATGCCGGGCAGCACGGCGTGCACCGTGTCGATGGCGCCCAGCAGGTTGATCTCGACCACGCGCCGCGCCGTCTCGCCATCCTCCAGCGTGCCGTCCGCCTGCCGGCCTTCCAGCACGCCGGCATTGGCCACCAGCAGGTCCACCGGATGCGCCGCATCGAACCCGCCGAGGAAGCCCGCGAGTGCCGGCCGGTCCCGCACGTCGAGCACCCCCTGCACCACCGCTGCACCCGCCTCGCCCAACTGCGCGGCCACGGCAGCCAGGCGGGCGGCATCGCGTCCGGTCACGCCCAGCGTGATGCCCGGGCGGGCATAGTGGGCCGCCAACGCCGCGCCTATGCCGCTGGACGCACCGGTGATCACGATGTTCTGGAAGTGGGTCAGGGCGTGAGCTCCGCAGGAAAGGAAGCAAGCAGTCCTTTTTTGAAAAAAAGGACCAAAAAACTTTTACTACCGCGAATCTGCACCAGCCCGATTGCTCCGGCGAGCACACGCCTCGCAGCGTCGGGGGAACAAAAGTTTTTTGCTTCTTTTTTTCAAAAAAGAAGGCCTTGCCTTGCCTTACCGAAGCTCAGCCACAGCCGCCACCGCCCCGTCGATCTCCGCCTCCGTATGCTCCGACGAAATAAAGAATCGCAGCCGCGCCGAACGCTCCGGCACGCCAGGCGGGATGATCGGAAACGCGTTGTAGCCGCGCGCCAACAGCCGGTCGGCAAGCTGCAGCGTGAGCAGCGAATTGCCCAGCACGATGGGCGTCACCGCATAGCCCCAGCTCGTGCCGACATCGAGCCCTGCCGCCCGCGCCCCGTCCAGGAAGCGCTTGCCGTTCGCCTGCAGGCGCGCCACCCGCTCCGGCTCGCGCAGCATGAGCGTGATGGCGGTCAGCGCCGCCACCGCGGCAGGCGCCGGCAGCCCGACGCTATAGACCATGCCGGGTGCTGCCAGCTTGAGGTAGTCGATCAGGGCCGCGCTGCCCGCCACATATCCGCCGCAACTGACCAGAGTCTTGGACAGCGTGCCCAGCCAGATATCGACGCGCCCGGGATCGACACCGGCCATCTCGAAGATGCCTAAGCCCGTCCTGCCGAGCACACCCAGCGCATGGGCGTCATCGACCATCAGCCAGCTTTCGTGGCGGTCCTTTATCTCGACGAGCCTGGCCAGGTCGGGCCCGTCGCCGTCCATCGAGTACAGCCCCTCGGAGACGATCATCACGCGCTCGAACCGCGCGCGGCTGGCGGTGAGCATGGCGTCCAGCGCGTCCATGTCGTTATGCGGAAACGACCGTCGCGTGGCGCCGCAGAGCTGCGCGCCGACCACCACGCAATTGTGGATCAGCGAGTCGTGCAGGATCAGGTCCTTCGGGCCCAGCAGGGCGGCGATCGTGGAGATCGCGGTGGCGTGGCCGCTGACGAAAGCCAGCGCCGCCTCGCTTTGGTAGATGCCCGCCAGCGCCGTCTCCAGCGCTGCGTGGAAGTCGCGCTCGCCCGCGGTGATCCGGCTGGCGGACACGCTGGTGCCCCACTCCGCCGTGGCGGCGCCCACCGCCGCGGTGATCTCCGGATGGCCGTTCAGGCCGAGGTAGTCGTAGGAGGCGAAGTTCACCACTGGGCGGTCATCGAGGACGCTGCGCGCCCCGGCCCGCGCCGCATGGGTGCGGTAGAACGGGAAGCGCAGGCCCATGGCGTCCGCCATGCTGCGCTGGCTGCTCAGGAGCTGGTAGGCCGGCAGGCTCTCGAACCCCATCTCCCGGCTGGGCTGGACCACCGGCGCGTCCGGCTCGGAGGCCGCGGCAGGCGCGCTGCGCCGCATCGCATCCAGCAGGGCCGCGCGGGCGCCGCCTGTCAGCCGGCCGGTCGGCGGGACGGCGTTCATGCCGGCACCGCGGAAGCGGCGTTCTGCCGTTTCGCCGCATCCACGGCGTCCATGCCGGCGGCGAGCGTGGCGTCATCTATGCCGTGGCGCTGCATGATCTGCTGGCTGGCCTCCTGGCCAGTGTCTCCGGCGGGCCGCTCGCCGCCGCGCAGGCTGGCGATCAGCCGTGCGGCCAGCTCGTTGACGCTGACGCCGGCGCTGATCGCCATCACCGGCAGCTCGATGCCGAAACGCTTCTCTATGCTCATGCGCAAATCCAGGGCCATCATGGAGTCCAATCCCAGTTCGTCGAGCGGCCGGGTCATCTCGATCTCGTCCGGCGGCAGACGGAAGATGCGCCCGACATCGGCCGCCATCAGGGCCGCCACCAGCGCGCGGGCGTCGCCGTCACTCTTGCCGGCGATGCGCGTGGCCAGGTCCGCCTCCGCCTGCACGATCGCGCCAGCGCCGGCGAACAGCCCGGCAAAGGCCGGCGTCTGCAGCAGCTTGAAGCGGTGCTGCGCGTCCCCGCCGCGGAACAGCGCGCAATAAAAGGTGGCCGGGCCGTCCGGCGCGCCGAGCAGCGTTTCCAGATGCGCCAGCGCGGCCCTGCTGGTCATCGCCTCGATGCCCGCCAGCCGCGCCAGTCTGGCCGCCCCTTCCGGATCGCGGGCGAGCAGGCCGGCATCCGAGATCGCACCCCAACCCACCGCCAGGCCGGGCAGGCCTTCGGCACGGCGCCGCGCCATGAGGCCCTGCAGGTAGCCGTTCGCCGCCACATAGGCGCCCTGCCCCGGATTGCCGACCATGGCCGCCACAGACGAGAACGCCACGAAATAGTCCAGCGCGGCGCCGCTCGTGGCACGGTCCAGATTGTCCGCACCCGCCACCTTCGGCGCCAGCACAGCCGCGAGGCGATCCGATTCCAGGTTGGCGATAAGCGAATCGTCCAGCACCACGGCCGCATGGATCACGCCGGCCAGGCGGCCATGGCTGCGCACCAGCCGCTCCACCAGCGCCGTCACCGAATCAGCGTCGGTCACGTCCAGCGCCTCGACCAGCAGGGTGGTGCCGCCCGCACGCAGCGCGTCGGCACGCGCCTGCAGCTGCGGCTCCAACGCACCACGGCGCGAGGCCACCACGATGGTGGCCGCACCCAGCCCGGCCAGCCAGTCCGCCGCCTCGAAGCCGAAGCCGCCCGCGCCGCCCACCACCAGGTGCACGCCCGGCCCAGGCCGGAACACCGGCCGCGGCAGCACCGTGGCGACAGGGTCGGCGGCCGGACGTATCAGCAACTTGCCCACATGCCCGCCGGACTGCATCAGCCGAAAGGCGCGGCCGGTGTCGAACCAGTCGAACGCCTGGTAAGGCAGCGGTGACAGCGCGCCGGCGGCAAAATGCCCGGCGAGCTCGCCCAGCATACGCTCGACCAGGCCAAGATTGGCCGCCAGGAGCTGGTCCAGGTCGACGCCGAAATAGCTTAGATTGCGGCGGAACGGCCGCAGCCCCACCGCGGTGTTCGTCACGTAGTCGCGCTTGCCCAGCTCTACGAAGCGGCCGAACGGCTTGAGGCAGCGCAGCCCGGCCTGCATCGCCTCGCCCGCCAGCGAGTTCAGCACCACGTCCACGCCGCCGATATCGGCGCGTATCTCGTCCGCAAAGGCCGTGCTGCGCGAGTTGTAGATACGCTCCGCCCCGAACGCCGCCACCAGCGCGCGCTTCTCCGGCGAGCCCACGGTGGCCGCCACCCTGGCGCCGCGCAGACGCGCCACCTGCAAAGCGGCCAGCCCCACGCCGCCTGCCGCGCCATGTATCAGCACCCACTCGCCCGGCTGGACCTGCGCCATCTGCACCAGCGCGTACCAGGCGGTCAGGAACGCCACCGGTATGGTGGAAGCAGCCTCAGCCGCGATCCCGTCCGGCACGCGCACGAACACGCGCGCATCCGCGGTGGCATGGCTGGCGAAGCTCTCGCGGCCGAACCCCATCACCGTGTCGCCGGGCTGCAGGTGGCCGACGCCGTCGCCCACGCGCAGCACCTCGCCCGCGCATTCGAAGCCGAACACCGCGCCCGCCATGCCGTCGTCGAGCACGTCGTCGTCCAGCAATCCGCTGGCCAGCATCACGTCGCGGAAGTTCAGCCCCGCGGCGGCGATGCGTATCTCGATCTCGCCCGCGTCCGGCGCGCGCCGCGGCTTCTCCACCCAATCGACGCCGGCCAGCGCGCCCTGCGGCCCTGCCTGCAGGCGCACCGCCTCCACGCGGGCGCTGGGCGCCGGCGCGGCCTGAAGACGCACGGCCGAGACGCCTGAGGCATCCACCAGCAATTCCGTCTCAGCACCTGGTTCGGCGATCAGCGCCGCCAGCCCGTCCGCCGGCCCATCCTGCGCCAGATCAACCAGACGCACATCGAGGCCGGCATATTCGTTCACCGCCACGCGGGCGAAGCTCCAAACCGCCTCGGCCACCGGATCGACCAGGCCGGCATCCCCCGCGCGCAGGCCGCGCACCACAACCCACAGCCGGCACCCCGTCGCGCGCACCGTCTCCAGCACCGAAGCCAGTTCGGCCAGGCACGCAGCCAGCCCGCCCTGCCCGTCCGCCCGGGCCAGGAACACCAGCCCGGCGCGCCCCTCGGCGCCGGCGGACGCCGCCGCCCAGGCCTGCGGCACTTCGCCGCCGGTGGCGAGATGCACCGTCTGGCCGCGCGCCGCGAGCGCGTCAGCCAGCTCGGGCCAATCCCGCAGCAGCAGCACCGGTGCCGCGCGGGCAGGCCGCACGGCGATCCCGTCCGCAAGGCCGGCACCGGCATGCCCGATCACCAGGCTGCCGACACCTTCGCCAAGCGCATGCACGGCCACATCGGCGAACCCCGCCGCCGCCGCCCATCGCCTGCCGTCGCGCGCAGCTTCGATACGGCCGAGCGGGGCATGGGTGAACCAATCCGCCTGTGCGCCGAGCAGGCAATCGAACACCGGGCTCGCAGGCGGCTGCAGCACGCAGAGCAGCCCGCCAGGCGCCAGGCGCCCGGCAATGGCCTGGCCCAGCGCGCCCTCGCCAGACAAAGGTGCCAGCGCCAGGCAGAACGCCACGTCGAACGCCGGCACCGCATCTGCCTCCTCGTGCAGGAACGCGACGCCGCCCGCCTCGCCATGGCGCGCCTGGGCCAGGCTGAGCCGCCTGGCATCGGTGCCGATCACGGTGACCGTCACCCGCTTGTCCTGCACCAGCGCGGCCAGGCTTTGCAGCACGCCAAGGCAGAACGGCTCGGCCACCAGCACGCGCAGAGGTTCCGGTGCGATGCGACCCTGCAGGGCGGTGCAGACCGCCAGCGCCGCGGCAAAGACGGGTGCGAACAGGATGGTGTCGCTCTCGAACCGCTCGACCAGCGCGGGGCTAAGGGACAGGGCCTCGCCCGTGCGAAGCACGCCCGGCAGGCCGGCCAGCGCCTGCGCCGCCAGCAGGATTTCCGCGCCGGCGCCGGGATGCTCGGCTGCGAACGTCTGCAGTATGTCGCCCGCCGCGGGCAGCCCGCTCTCCTCGGCCAGCCGCCAGCCTTCGGCGTCCTGCGTGGCCAGACCGGCCCGGCCCAGATCGGCCAGCAGTGCAAGCGGCAGGGCAGCCAGCCCGCCAGCCGGCAAAGTGCGTCCATCGCCGGCCAATTCGCGCAGGCCCTGGAAAGCCAGCGCCCGGGCGAACGCCCCCAGATACAGCCACGACTCCGGCGTAACCTGCGCACCCAGGCGCTCCAGCGCCGCCAACGCACAAGCGCGCGCGTCCGTCACCGCGCCTGCACGCGACAGGCGTATCGTCGCCTGGCGGAAGAACACCTGGTCCCGGGCAAACCGCTCCAGCACCACGGCGCGGAACAGGCCGCCCGCCAGCACGGCCACCCTATGGCCCCCGGCATCGAGCAGGGTGACGTCCACGCTGAGCGAGCGGTCGGTCTCGCGGTCGATCACCACCAGCGCGCGTACCGGCGACGCATGGTCGGCCTGCACGCGCAAACCCGCGAAACGCACCGGCAGATAAGCGTGGCGCTCGTCCGCACGGCGCTTGATGTCGTCGAACATCGCGTGGAACGCGGCATCCAGCGCGATAGGATGCAGTATGTGGCGTATCTCTGACTCGTCGGCGGCGGCGACAGGCGCCAGATCGACCGTGATGTGCGTGGAGCTGCGCGCGCCGCCGCGCACCAGGCGAAACGCCGGGCCGTAGCTGACGCCGCTGGCCTGCGCGCGCGCATAGACCGCGTCCGCGGTCAGCAGCGTCGGCAATTGCGGCATCGTGGGCAGGGCCGGCACAGCCGAGGCGACACGCACGATCCGCCCCGTCGCATGCAGGGTCCATTCGCCGGTGCCGAAGCGCGCGCGGCTCCAGATCTCCACCCTCGACGCCTCGCTCTGCAGGCGCACGGACAGCTCGCGCATCTGGTCCGGCGGCAACGTGAGCCAGGCCAGCAGGTCGAAATCCTCCAGCCCGATCGGACCTATGGGATACGCCTCACGCGCCACCGCAAGCGCCATCTCGGCAAAGGCCGAGGCGGGAACCACGACTTCCCCATCAATGCGGTGATCCGCCAGGTAAGGCACGGTGGCCGCATCGATCAGGTTGCGCCATTCCGGCGTGCCCTGGCGGAGCCTGGTGCCGAGCAACGGATGGCGCGGCGCCGGACTGCACAGATCCAGCGCCTCGCTGGTGGGCGCGGGCGCGAACACCTTGCGCTGCCACGCGTAGCCGGGCAGCCGCACGGCGCCGGCAGGCCGCTGACCGAACAGCCGTGCGCGGTCCACGCCGCAGCCCAGCACCAGCGCGCGGGCCACGACCAGCAGCAGCGGGTTGCCGCCCCCGTCCTTCTCGACGAGGCTCGCCAGCGCCGCGCCGTCCAGCCCGGCATGACGCAGCGTGTCGGTGATGCTCGCCTGCAGGATAGGGCGCGGCCCGACCTCGACGAACACAGTGGCGCCCATCCGGCCCGCCGTCTCGACCGCGTCGCTGAACAGCACCGGCGCGCGCACGTTCTGCCACCAGTATTCCGCGTCCAGCTTCTCGCCCGGCACCACCGCACCGGTCACGGTGGAGATGAACGCCACCTCGCCAGGTGCAGACAGGATGGTGCCAAAGGCGCGCAGCACGGGCACGCGCAGGCGGTCCAGCAGGCTGCAATGGAACGGGTAGGCCAGATCCAGCACCCGGGCCGCAACACGGCGCCGGCGGGCCAGCCGCGCAAAGGCCTCGATCGCCGCGGTAGGGCCGGAGATGCTGACCGAGCCGGGGCTGTTGACCGCCGCGATCTCGAGGCTCTCCAGCCCGTGCTCTGCGAACAGCGCCAGCGCACCCTCACGCGAGATGTTGGCCACCGCCATGCCGCCCAGGCCGTGCGCCGCCTCCTGCTGCGCGCTGCGGTGGAAGATCACCCGAACTGCGTCGTCCAGGCTCAGCGCGCCGGCGGCTTCGGCGGCAGCTATTTCGCCCAGGCTGTGGCCCAGCACCATGTCCGCCACCAGGCCGTACGCCGCCAGGCTCGCGGTCAGTGCCGCCTGCACGGCAAACAGCAGCGGCTGTATCAGCTCCGCCTGCCGCTGCGAGCTCGCGTGCTCCGGATCGTGCAGCGCGTGCTCCAGCGACCAGGTGGCGAAGCGCGCGAAGCTGGCATCCACTTCGCGGAACCGGGCGCGGAACGTGGCATCGGCGGCAAAGGCGGCGCGGCCCATGCCGATCCACTGGCTGCCGTTGCCGGAATAGACGAAGCAAATTTTCGGCGCATGCGAGGGCGCGCTGCCTTCCGCGCCGCGCGCCCCAGCGCTGCCTTCCGCAAACTGGCGCAGCACGGCCGGGGTGGCGTCATCGACCGGAACCGCAAGCCGGTGGCCAGCGAGGTCGCGCTGCCAGGCCACGGCGGCTGCGATCTGCGCCGTGTCGCCGCCGGCCTCGATCAGCTCGGCATAGGCGAGGCTGGTCTGGCCGAGCGCCTGGCGGGAATGGGCCGACAGCACCAGCAGCTCCGCCTGCGGGCCGGCCGCACCATTGATCCGGGCCTGCGGCTGCTCGCCGGCCTCAGGCTGACGCAGCACCACATGCGCGTTGGTGCCGCCGAAGCCAAAGGAGGAGACGCCCGCCAGCCACACGCCGCGCGGCGGCAGCGCCACCGGCGCCGTGGCCAGGCACAGGTTCAGCCTGGCAAAGTCGATGGCGGAATTGGCGGATGCCGCGTGCAGCGAGGCCGGCAGGCGCCTGTGCTCCAGCGCCAGTATCGCCTTGAACAGGCCCGCCAGGCCCGAGGCCGGCTCCAGGTGGCCGATGTTGGACTTCACCGAACCGATAGGCAGCGGCGACGCGCGGCGCTGGCCGAGGGCGAGGCCCATGGCGATGGCCTCGGCAGGATCGCCCACGCTGGTGCCGGTGCCATGCGCCTCGATGAAGGCCAGCCTGTCCGGATCGATGCCGGCCTCGCCGTAGATGCGCTCCAGCAGGCTTCGCTGGCCCTCGATCGCCGGCAGGGCGATGCCGTTCGTCCGCCCGTCCGAGTTGGTGGCCGACGCCAGCGCCACCGCGCGCACGCGCCGATGCTGCGCCACCGCGCTCTCCAGCCTGGTCATCACCATCGCCACCACGCCCTCGCCGCGCACGTAGCCGTCTGCGCCCGCGCCGAACGAGTGGCACAGCCCGCTGGGCGACAGCATGCCGGCGCGCGAGAAGCCGATGAAGGGGAACGGCGAGAGCAGCAGGTTCACGCCGGCCACGATCGCGGTGTCTATCTGCCCGGACGCGATCGCCGCCTGCGCCTGGGCAAACGCCACCAGGGAGGAGGAGCACGCGGTGTCGACGGTGAAGCTCGGCCCGCGCAGGTCGAAGATGTAGGAGATGCGGTTGGCCAGCACGGAGAGCGTGTTGCCGGTCATGAAATGGCTGTCTATGCCGCCGAGATCGGCCACCTGCAGCGCGCCGTAATCCAGCCCCGACGCGCCGACATAGACGCCAACAGTCTCGCCCGCCAGCGAGCCCGGCGCGATGCCGCCATCCTCCAGCGCACCCCATACCGCTTCCAGGAGCAGGCGCTGCTGCGGGTCCATCTCGGCCGCCTCGCGCGGCGAGATGCCGAACACGATGGGGTCGAAGGCGAACGCGCCCTCGATGTAGCCGCCCTGGAAGCTGTAGCTGAAGCCGGGTTCGGACCGGCGCGTATGCAGATAGCGCGCAGGCGACCAGCGGCCGGCCGGCACCTCGCCCACGGCGCATCGCCCCTCCTCCAGCAACCGCCAGAACCCATCCTCGTCCGCCGCACCTGGCAGGCGGCAGGCAGCGCCCACGATCGCGACCCGGGGGTCGCCTGTAGCCGGCATCATCGACGGTGGATCTCTTCGGAAAATCGGTTGTTGAAGCGGTTTCGCCGCCATGTCCATGTCTGCTGCCCGCCCGCGTATGTGTTCCTAGCGCGGAAAGCTGCGGGGAAGGAAGCAACGCCTTCTTTTTTGAGAAAAAGACTCGAAAAACCACTATCCTGGCGCGGTCTCGATCGCCTTGATCTAATCTTACGGCGGCCAGCCGATTCAGATGCGGGGAAGCGAAAGTTTTTTGGTCTTTTCGTGTAAAAGGACTGCCTGCTTCCATAGGCACAACAGGAGGACTGCGCGCGATGTCGGAAAAGCTGCTCGTCCCGGTGCTGCTCGGCTCGGTAAGGCGGGACAGGCAGGGCGCGCGGGCGGCGCGGATGATCATGCGCGCACTGTCCGCGCGCGGGCACGAGCCGGTGCTGGTCGACCCCCTGGACCTGCAGCTTCCGCTGCTCGACCGGATGTACAAGGAATACCCCAAAGGCGAGGCGCCGCCGCCACTCGCACAACTGGCCGAGCTCTACGGCCGGGCAGACGGCTTCATGATCGTCTCCGCGGAATACAACAACGCTATCCCGCCCGCGCTGAAGAACCTGCTGGACCATTTCCTGGAGGAGTATTTCTGGCGGCCGTCCGCTATCCTCTGCTACGCGACCGGCCAGTTCGGCGGCGTGCGCGCGGCGATGCAGCTCCGCATGACGCTGGCTGAACTCGGCATGCCCAGCGTGCCGAGCGTGCTGGCGATCCCGCGCATACAGGACGCGCTGGACGAGGACGGCCGCACGCCGGACGGCGAGGAAGTCCACGGACTCGGCAGGTTCCTCGACGAGTTCGCCTGGTATGCCCAGGCGCTCCGCGCACAGCGCGCGGGCGGCACGCCGTACTGAAAGCAAGCAAGGCCTTCTTTTTTGAAAAAAAGAAGCAAAAAACTTTTATTCCCCCCGACGCTGCCGGCGCTTCGGCAAATCCGGATGAAACCGGCTGGTGCAAATGCGGGGAGATAAAAGTTTTTTGCTTCTTTTTTTCAAAAAAGAAGGCCTTTCTTCCTTACCACAACCCGAAATGCGGCACCAAAGGATGCGGCACCCCGCCCCCTGTGCCGGCATAACTGACCAGCGATCCGCCATGCCCGTCCGAAGCCAGCTTGAAATTCGCACTCGTGTAGCTGCCGCGAACCGCAAGCTTGGCCACCAGCGTGCTGCCGTTCGAGATCGTCAGCGCACCCGCGGCATAGGTCAGCTTGGTCGCCGCCTTGCCGAGCAGGTCGATGGCGTCGCCCGTCGCGAAATCGATGATGTGCGCGGCCACGCCCGAAGGGTCGGCCAGGTCCAGCGTGTTGGCGCCGGCGCCGAACATGATGGTCTGGCTGACCGCGGCCGCACCCTCCAGAACCAGGGATGAACTGGCCGAGATCACCAATCCGCCGGTGCCGGTGATCGAGCCCGAGAGCGCCAGCGTGCCGCCGCTGGCGACGATCTGGCCGCCATTGGCGATCGTGGCAGTGGCAAGCGTGCCGTGGCCGACCACCTGGCTGCCGCCATACAGGTAGCACGTCTCGCGCACATTCACCTCGCCCGCGGCCAGGACCAGCTTGCCGGCAAGTTCCGCGTCGGCGACATGTATCAGCCCGCCGCTGGCGGCCTCCAGACTCGTGCCGCTGTCGGTCACGAGTATGCGCGCGGTGAGCAGCGAGCTGGCGCCGGTGACCACGATCGTCCCGTTGTTCAGCAGCAGGTCCGTGGCGTTGTCGAACTCGCCGCCGGCCTGCACCAGGATTTCGCCCGCGATGTTGGAGCCGTACTCGCCAATCTCGGTGAACGGCCCGGCCTGGATCGCCGAGTTGGCCCCCGAGACCAGTATCTTCGCCAGGCCGGCGCTGGTCCCGACATCGACCTCGCCGTCTGAGCTCAGCGAAGCGTAAGCGCCGCCGGTGACCTCGAAGGTGCCCTGGGCGCTGCCGCCAAGCTCGCCGTAGTCGCCGATCGTGGTGTAGCCGTAATTATCGACGAGGAACTGGCTGTTGGCGCCGGTCACGTCCACGATCCCGGTGGCGCCCGAGACGGCGCCGATGTTGACGCTGCTGAGCGTGCTGCTGAAATAGCCCCCGGCGCTCACCGTCAGGGTGGCGACGCTGTTGCTGACGCCGCCCAGGCTCAGCGTGCCGCTCGCCGCCAACGAATCGTAGTAGAAGGTGCCGCCGCGGGTGACCAGCAGGGAGGCGTTGCCCGTCGAGGCACCAATGGTCAGCACGTCGTTCTGCCCCGCCAAGTCGTACAGAAGCGCGTTGTTCTGCACGGTCACCGCGGTGCCGTCGCCGTCGATACCCAGCGTGCCGGCCTGCAGATAAGCGCCGGTGTCCAGGGTGAAACCGTAGCCAATACCCACCGAGGCGGCGGTCACCTGGGTGCTGGACCCGGTGATCGAGATCGTCGGCGCGCCGCTGGCCTGCACAAGGTCGAGCGCCGCCACGTCCAGCACGCCATACAGCCCCTGACCCACCTGGATGATGGCCACGTCGTTCGTCCCGGGCGTCCCAACCGTGCCGGGGTTGGAGGTGTTCACCCAGTTGCCCTCGTTGCCCAGATCGCTTTCGCTCGAACCTGTCCATTGATAGACACTCATGGCTTGCTCCTCCCCGATTTCGCCGACTGCTTCGGCGACGCGCGGCGCCGTTGCCAAATCAATCGATGTAAAAACTCGTAAACGAAGAGAGCAAGCAAGAAAGCAAGGCCTTCTTTTTTGAAAAAAAGAAGCAAAAAACTTTTGTCTCCCCGACGCTGCCGAGGCTTCGAAACATCCGGATGAAACCGGCTGGTGCGAATGCGGGGGAACAAAAGTTTTTTGCTTCTTTTTTTCAAAAAAGAAGGCCTTGCTTGCCTGACTTCAGCGCGCCGCCAGAACCGCCCGGAACCGCGCCTCGCCGCGTATCGGATCCAGCATCGGATCGATACCCACCTCCGCCAACCCGGGATCGCGCAGCCGCGCCGCGGTCTCCAGCCAGGTCAGCGCATCTTCCTTCCGCCCCCATTGCGCGTAGATCTCGGCGTAGCTGAACGCGCCGGCGTCGCCCTGGTCCGCGCGCAGCCTGGCCAGGTTGGCCTCCGCCTCCGCCTGGCGGCCCAGGCGCTGGCCGGCGATCGCCAGCACCTCCTTTTCCTCCAGGTTGGCTGCCGGCGCGCACAGGTTCGCGGCAGCCTCCGGATGCCCCTGCATCAGCAACACGCCGCCAAGCAGCCCGACATAGACCGGGCGCAGGCCGTCACCCAGCGCTGCGGCGTGGTGCAGCGCTTCGGCCGCCTCGTCGTAGTGACGCGCCATGAACAGGATGCGGGCGAACTGGCCCCAGGCGTTCACCGAAAGCGGATCGATCTGCGTGCCGCGGCGCCCGGCCGACATCGCCCGGTCCAGGTGCCCGGCCGCCAGCTCGATATTGGCGTAATTGCTCTCGATCGCGGCGCTGCCGGGCGTCAGCAGCAGGGCCTGCTCGATCTCGCGCTCCGCGGCCGCATGGTCCAGCATGCCGAAATTCAGCGTCCACGCGCGCAGCGAATGCGACTGGCCCCAGCCGGGCGCCAGCGCCACGGCACGGTCGGCCGCCGCCAACGAATCCTGAAACAGCCTGTGCTGTGCGGCCGAGCTGCCCACCGCGCCCAGCATGGCGATGTTGGCCAGCGCCTTGGCCCGGCCGCCATGCGCGCGCGCGAAACCCGGATCCAGCGCCACGGCGCGGTCGAAATCGGCCAGTGCCGCGCGATGGTCGGCCTCTCCCTTCGCGGTGTGCTCGAGCTGGGTGGCGCGCAGGTAGAAATCGTAGGCCGCGGTGTTGGCGGTGTCGCCCAGGCTCAGGCGCGCGGCGTCGCCGCCAGCGAGCCTGCCCTGCAGCGACTGCACCACCGCCTCCGCGATCGCGGCCTCCACGCCGGCCAGGTCGCCCTGGTCGCGGTCGTAGGTGGCGGACCACATGTTGAAGCCGTCGCGCGCGTTGGTGAGCTGGGCGGTCACCACCACGCGGCGTCCGTCCCGACGCACGCTGCCGCCGAGCACCGCGCTCACATCCAGCTTGCGGCCGATCTCGCCAATGGTGGCGTGGCTGCCGCGAAACGAGAACGACGACGTGCGGCCGGCCACCTCGATGGTCTCGATCCGGGTTAGCGAGTCGATCAGCTGCTCGGACATGCCGTCCGAGAAATACGCCTGTCCGGGATCGCCGCTCATGTTGTCGAAGGCGAGCACGGCCACCGAACGCGCGGGCGGCGCAAAGGCGCGCTCGGCCGCCTGCCCCCCCGCCGGCGCATGCCTCTCGCTGGCCCAGAACGCCAGGCTGAGCACCGCAATCACCAGCGACAGCAGCGCCACGCCGAGCGGCGCGTGGCCGCGCCACCGCGCCGCACCCGACGGCGGGGCTACGCCCGACGCCGCCTCTATAGGAGCCGGCTCAAAGATCACCGGTTCGGCGAACCGGAAGCCCCTGCCCGGCACGGTCACGATGCTCCTGTCCGTGCTGCCGCCCGATTTCAGGACGCGTCGCAGCTCGAAGACCGCCTGGCCCACATTGTTGTCTTCCACGACGCGCCCTGCCCAGACCTCGCGCAGCAGCTCCTCGCGCTCGACGACGCGGCCATGGTTCGCGACCAGATAGAGCAGCACATCGAACAGGCGCTCGGCCAGTTTCACCCTGTCGCCATCGCAGGACAGCGACCGGCGCAGCGGATCCAGCGTGAACCGCCCCCAACGGAAACTGCCCTGTTCCCGGAACGCGACATCCATGACTGGCAACACTCCATATACGGACGAGATCGTGGCGGCCCGTCTTGCTACCACGACAACCATCAAGCCTGCCACGCCCGAGTACACTGGTTGACGCCGTGCCAGGCAGCCGCGGGCCGGATCGCCTGCGCCTTGACGCGTCCGCGGACAACACGCTGGAATGAAACAGCTTTATACTCTTTTAGAACAATTTATTTGCCGTCTGCCGCGTCTCTGCCGCACTCGCTGCGCCAGATGCAGGAGCAGGCAATGTTTGAAATCGATCGACAATCGGCCACGGCGTTTCCGCGCAGCGCCGGCGGCACCCGGGATCGCGGTATTCATGCAGTGGCAATCAAAACGCAGCGCAGCGGAACGATCATGCCTGTCCTGCTGGTTCTTGTCCTGGCCGTGGCTGCTGTCGCACTGCGTCCGGACACCGCGCAGCTTTGCGCAAAGCTGGACGATTTTCCGTGCGGCCCGTGACGGAAGTAAGCAAGCAAGGCCTTCTTTTTTGAAAAAAAGAAGCAAAAAACTTTTGCTTCC